>VBHI01000014.1:10898-13876 GCA_005881495.1 Chloroflexota bacterium
CCTTCAAGCACAGTATCTACCAGGCATGGTTTGGCTAACAAGAATTTGTGCTGTAACTCGCGTGGAGGAGTGGCTCCGCTGAAGAGGTAGAGTGGCTCTAAAATCGGTCCAGACATAACGGCTGCCTCTACACGGCTTGCATAGACCTTTAGTCCTGTCTGTCGCACAAGATACTGCGCTCCTCCGAAGTGGTCAGCATGGGCGTGAGTGACCAGTAATGCGCTGGGAGCCAGGCCCAACTTCTTTACCTGGTTCAGGATATCGCGTCCTATGTCCTTGTCCATACCACTATCTATGATAAGGCAGCGTTCTCCATAGGCAATCACTCCTATGTTGGCCCCACCCTGGATAACCCATGTGTGTTCACCGAACTGCGTCAGTTGCATATCTAGCCTCTTTTACAATATTCTTATTGTGACTCTCCGTAATGGTATAGTTATAATATCCCCATACCACGCATCTTGCGTGTATAGGGTAGGGAGAGTATACTCACCTTTATTAGCACTCGCAAGAGCGTTCATAAAAGCGCATAAATGAGAAGATGCATTGCGTTTTTCTTTTTGTCGGTGTATTATAGCCTAAAGTTTCAGTAATTGCCTAGAGTGCGTGTCGCCCAAATTATAAGCTATTAACTACGGGAGAAAAGTGCGTTGGCCACTAAACAACTCCGCCTCGAAGTTGCACAGCTAACAGACGTTGGTCGCAAACGTGAACACAATGAAGATAATATGGCCTATGTCATCCCAAAAGATCCGCAGGTGATGGCAAAAAAGGGCGCCTTGTTTATTGTTGCAGATGGTATGGGTGGACATGCGGCTGGTGAGGTTGCGAGTGAATTAGCTGTAGATACTGTTAGTAATGCGTACTATCAGGACGATAGTGATGATATTGCCTTCTCATTACTCCATGCGATCAAACATGCTAACGCCTTGATACATCAACGTGCTGCGGAAAACATGTTGCGCAGTGGCATGGGTACGACCTGCGTTGCCGCCGTTCTACGTGGCAACATGGCGTACATTGCCAACGTTGGTGACAGCCGCGCGTATATTGTGCGCGACGGAAAGGTTAAGCAGGTCTCACAGGATCACTCCTGGGTAGCTGAACAGGTAAGAGCTGGTCTATTGACCGAAGATCAAGCCCGTACCCATGCACAGCGAAACGTAATAACGCGCTGTTTGGGTACGCAGGCCGATGTTGAGATCGATGTCTTCCCTGAACAGATAGAAGAAAAAGATGCGCTCGTACTCTGTTCAGATGGTCTCTCAGGCCTGGTGAGCGACGATGAGATACGCAGGATTGTTGACCAATCTGGTCCTCAAGATAGTGTGTATCATCTTGTACAACGCGCCAATGAGAATGGTGGACCTGATAATATCACTGCAATCGTTGTATCTGTAAAGCAGGTTGGCTGGGAACCTCCTAATGTCCGCCGCCCAGTACCGGTGGGTGGACGTGAATTGGGCGAAGATCCGGCCTTACTTGGATTGACTGCTGGCTCCCCTGCTCCTGCAGCAATGATAGGTGATGGTCGGATTACAAGTAGCCCTCAACATTTCAGTAGTGGCCCCCTGGCACTTGATAGCATAGATACCGCGCCCCAACCTGTTTTCAATACTCAGAGACGGAGCCGCAGCCGTCTTTTGTATCCTCTATTGGCCTTACTTATCGTGGTAGTACTGGCTACTGTTGGTGGAGGGATGTACCTCTATTCGCGGATGACAATTGGCACGAATGTGGCACAACATGTGCACGATGCTGGCATTGCCATTGACAAAGCTAACCAGGAAGTTTCCACCAACCCTACTGCAGCTCTCCATGAGCTTGCCAGTACTCAAAGCACCCTGCGGACTCTGCTTCAGAATAACTCGTTAACCGACACGCAGCGCAAGTCAATCGTTCGTCTCCTTGAGACTGACCTGACACCTAGCGTTCAGGCTGCTATTGTGAGCTATAACAAGCTATCCGCGATCACGCTCCTGTGCTCCTCCAACGCCAATGCAAATGCCATCAACGATGGTACAACCGGCACTGAGGCAAAAACCCTTGCCCAGGTGATGGGGAAAGTCAATGGGCAAAATATACCTCTGTTGTATGCTCTGGGCGTGGATAATACATTATACCGGGTGAACAACAACAGCTTGCTTCTCGTTCCCTTGCCTGTTACTGCCGAAACCAAAGTGCTGGCTATTGCCAGCACTGGATCCGAACTGGTCTTACTGACAGCACTACCCAATAAGGCTGGTGCTCCAGGGCCCACCACTACCTATACCCTCAACCTTTTTTCACCGGAGCAGGCAAAACCTGAGCATCCTGTTTTTGATGGCAGTGCTCAGATTGACCCGCAACTGATTCAAGCTGGCCAGATTCCTATGCTCATCACCGCTTCTGGTTCAGATGTCTACGTGGTGTTCGGCTCGAACACAGCACAAACGGAAACACATATCATGGATTTCTCTCCGAAGGCAGGCAAGCCACTCGCACAAACAACACAAAGTACCTTCTCTTCCTCAGATACCATTATGAGCGTCGCCGCTTTCCCTAATCACGAGCTGTTCTTTCTGCACGCGGGTGGTTCGGTGCAGAGCCTGCAACTCATGGCTGGGTCGCAAAATGCGTCTGAAACCAGCGTTCTGGTCACTACTCCTATAGCGCAACCTCTTCCGGTGAATGCAAAGTTTATCGCGCAGACCCCTGTGCCGACTGTTATCCAGGGAGGGACAAAGTCATTGGATATCCCTGGTACCGTCTCGTCAAGTGCGCTCGCCGTCAGTTCTGTCAATGGTGAGCCCCACCTCTATATCATGGATGCCGCTTTGCACCGCGTGCTCGATTTGATACCGATGGGCGCAGGAAGTACCCAGACCCCGACCACCGGCGTCACCCCGAAGCCGACGAACACCGGTGGTGGCGTTGCCACCACCAATTCAGCAGTAACGCTTCAATTGGTGCAACAATATGTTTCTTTCTCCCTGCTT
>VBHI01000015.1 GCA_005881495.1 Chloroflexota bacterium
TTTCTGGAGCGAGCGCTCTTGCGAAGCGATGGGGTGGCCGCATCTGTGCGGGCAAAAGCGCTCTTTGCTGCCACGAGACTCAATGTGAGCCTGGACTATCTTGATCGAGCGGAGGCGCTCTGCGAGGAGAGTCTGGCACTGTACCGGGAACTGGGGGACACTGCGGGTATTGCCTCCTCCTTCCATCTGCTCGCAGCTATCGCCTGGGGGAGGGGGAACCTCGCAATGGCGCGCTCACAAGAAGAGGAATCCTTAGCACTTTTCAAAGAGTTGGGTGACAAGAGGTCAGTCGCCTATGCACTGGTCTACCTGGGGAACCTGGTCATCGATCAAGGTGAGTACGTCAGAGCACGCAGCCTGCTCGAAGACAGTCTGGAGATGAATAAGGAACTGGGAGACACAACCAGTATTGCCGACTCGCTCTTCAACCTGGCGCGGTTGTGCTATGTGTCTCAGGGTGACCTGACACAGGCACACACGTGGCTTGAGGAGAGCTTGGCACTCTATCAAGAGTTGGGCGACAAAGAGAGTATCGCTTACTATCTCCAACTCTCAGGGCTGCTCGCCCTCGATGAAGGGGAGACGGCTCTGGCATACTCGCGAGTTGAGCAGGCGGTGGCGCTCTTCAAGGAGATGAGACACCAGTATGGCATGACCGTATCACTCTACGCATTAGCGCAGGTCGTCGCTGCTGGAGGGGACGATGCGCGTTCCCAATCGCTCTACGAGGAAGGCATAGCGGTGGCGCGCAAGACGGGGAACAGACAGACGGTGGCCTTTGGCCTGGAAGGTTTGGCACGCGTGGTTGCAGTGCAGGGAGAGTTGTCATAGGCGGCACGGTTGTGGGGTGCGGCGGAGACGCTGCGCGAAACGAGTGGTGCCCCCATCCCTCCTGTCGAACGTCCTGCCTATGAGTCCTCAGTCACCGCCGCTCGCGCTCAACTTGGAGAAAAGCCCTTTGCCACCGCGTGGGCCGAGGGACGAACCATGACCCCAGAGCAAGTCCTGGCTGCACAGGGAGCAGCGACGATTAAGCCAAGATTAGCACAGAAGTAAGCAATATGATCTAGTCCAGGAGATATTTAGGAGCCTCTTCTCTGGTTTCTCCATCATCCATCTGCAAGATGTGCAGAATCAGCCAATCATTTGCGCTAATTATTCTACCACCCTGTGCGAAGGCGCGTCTATAATTACCCCAGATAGAGAACATGCTTCTCTGCTTTTGTAGGTATGCTGGACTTTTCTTCAAGGGAAGATCCCGCTGTGAGAAGGTATGAGACCTGCCAGAGAGAGGTGCCAATTCAAAGGAGTGTCGTAATAAGTACCTAGAATGAGGAGGGTGTATTATGAAATATCGCACCGTAGGGAAAACGGGAATTCAGGTCTCCAGTTTATGTTTTGGGACGATGTCTTTTGGCGGAAACGCTGATGAAGAAACATCTAAAGCGATGTTTCACCGTTGTCGTGAAGCTGGTATTAACTTTTTTGATACGGCAAACGTGTATAGCCAAGGGCGGTCTGAAGAAATCCTCGGGGAGTGTCTTGCTGATTGTCGGGATGAAATGGTAATCACGACAAAAGTGTTTTATCCCATGGGAAAAGACATTAATGCGAGGGGACTCTCCCGTCGTCATATCATGCTTGAAGTTGAAAATAGCTTACGACGCTTAAAGACTGATCGCATTGATTTTTACTTTGTGCATCTTTTTGATGAGAACACTCCTATGGAAGAAACCCTTCGTGCCCTTGATGACCTTCAAGCACAAGGGAAGATTCTCTATCCGGCGGTAAGCAATTGGGCAGCTTGGCAAATTGCCAAGGCATTAGGGATTTCTGCCAAGGAACAACTGGTTCGCTTTGAATTAATACAACCCATGTATAATCTGGTGAAACGTCAAGCTGAGGTCGAAATTTTGCCTCTCGCCGTTTCCGAACAACTGGGAGTGATCTCCTTTAGTCCTTTAGGAGGTGGACTGCTGACAGGAAAATATGGGGTGAATAAACGACCAGAGCAAGGACGATTAGTTGAAGAACAAAGATATACGGCTCGCTATGCGGATGAAATGAATTTTGTGGTAGCTGACCGATTTACTACCTATGCTGCGGAACATGGCATGCACCCCGCAACGCTTGCCGTTGCCTGGGTGATGTCCAATCCTGCAATAACAGCACCCATTATCGGGGCAAGAAATGGAGAACAGCTTGAGCCTTCGCTCGCTGCTCTCGATGTGGACATGACTCCACAATGGCGCAATGAAATCTCTTCACTTTCTGTGACTCCTGCACCTGCCACGGATCGCGCAGAAACGCTGCTACCCATGTGGACATGACTCCACAGACGAGTCTTCTCATTCCATCAGGCGTATGAAGACGAGCAAACGCGCGCTTGTCTTGATCGCCATTGAACGACAAACAAAGGAGAACAGACCATGCCTCAAGAACAGCCTAACACCCAAGAGACGATACAGAAGAGAAGAGACTTCGTACCGAAGTTAATGGAACTGAACGAAAAGGTGCAGATCGCGCGACATTTGGGAACGTCCTGGACTCTCCAAGCGCGACCGGAGCTTGATTACGGTCGCGACCCTCGTCGCGCTGTATCGGACCAACGAATTACCCTTTCATCTTGCCTGCGCCCGAGAGAATGGGATCAGCAAAGACGAACTTGCCGAGCTGTTCACGCATCTAGCTTTCTATGCTGGATGGCCGTGCGCGATGACGGCAGTCAATATAGCTATGGAGGTCTTAGCCGAAACGGAATAGGCTTGTCCTCTGTCGTACATGACGTGAAAAGTTGAGCAGCTTTGGCACAGAAAAGTGAGCATGTGATGCGCATGGTGAGGAGGAGGAAGCCATCGGATGTTCGCATGGCTCAAGCTCGGTTCGCGACACTCGATGCGTATCCATTGACAAAGGAGATCCCTATGGTGCAGACAGATTTTCGCACGGCCCTGCAGGGCACCCAGATCATCGAGATCACCGTGACCGGTCGCACGTCCGGTCGATCCTTTTCTACCCCGTTTGGTTCGTCCTGGAAGGCGAAAAGCTCTCTCTGCTCCCAGTGAAGGGATCAAATACCGACTGGTACAAAAACCTGCGCAAGACACCGACCATCCGCCTGGCCACCAGAGGGAAGACGTTCACCACGAGCACCCATCTTCTCACCGATGAGGCGCAGGTCGGCGAGGTCGCCCAGAAGTTCCGAGACAAGTACGGCGCGGGGCAAGTGAAGGCCTACTACCCCAAGCTCGACGTGGCCGTCGAAGTCCCACTCGAGTGAGCTGCCAGCTCGGTTCTGGCCGTCCCATCGTGCCTCCTGGGCTCTGGCGCATGAGTCGTCGACTGTTGACCTGTTCATGGAAGGGGGAATCCATTATCTCAGAAGCTCTGCTGGCCCCACCTGCCGCCTGGCAAAACTATTACGTCATCGTTGGCACCGCGGCGGCCCGGCTTTCGGGCTTGATGTTCGTGGTCATCACCTTGATGGCACAGCTGCGGGTGCGCCCGTCGTCGTCATGAAGCCATGTGAGGGTCTTCAACACCTCCACCATGGTGCATTTTGGTACCGCGCTGCTGAGCGCCGCGCTGCTGAGCGCACCCTGGCCGACCCTCTGGACGGCTGCTTTGCTGCTGGGCCTGGCTGGTCTGGGGGGGGTGAGCTTCGTCCTCATCGTGCTCTGGGAGGTGCGTCACCGTCTGGTGGGCTATCAACTGGTGCGCTCTGACTGGCTGTGGTACACGCTCTTGCCACTCATCTCCTACAGCGCCCTGGTCGTCGCGGCGATTCTGCTTCCAATCTTTCCGGGACTGGTCCTGTTCATCATCGCGGCGGTGACGCTGCTGCTCCTGTTCATGGGGATTCACAATGCGTGGGATGTCGTGACCTACATGGCCATTGAACACTCCCAGCCGCAGGAGACAAGCCAGGACTAGCACAAGCCTGGCGCAGGCGAGGCTATCGCAGGCTCAAGTGCCGTGGGGAGGTGCAGGGTGGAGCAGTGTGGTATAGTGAGCAGGTACAGACCGTCCGGCCATCAACCACGGCGATGGCAACTATCTCTCTGAGCAACGATGCGAGAGTCGATACAGATCAGACCAGCACAGCCAGGCGACGCTGAGGTAGCAGCGGTCCTGCTTTGCTCAGCGTATACGCATACACACGTCACCTCTCCTGTGCGAGAAGAACACGCGAGCGGGTTGATCGAGCGTTTACAGCACTTCTTCCGTCGGGACGGCAATCGTTTTAGCTATCAGTACATCCAGGTCGCTGAGCAGAGCTCAGAGGTGGTCGGGTTGGTGTTGAGCTTTGGGGGTCGAGATGAGGCACGGCTCAACGCCGCCGTTCGAAGCTGGCTCGAACGGGAGGCGCAGGACGATGAGAGGAACATGAGCTGCACGTTCCACCCTTCCTTACTTGTCGCTGAGCACGCGGGCCTTGAGCCATAAGTTGCGGAACGCGCCGCGCGGGTCGAGCCGCTCCAGCAGGCGGACGAAGTCGGAATGGCGCTTGTAGAGCGCAGCGATTGCCGCTGCGTCGGCATGGAAGACCTTGCCCCAGTGCGGGCGCGCCTCGAACGGGCTAAGGGCATCCTCGATCTGGGCGACCATCTGCTGGACCGCCTCTGGCTCGCGCTTCCAAGTGAAGTGGATGGCGACGGAGTCTTCCTCGTAGTTCATGCTCATCCACAGCCGATCGGCGGCCACCCGGCGAATCTCGCTCACCAGCAGGATTGGTCGCATCCTCTCTGCGAGGGCGCGCACGGCTTCTATGGCCCCCATGGCATGTCGGCGCGGGAAGAGGTACTCCGACTGGATTTCTTGGCCGCGGCTGGGCGTGTAGCCCATGCGGAAATGCGGTAAGCGGTCGGACCAGAGACCGGGCCGGCCCAACTGCGGCGTACAAGAGGTCGGATCGAGTTCGAAGATCGGGTTCCGATCAACCGTTGCTGCAACCGCGCCGAAGAGGTCACCCTCAACCCGGTCGGGTTGATCCGTCCGGCTCTTGACCCATACCTGCTCATTGGTCTGGCCCCAGCGGGTGAAGATGCTGACGCTGTAGCCGCAGGAGGTGATCTCGTCGAAGTGGTCGTAGAGCACCTTCCAGCTGAGACCTTCGAACACCCGCTGCTTCACCTCGTAGGCAGGCTGCACGTCCAGAGTGATCCGGGTGACTGCGCCGAGGGCGCCCAGTCCGACCACCAGGCCGTCGAAGTCGGGGTCGCCTCTGGATGCCTTGATGATCTCACCGCTGGACGTCACGATCGAGAGCCAGGCGACCGCGGTCGCCAGGTTGCCACAGGTGACGCCCGAGCCGTGCGTCGCCGTCGCCACGGCACCCGCGACGGAGATGTGGGGAAGCGATGCGAGGGTGTGCAGGGCCACACCCTCCTCGTTCAGCGTCTTGGCCAGATTGCCGTACTTCACATCTCCACCCAAGGAGACCGTGTGTGCTTGATGGTCGACGACCACGTCAGCGGGCAGGTTCTCGAGCGAGATCAGTTCCGAGGAGTCGGCGATGTCGTTGAACGAGTGCCGCGAGCCCAGCACATGCACGCTGGCAGCGTTGGCGACGATCTCCTGCACCTGTTCAATCGTCGTCGGTCGGTGCAGCTTCTGCGCCCGGTACGTGTAGTTGCCGGCCCAGTTCCTTTCCGGCGCATGCATCTCAGTCATGGCCTTCCTCCTTTAGAGCGGTTCTCGTCTTTCTCATCAGCCAGCGCGCTCCTGCGCCGCTTCCCGCAGCCGGTGCACGTCGCGCATGGGGGGGACGCCGAAGAGGCTTTTGTACTCCCGATTGAAGTGCGAGGCGTCGTGGTAGCCCACGCGATAGGCCGCACTGGCCGCGTCGAGGTCTTCGCCCAGCATCAGACGGCGGGCCTCCTGCAGCCGCAACTGCTTCTGGAATTGCGAGGGGCTCATCGCCGTGACGGCCTTGAAGTGCAGGCGCAACCCGGAGACGCTCATGCCCAGCTCGCGAGCCATCTCCTCGATGTGAAGTGGCTGGTCGAAGTCGCGACGCAGTCGCCCGATCGCTCTGGCGATGGAGGGGGTGTAGCCTCCCAGGATCGCCAGGTGACGGAGCCTGGCACCCTGCTCTCCCATCAGGAGCCGGTAGACAATTTCCCGCGTGATCAGCGGCATAAGGACCCCTGCTTCGGCAGGGGCATCCAGGAGTCTGACGAGCCGCGCGAAGGCGTCCAGTAGGTTCGCATCCAACAGACTGACATCGATGCCCCTCACATCAGCGCGGCCTGGAGGCGAGGTGTGACCGGCCTCAAGCAAGACCTCACCGACGAGGGTGGGAGCGAGTTCCAGGCGCAGACTGAGGTAGGGCCGCTCCTTCGAGGCTTCGAGAACGCGGCGGATGGTGGGCAGCTCGACGGTGGCCAGCAGATACTGTGAGGGGCCGTACCGGTAGCGGTTCTCGCCCAGAAGGACTTCCTTGCTGCCCTGGGCAATCACGGCCACGGATGGCTCGCTCACACCGTGAAGCAGTTCCAGAGGCGAGGAGCGGCGGTACAGGTGCAGCCCTGGGAACGGCTGGGTGGTCCCATCTTCGCGCATGGCTCGCCCAATCCGCTCCACCAGTTCCTCGCGGTTGGCTTGCATCAGCTGGGCCTCGCGTTCTGCAGGCTTGTGGATCATCACATGCATCGGAACCTCTTCTCTGGTTTCTCCATCATCCATCTGCAAGATGTGCAGAATCAGCCAATCATTTTCACTAATTATTCTACCACCCTGTGCTCCAAAGTGTCTATAATTACCACCAGACAGAGAACATGCCTCTCTGCTTGTGTAAGCATGGTGGAGGAATTGAGCACATGGACATCACAAGAAGTGGCTCACAGCCTTCCGGGAAAGGACCGTCCGAGTACTTTACCGGCACGATACGCCTTGACCCCCTGTTCGAGGCACCCGCTCCGGCACGTGCGGTCGGGGTGAGTATCACGGTTGAACCCGGCGCTCGGGAAGCATGGCACAGCCACCAGGCTTCGCCAGACCCTGATCGTGACGGCTGGCTGTGGCCGGGTCCAACGCTGGGGTGGTCCCATCGAGGACATTCGCCCAGGGGACGTGATCTGGTTCGAGCCTGCTGAGAAACATTGGCACGGTGCCACGCCAACCACAGCC
>VBHI01000462.1 GCA_005881495.1 Chloroflexota bacterium
TGATACTTTTCTCTACTCAGGCATCTCCTATTGGCCAAAAACTGGATGAGGCAATTTGGAGTGATACAATGATTGACAGCTAACACGGAGCAACAACTTCTCGTGCGAGAGCGGACCTGAAGTGCGCTCTCGCACCAGCGAAGCGCTCTGCACGGCCAAACAACGAGACGATCAGGTGCAAAAATAGACCAGAAAGGGGAAACCGTATGGAGCAACATGATGGGCAGCAATCTCCTTCTTCCATTCCTACTGCTGTCATTGGGGACTCCTCGGCGCAGAATGCTCCCACGAGGGCCGTCAACGACTTCGCTTTACGTCTGCCTCCCCCTGCCCAACGGGCAGGAGACCAGACGCGCTTGCGCCTGGTGGGTGAGCAAGAGAAGGTGTTGCGACGGGTCCGTAATGGCGTCCTTGAAGCGACCGAGCAGCTCACTGTTCCGCACAGTCCTCTGGGTCTGCTTTGGTACTACACCAAGCGCATCTTGATTGGTCCACCCATCGCCACAGAGAGTGCCCAACGTGAACGCCTGACGAAGGTGAAAGCGCTAGCGGTCCTCTCCTCTGATGCCATTTCTTCCGTGGCCTATGCAACGGAGGCCATTCTGTTTACTCTTGTAGTTGCGGGATCCGGGCATCTTGGTTTAACCTTGCCGATTAGTCTGGTGATTATCGCGCTGTTAGCTATCGTCGCGATCTCCTATCGTCAAACCATTCCAGCCTACCCCAATGGTGGCGGTTCCTATATTGTCGCGAAAGAAAATCTGGGGACGGTGGCCGGACTCGTGGCGGCGGCAGCGCTGCTCATTGACTACGTGCTCAATGTTGCTGTCAGTATTGCCGCTGGTGTGCTGAATCTGGCCTCTCTCTTCCCTATCTTGTCTCCGTATATCATGAGTCAGGATCGATTTTAGCTTTTCCCACCTACTTTTTTGTGGCGACTGCCATGTTGCTCATCATCGTAGGGGTCATCAAGGCCTTTGTGGTGGGCCACCAACCCTTGATCGGCCAGTTTGCCCCATTACCGCAGACAGAACCATTGACGCTGTTCCTGCTGCTGCGCGCGTTTGCGACGGGCTGTTCGGCGATGACGGGAGTGGAAGCCATTTCCAATGGCATCCCCGCCTTTCAAAAGCCCGAGACACGCAATGCTGCTACGACCCTGATCTGGATGGCGGTGATTCTGGGAACGCTTTTCCTTGGGATTACGGTGCTGGCGATGACCTTCCATGTGGAGGCCAATGCTGCGGGTAATCCGACCGTGATTGCTCAGATTGCGATGCAGGTGTTTAACGGACCTTTGGGGTTCCTGTTTCCGGTCTTCCAAATAGCCACGCTGGGGATTCTGACCCTCTCAGCCGAAACCAGCTATTCCGACTTTCCACGCTTGACCTCCCTGTTGGCGCGCGATAAATTTCTGCCTGGCATGTTCACGTTGCGCGGTGACCGCCTGGCGTTTACGACGGGGATTCTCGTCCTGGCGCTCCTGGCAGGTCTCATGCTCGTCGTCTTTAAAGGCAGTACGAATGCCCTGATAAACCTGTTTGCCGTGGGCGTCTTTATGTCGTTTACGCTCTCGCAGGCTGGCATGGTGCAACACTGGTGGCGCCTGCGCGGTCCGCACTGGAAGCGGAGTCTGGTGATCAACGGCCTGGGAGCATGCACCACGCTGCTGGTGGCGCTCATTATCACCTTCTCCAAGTTTTTTGAGGGAGCCTGGGTGGTTGTCCTGCTCATTCCTGTGCTAGTGGTAATGTTCCTGGCGATCAAGAGGCGCTATACGCGCTTTGAGCGTGAGCGTACCACGAATACGCCAATACGGTCTGAAGATATTCATCATCGCCTGGTTGTGCCTCTTGAGGTGTTTGATCTCGTGGCGAAGCAAAGCGTGGCGTATGCACGTTCCATTTCTGCTCATGTGACGGTCGTTCATGTTGCTATGAATGAAGAGGAGGCCGCGCAAATAGGGAAGAGTTGGGACCAATGGCAGCAGGAGAATCTTACCCCGGAGGAAGATACGCATCTGCTGATTATCGAATCACCCTATCGCGCGCTGGTGCGTCCCCTGCTGGCCTACATTGACACCGTTCATGAACGCCACCCCAATGTTACGCTGAGCGTTTTGCTGCCCGACTATGTGATCGTCCACTGGTGGGAATACTTGTTGCACAATCAGACGACTTTCCGTCTGAAAGCAGCCCTACGCTTGCGGCCCGGCATCGTCGTGATCGATTTGCCACAACACCTGGGGCACAAAAGGATGGCTGCCTGGTTGGATTGATCCATTCAACAGGCAAGGAAAAAAGGACATGGGCGAACGCCAGCGAACAACGCAAGTCGAGTCCCCCCTTTGGTTCCGGTTGCTTTCATCTCCTTATTAGATGTATACTCAAAGAGAGAAAATAACCTTACAAGCCACATTAGGAGAGCTTTGGTTCTGACATCGCAACTGACATCTTACAATCATTTACCGCCAACGGCCCAGAAAGCCCCGCCCTTTCAAGGCGGGGATGAATGGGCCTACCTTATGGGGCGTGATGGGTTGGGTGCTCTCTTGCCCTTTGACATCTGTTCTACTTTGTGCGATAATGCACACATGCGTAAAATGTTTCAGTATCGTCTCTTTCCGAA
>VBHI01000463.1 GCA_005881495.1 Chloroflexota bacterium
GGGAAAGAAAACGGCTGGCATAGATGGAGTGAAGAACTTACAACCTCACCAGAGGAAACAGGTTGCACATCTCATCCACCCAAAACACTGGCCGCGGAAAGCCAAACCAGTCAGAAGGGTACTTATCCCCAAGCCTGGAAAAGACGAGAAGCGGCCTTTAGGCATTCCGATATGGGCAGCACACTACCCTTCTTTCCAGGCGATGTTCGGGATTCCATGGGCTATCCTCCTGGTGGATCGGAGCTACCGATCCACTGTCATAATCATACTGTACCACACATTAATCAATAGTTCGAGTGCTTCGCTGTTTCCACTGCCGCTTGACTGGCTTGCGCAGGGCTGCAATTATCTCAGGAGTGAGCGTAATCCAACGTGGACCCAGCGTAGTGGAGCGAACACTCTCCAGGATGCCAGCCTGGCACCAGTCTGCGATGGTCGAAACGTCCACATTGAGCAGTTCGGCTGCTGCCCGCGCCGAGTACCGTCCATCTCCCCGTTGTCCGGTTGGTGCGGCTTTCGGACGCTCTGGACATCCTGCTGGGATGTGATAGGCATAACGAATCCACTCGATCTTGCTGACGGTAAACGAGCCTCCCATCCCAGCTCGCTCTCCTTCTTCATTGAGCACGGCTGCAATCTGGGCATTCGTCTGCGTTGCAGACAACCCCCGCACGCGGTCGACCACCTGTGGGCTGGTCTGGCGTTCTTCCCACGACATTTTGTAGCGTGGGATAGCAAGCTTGGTGAGGGCCTCTGTTTGCCAACGAATAGCCACATCGATGACGTTACCTCGCTTGGAGAGCGTCACATCCTTGATCAACCAGCGCACCAGTTGCTTGCGCTGAGCAAAGGTTGTGGTGGGAGCATGCCAGACGGCTGGCAAGTCGTGAGAAAGATTACGGATCTGCTCGCGTTGCGCGGCTGTGAGCGAGAGGGCCGCTTGTTTGGGCAGCAGGGCATATTCTCGCTCCAGTTTCTCTACCTCAGCCAGTTTCTCATTCCACTCTCGTTCCAGGCTCCGAGCCACCAGGCGATTGTCCGGGTCTACGGTCTTGTATCGTCGGCGAGCCAGGTCGGCTTCATACTGAGCTCGCTCAATCTGGCGATGCCACTGCTGATCCGCCTGCTTGGCACGCGCTTCCACCTGATCAAGTGCCGAGAGCGCCACCTCCAGATGAGCAGGCTCGATGGCTTCCAGAAACGACTTTTCCACGGCTTGGTCTATACGATCTCCTCGCATGGTCTGACAGGTTTTCCCGGCGAGTTGCGAATGAACCTGATGACATTCATACATCAACAGCGAGCCATTGCGCTGATACCGAATGCTCATGCGTCGGCCACAGGAGCCACACAAGACGATCCCTTGCAAGAGCGACGGGCCCTCACGAACTACTCCTCGATGCTCTTCGGCACGCCAGGTGCGGTTGTCATCGAGTTGCCGCTGGTTGCGCAGAAATTGGTCCCAGGTGATGTAGCCTGGATGCGCTTCGAGAAGCACAATGGGCCACTCTTCTTGTTTGACCCGGCGCGTTCTCCCTTTGATGCGAGGCTCTTCTCCAGGAAGGGCCTGTCGCCGGAACTGGGTGCGCCCGTAGACGTAGGCTCCCGCGTACAAAGGACTATGCAAGATATTCAAGACCCGTTCATGCGTGAGACGACCCCAAATCAGTTCGTCAGCCCGCTTGCCTCCCCACCAACGCGTCGGGAAACGCAACTGCTGCTCGGCAAAGGAACTGACCACGGCCAGTGCCGAGTCAAACTGTTCAAACAACGAAAAAACCAGACGAACAGCTTCCTGAACGGCCTCATCAGGGTCAAGTACCATCTTGCCCACTGGATCGTAGACCAGGCCAATGGGCAAACGAAAGCGCAACTGCCCTTGCTCCGCTTTCGCCACCTTCCCTCCTTGCAAGCGTTGGCGCAACCAATGGAGTTCGGCCTCGGACAGGCTGCCCTTGAAGCCCAGCAACAAGCGATCGTTATGGGGCGGGAGACCTCCAAGCTGAGCACAGCCCCAACGTGCCCCAGCCCCACTTCGGCTACCAGCCATTGAAAGCCATCGCGGCCAATGATCGAGGTGGCCGAGTGTCCTTGATCCTGGTCTATCACATGGATACTGGCGGGCGTCCATCCCAGCTCTTGAGCCCGTTTGACGAGATCATACTGTCTGGTCTTACTGCCGACGTTTTCTCGAACTTGGAAGAGGGTCGATTGCCGCACATAGATGACGGCGAGTCGGTCGAGATGATCAGGACGGATTTTTGGAGACGGTTGCCGCGTGAACACAGGCGACCTCCTTTCCAGTACATCCATTTGCAGGACGGGCAGCCACCACATTCAACGCGAGCTCGGCAAGCAGCCCAACCACACGAGTTCGCAGATCAGAGGAGAGGGCAGACCACACCTGGACCGGTGTCACCTGCACCTCACGAAAAGACGGACGCGAGGACATGCACACACCTCCTTGCAGAGCACAGACCACAGCAAACACGGATACCGCTATCATATCTGCTGATCTCCTCTCTGAGGATGGAGTCGTTGTTGCTGCTCCACCAATTGGGCTATGCGCCACAATCCTTCAATCGAGAGCAAGGGCGGTTCTGCTGCACCAGCATTGGGTTCAGTTATCCCGGCATAATCGGTCAGACTCGCTGCAATGGCCCCGTGATAGCCATCAGGCATGCGGATGATGAGATCAGGGTCCGGTCCTCGACGGACCCGAATGAGCTGCACGCGTTGGCCATGCAAGGGGTGATACGGATGGGTCACGGTTACCCATTCCAAAGTTGGCTTGTCAAAGGAGGTAGTGTACTGTGATGATGCCCACCATGTATGAGCGCGCGCGGCAATGTCTTGCCAAGTCTGCACTCGAACCGGAATGGGAAGCACGTTTTGAAACGAACAGCTACGGATTTCGTCCAGGGCGCTCCTGCCAC
>VBHI01000216.1 GCA_005881495.1 Chloroflexota bacterium
CACTACCCCTGCCTGCTGACAGGCCATGATGGCATCGAGAAGCACTTGATAGGCCGCCATGCCTGCCCGGTCAATCGGCGAACGTGCGTTGCCGTCTGCATCTGGCAGCAGGCGAGACAGTTGACGCAGTTCCGGGCGATAGAGGATTTGAAAGCTCGCGCGGTGCTCCACGGCAAAACGCACATACGCCACCCCCGTGGCCACCAACTGGTCCAGCGGCGTTCCCGCTGTCGCCTGGGCCGCCTCTTGGAGAGTATCCGCTAACTGCTGGAGCGTCTCCACGACCAACGCTTCCACCAGTGCCGATTTACTGGCAAAGTGGTGATAGGGCGCTGCTTCACTGACGCCGGCACGACGAGCGACCGCACGCAAGGACAAGCCAGCAAGGCCCTGTTCGGTGATCAATTGGAGGGCCGCATCCAGGAGGGCGCGGCGGAGGTGGCCATGATGATAGGACCTGCTTGGATCGGGAAGGGTCATCGATTCCTCCTCGCTGTGATGGGTTTGTGAGGCTGTTATCTTTACATTGTTAAGATAACATGCTATACTCTTTTCTAGAGAGATGTTAACATCGTTAAGATGCGGTGTCAAGGGCCCGATGGTGCGTGCGATGTGAAGGCATCTCATGAAGGAAAGTGAGGACAAAGCTTATGCCACAGGTACATCTCCGCATCCTGGTTATGGGCGCTGGCGTCATTGGCAGTGTGTATGCCGCGCGACTCCAGGCGGCAGGCCACACCGTCACACTTCAAGCCCGTGGGCAGCACGCCGCTGATTTGCGTGCCACCGGTCTCCTCCTGGAGGACGCAGCCACGGGACAGTCCACGACGAGCCATATCCGGATCGTCGATCGCCTTGACCCAGACGATGTCTATGACCTGGTGCTGGTCTGCGTGCGCCTGGATCAGGTGGCCGCGACCGTACCGGATCTCGCGGCTAACCAGCAGATTCCCACGGTGGTGTTTCTGTTGAATAACCCGACAGGCACGAAGCCTCTGGTGGAGCGACTCGGAGCGCAGCGGGTCGTCCTGGGCTTCCCAGGGATTGGGGGGACACGTGAAGGAACGCGGGTCCGCTATGTGCGTATTCGTCAACAACCAACGACTTTGGGGGAGGTCGATGGCAGGATCACGCCGCGCCTACGGCAGCTTGCCACCCTGCTCGAACGGGCGGGGTTCCCCGTGGCGCTCAGTCTCAATATGGACGGCTGGCTCAAAACGCACGCGGTTTTCGTCTCGTGTGTCTCGGCGGCTCTTGCTCTCGAAGGGGGAGACAGCGCGCAGCTTGGACAGAGCCGCGAGTGTGTGGCGCTGATGGTCAACGCCATCCGGGAGGGGTTCGCCGCCTTGCAGTCCCTGGGCATCCCCGTCGCACCATTCAACCTGAAGCTGATTTTCAGCCGGATGCCGCGGTGGTTCGCCGTTCGCTACTGGCAGCGCGCCTTGCAGACGTCTGTGGGGACGCTGGCGATCGCCCCCCATGCCAGGGCGGCCCGCGCTGAAATGGGCCTGGTTGCCAGGGAGGTTCTGGGGCTTCTACAGGCGTCCCCAGTGCCCACTCCCACCCTCGAACGCTTGCTGGCAGCGCTCACCGGGCCCGTCCTGGCACCTGACGACCGGCCACCGGGAGGTGGCGGTACAGATATGAGTCAGAGGTTTCTTTCTTTGGAAGCAGGAGAGATAGTTTCGTGTTTTCTAGTGCATAATCAGCAGACCTGTTAAGCAAAAGCAAGGTCTTGCCAAGCTGTACAATCATTGGTAGACTGATGAAGACAGATATCTGTCGTTGCAGCATCTCCCAAGAGGTGCTGAGGATTGAAACTAGGTAATAAACCATGCTCTTGCATAATCTTCATGAGTAAGGTTAAAGACAATCTGGGGTGAATCATCCGCCGCGTAGGCCTCAGCCTCGTTGATCGTAGTTGAGGAACTCGGCTTGCTCAGGGGTGACCTCGATGACGCAGGGCTGGCCTTTCTCCGCACTCTGGGCGTGATAGTTGTGCATGGGCGGGAGCTGCCGAATGTGTGTCAGGGCGTTGCGGATTCCGCCGGGCGTCAGGAGGTACTTGCGTGCAGTTCGAAGGTTATAGGAATGCTGTGCCTTCTGGTCCGTTCGCACGCTGGCTCGGCCTCTGATCCGCAGAACCCGCTGGTCACTCGGATCCTGCTCCACCTCGAAGAGGACGCTCACCCGAGGGTCGGCCTTGACGTTGCGAGCCGCGAGGGTCCAATCGACGGTGCCGAGCCAGATATGGCCGTTCAGGTAAACAAAGTAGAGCGGATTGATGCTCGGTCGCCCGTTGCGGGAAAGGGTGGCGATGCGGGCGACCATGGACCGCCGCATGACGTCGAGCACGGCGGGATCGTCAGCTTTCATCTCTCACCTCTCGTAGCGTTCCGTAATCCCAGGCGACCGTCTTGAGCGGGACCACCTCGAACCAAGTGCGGCCGACGGGCGCACCACCTGGAGCCTCGGCGGGCTTCACCTGGCCACGAATGTAGATGGCACGCAGGTCGAAGAAGTGGACCCCTTCGTCAATGAGAAGGACGACCTCGTGGCCGGAGCCTGGCCGATGATCGGCATCCTCAGGGATGCCGGCCAGGTAGCGACCGTCATGCCACACCAACGCAATCGGTTGACCCTGCGGCCCGTGGTCACTGGCAAAGGCGATGCATGCGCGAGGAACCCGTTCGAGCAGATCCCGCGCGCACCCGGGATCGATGTTCCTGGTGACCCGCTTCATGAACGCTACCCCCTGGTCCAATCGAAGGAAATCCTTCATCGTCGAGAACGTTGCCCCGCGATCCTATCTTTGAGCCTCCCAGCTTGATGATCCGGGCGGCGGACTCCCTCAAGGGTACCATTGGATCGGTGTGTTGTCAAAGGGTGTCACAAAATGTGAGTCAGATTGAATATCCTGCCTCGTCTGCTTTATTATTTCGTCCTGTTCCCGCTCACCGGTGGGAGCTCACTTGCTTACGCGCTTCAAGTCAGCCTCGTTGCTTGAGATGGTCGGCCTGGCAACCTCATGGCGGTCAGGATGGCGAGGCCAGTTACCGCAATGACGATGAGATCCACCACGCTAATCCCTGCACTCGGTGAGCTCCCAGCCGCCGCAGCAAATCCAATGATCACTCCTCCTAGACCAGTACCAAGGGCTGCTCCGAGCACAGAAGAGAGTTCCATCGATGCCGACGCTGTACCCTGCTGGTCAGCAGAGGCCGTTTCCAGGACTACGAGGTTGAGCGTGGAGTAAGACAGGCCCATGCCAAGCCCGGCAACGCCCCATGCCAGTGATGCTACTGCTACCGGTATGCCTGGAATGAGCACACTGGCGATACCGGCGAGACCAAGGGCAACCAGGAGCAGTCCTGCTGTTACCAGGAGCCGGCGTCCTTGTCGAGGAGCCAGTTTGGCTTGCAACCATGATCCGGCTGACCAAGTCAGGGTAGCCGCAGTGAGCGCTATACCAGCCAGTAGTGTACTCTGACCGCGTATTGAGATGAGCGTCAATGGGAGAAAAGCTTCTCCCCCAAAGTAGGCCAGACTGAGCAAACCAATGGTCGCGATCGCGGCGGGCATCCCCGCCTTCGCTCTGAGCGTACCGGGTGGAAGAAGATGACGAAGTGATGGTATCCCTAGAACCAAACCCAGGAGAATCAGCACGGTCGCTAGAGGGAGAGATGGCACCTGTAGTCCTGTCAAAGTCATTCCTGCCCCACTCACCAGACCGGCCGCGGCTAAGAGACGACGAGGGTCAAATGATCCAGATGTCAGAGAAGGAGTGAGCTTTCTCAAGGCTGGGAGCACCATTCCAGCGGCAAGAGGTAACACTGGAATCAGGCCAAGGAAAACCCAGCGCCACCCAACAAAATCGGCGACGATTCCTGAAAGCGCGGGACCGATCAGTCCTGGCACTATCCAGGCGCTGGAAAGCACCGCGAGCATACGAGGCTTCACCTCCTCTGGATAGCCACGTCCAACACAGACATAGGTGACTGAGGCGATAATGCCGGCGCCAAGACCCTGAACACCCCGGCTAAGGACGAACATGATCATAGAGGATGCAACGCCGGCCAGGACCAGGCCAAGGACGAATAATGCTACGCCGATCATGAAAGGGAGAGCAGGTCCCCTGCGGTCGGCTTCATCGCCAGCGAGGATGATGCCTACAAGAGTAGCGAGCATATAGGCGCTAAAGGACCAGCCATAAAAACTCAGTCCACCCAGGTTTGCAACGATCCTGGGGAGGATTGTCGCGACTGCAAGCCCCTCAAACGCTGGCCCTAAGGTGATGAGAATGAGTCCTAGTGTAAGTCGCCAGAGGTGTGGGCTCCACACACTCTCGGGGATCGAAGCGCCTTTCGCCACATGTTCTAATGAAGGCAGAGGTCGTGAGGGTAGAGGTCGCGACATTGACATTTTCACATTCCTATCTGATAACAAGTAACATAAAAACCCTGGATTTGTTTCACAGTAGCATTATGACACATTGAGCGTTTCCAAAACGTTTTTTAGAGCTGAACTGGTTTGCATTCACAAACGTGCCAGGGTATATTGTGTTCGGGCCGACACCAGGCCGGGCGACCACCAGACCGGGCGACCCCATCAGGCCGGGCGACCACAAGGCACATTGACTCCAAGTAAATCATTTGTAGAAAAGGACCAAGATGAAACAGCGAGTTGTCAGGAGCGGAAAAATGAAGGATAATCCTTTCATGAAAGAAAACTGACTCGAAAGGAAGATCCTTCTGATGACTCCTGATACTCCATCTCCCCACGCTTCGGCTGCCACTACCCCGCTGGGAGCCCAGTTGGAACACCTGTGGCTGACCTTGCCCGCCACAGCGACGAGCGCGCCCCACCAGCGGGGGCGTCCCCTCACCTTGAGCGCCTGGCATGTGAGCCTGGCGGTGCTGCTGTGCCTGCTGCGTGGCTTGCAGAGCCAGTTGGAGCTGTGGCGGCTGATGGCTTTCTCTGGCATAGGCCAGCTGCCGGCGCTGCCGCTGTCGGATCAAGCCGTCTACGATCGTCTGGAGCAGGACGGGGTCAGCGCCTTCCAAAGCGTCTTTGCGCAGCTGTCGCAGTGGCTGGCCCCGCGCCTGGCGCCCTACGAGGACCGCACCTTGGCCCCCTTTGCGACGGGGTAGTGGCTTTGGATGAGAGTGGGCTGGATCGCGTCAAGCGCTGGGTCAACTGGTTGCGCGAGGTGCCGCAGGGCGACAGTCGCCTGCTTCCCGGACGGCTGGTGGGCCTCTTTGACGTGCGCCTGCAGCAGTGGGTGCGGCTCGACGTGCTGCTGGATGCCACCGCCGACGGCAAAGTGCATGCGCGGGCCATGCTCAGGGGACTGGCCACAGGCAGCCTGCTGCTCTTTGATTTGGGCTACTTCAGTTTTCCCTGGTGGGATGAGCTGACCCAGGCTGGCTATTGGTACCTCACGCGCCAGCGCGCCAAGACGCGCTACCAGGTGGTGCATATCCTGTATCAGGCCGATGGGGTTTTCGATGCCCTGGTCTCTTTGGGGGGGCATTCTTCCGATCGGGCGGGCCAGCTGGTGCGCCTGGTCTGCTTTCGCCGCGGCTCCCAGCAGTACTGCTATCTGACCAATGTGCTCGACCCGGCTCCCCTCCCCCTCGTCGACATCGCGCGGCTGTACGCGCGCCGATGGGAGATTGAACTGGCCTTTCGCGAACTCAAAGAGCACCTGAAGATGCCCCTGTTGTGGAGTGCCAAACTGGGGGTGATCTACCAGCAAATCTGGGCCAGCCTGATCCTGGCGCACCTGCTGCATGCTTCCCAGGTCGAACTGGCCGCACAGGCCGAGGTCGAGCCCTTCGATGTGTCCCTGGCGTTGCTCAGTCGGCATCTGCCGCGGGTGCTGCTGCACACCGCGGACCCGATGGGCTTCCTCGTGCAGCATGGACGGGCCATGGGACTCATTCGTCCCTCCTCCCGGCAGGTCAGACAGGCTCCCGTGGTGCCCTTGCAGCAGATCAGCTATCCGCCTCCCGAGCTGCTCCAGCCGCGTCAGGCGCACTCGGCTCATCGTAAATGTGGCTCCTGTTATGCTGCTCAATCGTGAAAGGAACCTTTCTACTTATGAGTTACTTGGAGTCAATGTGCCTTGTGCTCGCCCTGCCCCCGGGGCATGTGACTCGCCCTTCAATCCCTTGTGCTCGCTCTGTGACGTCCTTTCTCATGTTTCACCACGACATCCAACCTATACAACATCACAAACAACTTGGTATCAAAGCGTTATCAGGCCACGACGTATCCCGCGGCTCACCGCATCGGTGCGACTCGATGCTCCTAACTTGGTGGAGATCGACGAAATATGAAACTTCACCGTGTGTTCACTGATCTGTAAACGACGGGCTATGAGCTTGTTCGATAAGCCCTGACTCACCAGTTCCAGCACTTCACGCTCGCGATTCGTCAGCGCCTCCTCGGACGAACTCAGATTGAGTGTTCCTACCGCCGGGCGCTGCTCAGTGAATTGCTCACTGAACGCCACGGGTAGCACCACGAATCCCTGTGCCACCGCCGTCACTGCCGCCTGCAATTCCACACTGGTAGCCCCCACAGGCACCAGGCTCCACCCGCGCAAAGATAGATTTCGCAGAATCGTCAACGGCCGCTCATCGTTGTTGGTAAGCACCACCAGTGCGATCCTACCGTCATTTGTTATAGCACGCACAGCACGCACAGCACGTACCACCTCGTCCAACAACACGTAATCCACTACGATTACGTCGATAGCTGGAAGCTCAAGCTCGATATTGATCTCCGCGAAACTTGCCGCCGCGCCCACCACCTCTATTTCAGTGGTGGTGAGCATGGCCCGCAAGCCAGCAATCATCATCGGCGTCGGTGCTACAACGAAGACACGTATCATTTATTCTCTGCGCTCCAATGCTGCAACGGAGACATCGAGTGTAAGAAGACTACCGCCTCGTACCAGGCGCATCTGTAGTGAATCCTGCCTGTCTTTCCTGGCGACGATGTCCAGCAGTGACGCGGCATCATCTATCGGTTTGCCTGCCGCATCCAGCAACAGGTCTCCTATCAGTAAGCCTGTCCTGTCGGACTGCTCCTCGAGTTCACCAGGCTCTAAAGCTACGACGAGCAGCCCTTGAGTCATTGAGCCTCGTTTGGAGCTTACTCCCACTTTCTCACGCAGGGTGGCTGGCAAATCCACTGTCTCCACCGCAATTCCCAAAGAGATTTGCCGTCGCCTGGACAATCCCGCTATCCAGGAGCTTACCACATTACTGGGGATTGATACAGCCAGGTCGCCACCAAAAACCATCGCATTGACCCCCACGACCATCCCATCAGCATTGAGCAGCGGCCCACCCGAATTTCCAGGTGCGAGAATAACATCTGATTTGATATACCGTATTGGCAATTCACCCTCGCTCTCAGTGGTCTTCGGCGAACTGACCCCGCTGATGATACCCGCGGTGACAACGCCGCGCTGGCCCCAGGGATTGCCCACGGCAAAAACCCATTCGCCGACGCGCAGGCTGGCTGAATCCGCGACCTCCACCGCTTGCAGGTTGTCCCCTTCCACAAACAGCATTGCCACATCGAGCTTTTTGTGACGATCGATCACTTTCGCATCCAGGCTGCGACCATCCGAAAGATGCACCTGTATCTTCGTAGCATCATCAGGAACGACATGGTTATTCGTGATGATATGGCCTTCGCGTCCATCAGCCTTCCAGACAATACCTGTACCAGCGCCGCGTCCCTCCTTGGCTACCTGCACAATGCTCGGTTGCACTCGCTTTACGACTTGCATCAACGCGTGCGAAAACGCGTCGGGCAGCAGAGACGATAAAGTCGGAGTAAAAATTGTTTCTTGTGTCATCTTATACCTGTCTATCGTTCTTGCTATCCCTATTTGCGTTGTCCTACGGTTACCTGCAAGGTATGCAATGTGTTGCCACGAATGACTTCAACAGGGACCGTTTTACCAACGCGATTGTTGGTCAGCACTGTTTGCAAGTCCTCGGAGTCATTAACAACGTTGCCATCCAGTCCCACCAGGATATCGCCAAGCATCAGCCCACCCTTCTGGGCCGGACTATCATCATCGACTTTTACTATCAACAACCCATGTTCCTGCGTACGCCCTCCGCGCTGCGCGGGTGGAAGATTCACTAACTGGCTGCTGATTCCCAGGTAACCGCGTTTGATATACCCCTGCTGCGCGAGCGTCTCCGCGATGACCCAGGCAATCGACGCGGGAACAGCCAGCGCGATCCCGTTCACCAATCCTGTGGTCGTAATACCGAGAACGCCTCCCTGGACATCGATCAAGGGTCCGCCTGAAAAACCGGGATACGGCGTGGCATCGGTGCGTATATAGCGTTCAAGGGTCGTGCCGCGACCTGTGCGCAGGGGACCTCCGATCGCGCTGACTATACCGGCGCTGGCCATTGGCCCCTCTCCCGAGGATCGTCCCACCGCCAGTACCAGTTGACCGACACGAGCTGGTTCTGTCGCGGCAGTTGCAACACTCAGTCCCAGGTCAGTCACGCGTAAGACGGCCAGGTCTGTTGACGTATCGCGCCCAACGAATTGTGCGGCAAGGGTGCGGCCATCGTGGGTCTGGACCGTCAAATCCTCCTCACGTTCAAGGACATGATCCGCCGTCAGGATCAAATCTGTGGCGTAGACGACCCCGCTGGCAGGCTGGCGTTGTCGGCCATTGACCAGCACAAGTGATGGGCTTACCCTGTCGACGGCGTCGGCCATCTGGTTCGATAATAATCTCAAAACATGAATGTCGTTCTGGTTCGTTGTCTGTTCCATAATCTGCCCTCTTTCGTAATCTCCACGGCAAAGTTCCGTAACTGTTCGTAATATATGTCATAAAGCAAAGCCCCACATCAGCCGTTCGACTAGCAACAACCTGGATAAACGGGTAGTAACGGAGCTCTCGACGATGAACCATACCACTTGACAATCCCAGCATTAGAGCCTACCATGTATCTACCTTCGACGTATTTTTCTCAAGCCATGAAAGGATCAAACCATGGTAGACAAGCTTCACACTAAATATCTTTTGAGCGAAGACGAAATTCCTCGTGCCTGGTACAACATCGCCCCAGACCTTCCCAGACCGCCAGAAGCAGTCCTGCATCCAGGCACAAAACAGCCCGTCACACCCGACGACTTTGCTCCACTCTTCCCTATGGCATTGATTATGCAGGAAGTGAGCGCCGAGCCCTACATCGAAATCCCAGACCCGGTTCGTCAAATTTATACACTGTGGCGACCCAGCCCACTGTACCGCGCCCGCAGATTAGAAAAGGCCCTCGATACTCCTGCACGCATTTATTACAAGTACGAAGGTGTCAGCCCGGTGGGTAGTCACAAGTTAAATACAGCAGTAGCCCAGGTCTACTACAACAAGCAAGAGGGCGTCAAGAAGATATCAACCGAGACGGGCGCCGGGCAATGGGGATCGGCTTTGGCGCTGGCTGGCGCCTACTTCGGCGTAGAAATCGAAGTCTTCATGGTCAAAATCAGCTATCAGCAGAAGCCGTATCGCCGCAATATGATGGAAACCTACGGCGCCACTATCCACGCCAGCCCCAGCAATCTCACCAACGCGGGCCGCAGCATCCTGGCAAAAGACCCGGATAACCAGGGCAGCCTTGGCATCGCCATCAGTGAAGCGGTAGAGGTTGCCGCCACCAGCGGTGGAACAACCAAGTATTCGCGGACGTGGTAATTGGCTGCGCAGGTGGAGGCAGCAATATGTCTGGCCTGATTTTCCCCTTCATCGGTGAAGCTCGCAAAAAGGGGCTGAAAACCCGCTTCCTCGCTGCCGAGCCAATGGCCTGTCCCAGTCTGACCAAAGGCATCTATGCCTATGACTTTGGCGATACCATCGGGATGACGCCGCTGGTCAAAATGCATACCCTTGGCCATGACTTTATACCTCCAGGCATCCATGCAGGTGGGCTGCGTTATCACGGCATGTCCCCGTTGGTCTCGCTGCTCCACGATACAGGTATTCTCGAGGCACAGGCCTTCCACCAGATCACCGTCTTCGATGCTGCCGTCCAGTTCGCGCGCACAGAAGGTATCATTCCCGCACCAGAGAGCGGACACGCCATCCGTGCCGTGATCAACGAAGCCCTCGAGGCCCAAAAAGCGGGGCAAGAGCGTGTGATCCTCTTCAACCTCTCCGGCCATGGTCACTTCGATATGGCCGCCTACGAGGCCTACTTCTCCGGGAAGTTGCAAGATTACGAGTATCCAGCGGAGGCCGTCGCTGCTGCACAACACAAACTGCCACAGCTGGTCTAACCCGCGTTGCTTCTCCCATAAGTGGCAAAATACTTCTAATACACACCATACATCCGCAAGGCATCGCCCCTAACATGTCACGGAACCGCTTCGTCCATTGTAGGGGCGACCCTTGGGTCGCCCTCTTGGCACTTGCGCTCGCCCCGCCCACGGGATACGCAACGAGATGAAAGCAAGCAGACTGTGTAGCGCGAAGCGCCTTTAGAAGCAAGCAGCTATTCCTCGCACACTACGGCTCTTCAACTTCAAGCGGCAATTCCTCCCCTGTTTTCAAACACGGGGAGGAATTGCCGCACACGTTCACATGTTCCATGGCTTGACTCCTCTGTGGACGTGTGCTACCATACCACTATGAAACAGATGTTCACTGCCAAGCTCAAATTGCATACCACGCCCGATCAGTTCAAAGCCTTGCGTACGACGCAGTTGGCATACAGAGACGCTTTGAACTCGGTAAGCCGCTATGCTTTTGCACACGGTAAGACGAGCAATCAGATGCGGTTGCAACGGGAAACCTACCTGGACATCCGTGCGACCTACGGTCTGCCTGCACAAATGGCCTGCAATGTCCCCCGTCAGGTCGGTGCTACCTACAAAGCCCTCTGGACCAAAGCCCGACAGAATGCGGAAGCACGTCAGGCTGGCTACACCAGGAAACGCTACAAGGGACTGGATGAAGCTCCCAAGTACGTCTCTCCCACGCTCACCTATAATCTGGGTCGAGACTATAGTTTCAAGCCCGAGCAGCAGGTGAGCCTCCTCACGCTTGCGGGGCGGGTCATCGTTCCCTACACGGGCTACAACCAGCACGTTGCCCTCCTGCAAGACGGCGCTGCAATCGGGGCAGCCAAACTCTGGTATGATACACCACACCAGCAGTTTTACCTGCTCGTCTCCCTGGAAGTAGAGCTAGCAGACCCAACGCCTGAGAGCCACACCGCAGTAGTCGGTGTGGATGTCGGGCAACGCTATCTCGCGGTCAGTACTACGACTCAGGACACGACGGCTTTCTATTCGGGCAAGGCTGCCCGTGCCAAAGCCGATCATTATGCCCGCTTGCAAAAGCGACTTCAGCAAAAAGGCACTCGTTCCGCCAAACGCCGGTTGGTGCAAATCAGTGGACGAGAGAGACGGTTGAAGCTGAATACGAACCACACCATCGCCAAACGCCTGGTGCAGGCACATCCCCAGGCGATGATCGGATTGGAAGACTTGCACAGTATCGGCGAACGGACCAAGAGAAAGCGCGGCAAGCAAGCGAGCACGAAGCAGCGCAAAGCCAACCGCCAGGCGTCCAAATGGGCGTTTGCTGAGTTGCAGGGCGTGATCGCTTACAAAGCATCCCTTGCTGGGAGCATGACCGTGAGGGTGGATGCCTACCACACGAGTCAGATGTGTCCCGTGTGTGGGTACACCGGCAAGGACAATCGCCCTGCTCATGGTCTGCTCTTTGTTTGCCAGAACTGTCATTTTACCCTGCATGCCGATCTGGTGGGTGCACGCAATATTGCGCTACGAACGCTGCTCATCCGGCAAGACTGGATGAGCACAGGCTCGTTGTCAGTGAGCCTTGATGGGTCGGACGCTGAAACCAAAGCAGCGCAGCGGCAACGCTATGCTGAGTTGCGGTGGAGTCCAGGTCCAAGCCTCTTGTCTTCAGACATGGGGTAACTGACCAGTACCACAAGAATGACGTTACTTTGTAACCGGCGCACCAGGGTGAGTGGAAAGGAAATACCCTATGCCAACCTTCGTGAGGATATAGCGTGGGCGCGTAGGATCAGCCTCCAGCTTACGGCGCAAGCGATTGATGTTCACTTGTAGCATGTGGCTCTCACCAATATATTCCGCTCCCCAGACATGCTCTAAGAGCAAATCTTGCGTGACAACTCGTCCTGCATTCTGTGCAAGATAGGAGACGATACGATATTCGGTCGGCGTAAGGGTGATCTCAAGCCCGTCCATCGTCACCAGGTGTTGGGTATAGTCAATTGTCAGATCGCCAATCGTAGTCGTTCGTACCGCCGCACTTCGATCGTTCGCCAAAAACTGCGATCGCCGCAACACCGCCCGCACCCGCGCCAGGAGTTCATCAACGCTAAAGGGCTTGGTGAGATAATCATCTGCCCCAATATCAAGGCCACGAACCTTATCCTGATCTTGACCGCGCGCCGTCACGATGATCACAGGCACAGAAGAAAACTCACGAACACGCTGGCAAACAGTAAAGCCGTCCATTTTAGGCATCATAACGTCGAGCAGTACCAGGTCCGGTTGGTGCGCCTCAATCAGTTCAAGTGCTTGTCTGCCATCGCTGGCCATCAGGACATCGTACCCCTCCAATTGGAGATTGCGCATCACCAATCGCAGCAATTGCGGATCATCGTCTGCGGTCACTATTGTCGTCTTCTTTGCAGGCATATTCTTTTACTATCCTTCCAGCATAAGGGCACTTGGCGAGAGCACCCACTTCACATTCTATCTTCAGCATCACAAAAGCAGTGGATATCTCAAAAGGGCCTTCACGGCGCATCCAGCGGGAGCCATACATGGAACGCGCTTCCTTTGCCAACCTCACTTTCAACCCAGATCACACCATCATGCAGTTCAACAATGCGTTTGCAGATCGCCAAACCCAGCCCAAGGCCGTTTACCTCGCGCGTTAGCCGGGTATCCACGCGGTGGAAATGGTCAAAGATTCGTCCAATATGCTCTTTAGGAATTCCTATACCACTGTCCCGCACGCAAACCTCTAGCATTTCTCGCCCCTCTGGCAATGAAGACGCTACATCAGCCTTGTTACTTTTCTGACT
Organism: Chloroflexota bacterium; assembly: GCA_005881495.1. The sequence continues at coordinate 13,143 of VBHI01000216.1, forward strand.
TTCTGTCCCCGCTGAATGTTGCTGCGCCCCAACGTGACGAGCCACACGGATTGGGCGTAAGATCACTTCAATTCTACCACCTTCTGGCGAATAGTTTATTGCGTTTTCGAGAAGGTTGTCCAATACCTCTCTCAATCGAAACCGATCAGCCTGGATGATCGGTTCGTCGCTGGTTGACATTCCCCACTGATCTTCAAGATGCATGGTAAAGGTTATTCGTTCTGGAGCTTGACTTGTGTCTTGAAGGCCCGGTGATACAGAAACTACACGCTCTTTCTCCTTCACCCGCTGTCCGATGGCAATGAGCGCCTCACGCACGAGATGTACAGGATTTACCGGCGCACGATCTATGGTAATCGTACCTGTCTCCAACTGGGACATCTCTAGAAGGCGATCAATCACCACCGCCAACCGATCACTAGCATCATTAATGGCTAAGAGAAATTCGCGCCGTTCCTCGCGCGAGATACGCTGCTCATGACGCAGGAGCGTCGCTGCGTAGCCTTTGATCGATGCCAACGGGCTGCGTAGCTCATGGCTGACGGTCGCCAGTAACTCCGCTTTGAGCAACTCCATCTCGCGCAACGCCTGTCGGTTAATACTCGCTTCAAGCTCGTGAACTTGCTCGCTCAAAAGCAAATTAGCAAGTACTGTACCGGCTACATCGGCAACGAGAGGCAATATGTTGCGTCCCCTTTCAGCTCTAGACAGGCGGCTACTTTCCTCTTTCCCTGCCCAACCTAGCAACAGGAGCGCGTACAAGGGTAACGCTAGCTGGCTTGAGGGGAGCATCACAGACGCACTAGAATTAGCCCGGCGTTCCGCAGAACTGGCTACCTGGGAAGGCGCCAGCGACGAAACGGGGAGCTTATAGCTCACCCAACAAGGCTCATGTGGCAGAGTTTGCGGGTCTGCGCCATTAGAGGCGTATGAATCCATCCTCGCCAGTGCTTCCCCTTCGCCCATTGCGGAAAGCGCAAAGATACGTGTCGCCCTTTTATTAATAAAGACAGAGGGCGCAAACGATAGCTGTTCTCCTGAAGGATTATCTATTACAAGCAGCAGAGCGCCTTGCTGAGCATCACAAAGCGCTACTATTCGCTCCAGTAGTGCCTGTGCAATTGAAGCGCTCGTATTTGGTGCAGCGAACCCAATTTGTTGTGACAGCCGGCCCAGGTCTACCAGTGCCGCTGTTATTTCGGCTGCCCCTAGTATAGGTACTTGCTTCCGCTGTCCTTCCATCTCATCCCTCATATACTCTTATAGCTTCAGCGATAACCCTGGTACCGCCAGGTACTTGAGTTTATTATAGAGTGGGAATGCTCTCAGGCAAATCACATATCTGAGCAGAAAATCACAAACAGGTCACAGAATTACAGAAGCGTCACTGGGCAACTGTTAGTAAAACTCTGTGTAGTCGAGGAATCAGTCGTTTACCTTGATGAAAGCAACATAACGCTTTTCATTGTATTATTGTATTATATGAAGTGTATGCGATGTAATCCCTGACATGTTTCCTGGGAGGAACTATTGGAGAAAAACAAAGATGCAGCCCACTAAGAGTGGCAAGCAGCGCATTACGGCGGAGCGCTATACAGCTTTAAGCCGTGTAGGAACGGCGCTCATGAGCGAATTGGATGAAAGCCGTCTCCTCCTTTTGATCGCAGAGACTGCTTGCGAGCTTACCGATGCATCATTTGCAGCCTTCACATTACGCCCAGTCGACGAAGAAGGTCAACCCCTTGTTGCTTCAGAAGGGAACCTTTTTCACCTCGCCGCCGTTGTAGGCGTCACAAAGCAGCAGGAAGAGCTCTTTCGCCGCATGCCGCTTGGTGGAGAGGGCCTGCTCGCTCCCATTTTTCGCCAGGGGGTACCTGTGCTTGTCGAGGATGCTTTATCGTTCATTCCGCCGAAAAAGGTGAACCAACATCAGGGCCACCTGGACGCGGCTCGAGAGGCCGCCATCTCCTATGCCCATGGCTTTCTTCCGGTAGAAGGTTTACAATCAATGGGCGTCCCTCGTGGACATCCCGTGGTTCGCAGCTTTCTGGGTGTCCCTCTACTCAATCGTGATAGCCAGGTTCGTGGAGGTTTACTCCTGGGACATACAGAGCCAGGGAAATTTACACAAGAAGACGAGGCTCTACTGGTTGGCCTTGCCGCCCAGGCCGCCGTTGCACTGGAGAATGCAAGATTATATCGTGCTGCTAAAATGCGGGCACAAGAACTCAATACCATTTTTGAAAGCATCGCCGATGGCATCGCACTCGTAGACAACCAGGGTAAGATATTGCGTGAGAACAGTACGGCTCGCCATTTGCGAGAAATATTGAACGAGAATTCTGCAGCACAAAGTGCTACCTCGACAGTACTCCAGGCACCAGATTGCTATGTCAACAGAGACGAGCTAGCGCACGGCGTTGCGCTGACAGTGGCTAACGAACACACTGAGAGCCGCGACTACATCATCAATGCCACGCCGCTGCGCATCCCCAATACACTATCCGGACCCTTAGCAGATCCACATAAAAGCGAACAAGAGACCTTCTCTGGCGCAGTCGTCGTCTGGCATGATGTGACGGAATCACGCCGTCTACTCATTGAACGGCGTATCCTTGCCGAAACCGAAGCCCGCCGGGCGCTGCTACAAACGGTACTTGATGAATTGCCCAGCAGTGTCTACCTGGTACGTGGACAGGACGCGCGCCTGGTACTCGCTAACCGCGCCGCAGCAACAGTCTGGGGAGCGCCCTGGCCTCCAGGGCAACCAATGGCAGATTTCCTTAAAGAGAACGGCATTCGTATCTTTAGCATCGAAGGGCATATTCTCGCCCCTGAAGAACTGGCACCACTGCGAGCCGTTCAAAATGGAGAGACCGTACGCCATCACCAGGAGGTCATTCGTCATCCCGATGGTACGACCTTACCAGTCCTGGTCAACGCTGTTGCCCTTGACGCACACGACTTGAATGTTGCATCATTCGACCTGCAAAAACATTCCGACACTGAACAAGTGCCTGCCGCTATCGTAGTAACCCAGGATGTCACAGCATTGAAGGAAACAGAACGGCTGAAAGACGACTTCATCGGGATCGCAGCACACGAACTTCGCAACCCCCTTGCCATCCTCAAGGGATATGCGCAGACGTTGATTGTTCAAACTGCGCGCGGCAACGGGCCAGAACTCGCCGACTGGCAAGTTGAAGCACTCCAAAGCATTGACCAATCCTCATTACGCCTGGTCGAACTGATCGACGACCTGCTTGACGTGACACGTTTACAGGCAGGTCGGCTAGAATTACACCCCGAACCAACAAACCTCATCGCATTGGCAAAGCGGACAATATCTCGTCTACAAGTCACCACTGCAAAACACACGCTCTCCTTGCACACCTCTCTCGAGCACTTCGTGCTAAATATCGATGCCCAGCGTATCGAGCAAGTACTGAGCAATATTATCAGTAATGCCATCAAGTATAGCCCGGAGGGCGGGCCTATCGAGATCTCTATCAGTGTAGACAGTAAGAAGAATATGGCACTCCTGAGCATCTCTGATCACGGCATTGGTATACCTGTCAATCAGCAAGCGCATGTTTTTGCCCGCTTTATGCGCGCAGACAACGCTCGTCTTTATGGCATTGGTGGAACAGGTTTAGGGCTGTATATCAGCCGCGAACTCGTGGATCGTCACGGTGGACGCATCTGGTTCGAATCAGCAGAAGCACAGGGCACCACCTTTTACATTGCACTTCCCAAACAACACGATTGAAGTAGTCAGGCTCTTTATCACAATGAGTGAAAGTAAGGGGCCGGGATGGTAACCACTGATTGGGTGTCCCCGCTCCATTCCTCTTCTCCCAAATCACCTCGAAGGGTATGGACCAGCAGCTAGAAATACTTGACATATACTTCACATAGCTGTAAGATGCACATAAATGTGACTTCTTTTCTCATTATGAGTATGCAGGAGGATGCGTAATGACAGAAGAGAATGAAGAGAATAAAGAACCACTAAATGCTGAGACCGAAGCCTGGTCAAAAAATTGGCTTGTACCAGTACTCCTCCTGATGTTACGTGAGTGGAGTTCCTACGGTTATGAGTTGATGGAGAAGATGGCAGCCTTTGGCCTGACTACCATGAACGCCGGAACATTCTACCGCACGCTGCGCCAGATGGAAAAGAATGGCATGGTCAGTTCCAATTGGGATACCTCTGAAGGAGGACCTGCACGGCGCGTCTACTCCATCACCGAAGCAGGCGAAAACTACCTGAAATTCTGGGCTTCATCTCTGGAACACTACCAGAAAATGATGAACATGTTCTTCCAGCTCTACAAGGTACGACCATCCGAAGAAGACAAGCAAGAAGACTAAGAGGCCAAAACAGGAAGAGCCAGGACACGAGTTGTTGTCCTGGCTCTTCCTGTTTTGGCCTCTTTACCAACCCCTTTTACTGATTGTGCGCTATATGTGATCTAATTTGACGATGATGTGATGAGTTTGTGACCTCGCTCCCCTAAAATTCAGAGATGAAGGCATTGGGAACAAAGGCGTGTTCTCTCAAGTGTTCTCTCATAGAGGAGGTCAGTATGGCCTATCGTTTTCAAGTTAATCAAACAGCATGTATTAATTGTGGTATTTGTATGGACCTTTGCCCCGTACGCTGCCTCGATATGTCCCGTCCCTCCGGAGAGGGAGAAATCGGTCAAGCAGAGGTACGACTAAGTCCGATTCCCGGCGTTTGGGCGGACCGGCCGTGGATGATGTTGGTGCCAATTCAGGTAGCACAGTGTGTGGGATGCCAGGTCTGTGTACAAGAATGTCCCACCAATGCAATTACTATCGAAAGTAAGGTAAAGGAAGTAGCCTTTAGTCGGCGTGGACCCATCTCACATCTCCCTCCGGAACAAGGCTGGGTTCCCCTTGACGCCTTCACTCGCGCCACTCCGGAAGAACCCGGTGAAACACCCTGGGCTGATGGACGGCCATGGCATGTCGCTGAGCGCCAGTCAACCTGGCAGAGCTGGAGAAGCTGGTTAGGTGAACGCGCTGAAGACCTGCGGGCACCCTGCCAGGCTGCATGTCCCGTCGGGACCAATGCTGGCCTTTATGTCAGCTTGATCGCACAGGGACACTATGACGAAGCGTTACAGGTAGCCTCCGAACCAAACCCATTCCCGTCTATCTGTGGCCGCGTCTGCACCGCGCCTTGCGAAGATGTCTGTCGCCGCGGTGAGTTCGACTCTCCTATAGCTATTCGCGACTTAAAACGCTTCGCGACCGATCATGGCACACCCACCAGGCGCAAACTGCCCCCACCAGGTCTGCGCTATGGAGAGCGGGTGGCGATTGTTGGAGCCGGTCCTACAGGGCTTAGCGCCGCCTACTACCTTGTCCGGCGTGGCTACGGCGTAACAGTTTTTGACGCAATGCCAGTCGCGGGAGGTATGATGGCCGTCGGTATCCCCGATTATCGTCTCCCTCGAGCCGAGTTAAATCGCGACATTGACGCCATCCAGGAACTTGGCGTTGAATTCCGCCTGAACTCCGCTATCGGTTTGGATTACACTCTCGATGAGCTGCAGGCAGAGTACGATGCTGTCTTGCTGGCAGTCGGAGCACAGCGCAGTCAAAGACTCAACATTCCTGGTGAGTCTAATTTCCGTGATGTTATACCGGCTACCACATTCCTTAAACAATTTAACCTCGAGCTCAACACTCACATTGAAGGCGACATCACAGTTGTTGGTGGTGGTAGTACCGCAATGGATGCGGCCCGCTCAGCCCTGCGTGCAGGCGCAAACAGCGTCACCATACTCTATCGCCGTACAAAAGCCGAAATGCCAGCGCAGTTCGAAGAGGTGCGCGCCGCTCTGAAAGAAGGTATTCATCTTTATGAACTGACCGCACCGCTAGCAGTACTGGGCACCAATGGGCGCCTGACCGGTGTGCGTTGTCAGCGCATGACCCTGGGAGAGCCTGACGAGAAAGGACGTCGTCGACCGGTTCCGCTTCCAGATTCAGAATTTGATGTAGCAACATCGAAGGTTATCGTCGCCATTGGTGAAGCGCCCGATCCTTCGTTCTTACCTGAAGGTACCAGCGTAGAAGTAGCTCCTTGGGGCGGTTTGTTGGTCAATAAAGAGACACTGGCTACTGGCGCCAATGGCATCTTTGCCGCGGGCGATGTCACCTACGGCCCCAAAACAATCATTCATGCTGCAGCGCATGGCAGACTGGCTGCTCGCTCTATTCATGCGTATCTGCGCAAACTCTCTCCCAGAGCCGTTCATGAAATGCCAGAAGACGAATTTGAGACGCATTCCACGTTACCACCTGATAGTACGCTGCATTTGGATCTGCGACCTACCGAGCGCGAGGAAATGCCTCTGCGTGGGGAAGAAGCTTCGCGAGATCGGTCACTTGAATTCGCCACTGGTTTCACAGAGGAGCAGGCTCGACGAGAGGCGAGTCGTTGCTTACGCTGTGACCTGTCCTATCTTTGCCCAACCATCAACGTCATCAACCCTGAATTGCTGGTGAAGAAATAGGGCGCTTCGTTCACTGGAGTGGCCGTCTTTTGTGATTGCCCTGCTATCGTTTTAGCTATCGTTTTAGATGAGGAGGACTGACAATGTCAGTAGATCAACTTACCCAAGCCATCGTTACTGGTATCAACGCAGGAGCTGAACAGTTCCTGGAAGGAACCCTGGCCGCCGTTTTGCCGGTTATATGGATTGCCATCCTGGGACTGCACCTGGGTCGCCCCTATATCCTCGACATGATTGACCGCTTCACCCTGCGCCTGGGCGCAGACCTGCTCTGGTTGATCTATGTCGCCCTGCGCGACCTGTTGATTGTCTCCGGTGTCGTCATGAGTTTCATGTTCTTCTTCCCGGACGTCGTTACTGCCGATGCTTTACCGCTCACGGGTGGGCTAGCCGCAGCAGCGTTGTTTGGTGTCCTGTTAGTGAAGCTGATGGGAGACCCCGATCACAACCTGCGCGACTTCCGTCTCGTGACCATCCTGCTGCTTATAGGAGCCGTTTTCTACTTTGTCCCCTACGTCCTGGTAGTCCAGTATTATAGCGTTGCCCAGGGCGGCCCATTTGCATCGATCAGCAACTTCCTGGTGACAAATCAGAACCCGAACTGGGCCGTTGGCGTCGCCTACGTCTCCGTTGCCCTACTTGCCATCATGGGCGCTATTGCCACAATCTACGCTCTGAGGACAGGTGGACGTGCAGAAGTATCGGAGGCCGAGGCTCCCGCCACGAACATCTAAACCCGATTCTCAGGGGTAGCCACTCCTGAGCAGGGGTGTGGAGGTATCTCCCACTCCCAACTTCTTCTCTCCTTTTCTGAGGAAGAAAAGAAAAGCAACGAGCATAAGTAAGAACAGTTTACGAACAGAAATAATAGAGAGGCATTCCGTCCGAAAGAAGATAGAGAACGGAAGACCTCAGAGAAGCGAGGAATTACACAATGAAACCCGATGATGTCGCAACCGCGATCACACAGGCACTGCTACAGGGTGGCGCACAATGGATGATCAGCACAATCGTCGCTTTCTTACCGGCCCTATGGATGATGACCCTTATGTTGCACCTTGGCCGCCCTTATGTGTTACGAGTTCTACGCCGCTGCGGACTGAGGCTCGGCGCTGACATCTGGTGGATGTCGTACCTGCTTATACGCGATGCGCTGATGCTCATCACGTTCGCGCTAAGCTGGATCTTCTTCCAGCCGAATATCGTCGCCACCGCGGCCCTACCAATCACGGCCCCCCTGGCAGCATTACTCCTGTTACTTGCCCTGGCTGTCAAACTCTCGCGCCGCGTAGACGATGACATTCAAGCTTTCCGGCTCGCCACTGTGTTTCTCGTCCTGGGAGCCACGCTCTACTTCGGACCGCAAGTCTTTGCTGTCGAGGCAGCAAGCCAGAGCAGCTATCTGGGATGGTTCGTCACTAATTTCACCAGCAACACCGCTAATCCACAAGTCGCCCTCGGTATCATGTGGGTCTCCCTGGCTGGTGTAGTCATCGTTGCCGGTTGGCTCCTCTACCGCGCATGGATGTCCGCTAACCGCTCTATGGCAGCGCGCACGGGCGCCAAAGAGACGGGACCAACACAGAAGCCCGCCCCAACAGCCGTCTAGCAGTGGCAAAGTAGCAGCTAAACGTTCGCTTTCAATTGCAGGGGCAACGCATCACCTGGTGATGTGTTGCCCCCACTATATTTGAATAATTCGCATTAACTCCTGCCTCAGCCATCCTGGAAATCTACCTAGGCTGCATGCGAATAGCCCCATCCAACCAGTGCCAATGACTTCACCGTTGACAGCACGAACCGTCGTTGTATATACTACATGCAGGAAAACTATCCGTCACTTTTATTCTCATTGGGTGGCCTGTTTCAACGGATCAGGCAGATAGGGAAGCCGGTGCAAATCCGGCGCAGTCGCGCTACTGTAACTGGTGAGCAACTCATCCTCTCATGATAAAGAGAGCCAGCCACTGTTCTGAATTGAATGGGAAGGCAAGATGAGGAGCGTTTGGAGCCAGGAGCCAGGAGACCTGCCCAATGAGGGATGCTCACAATCCTTCGCGTAAGAGGAGCGAGCTGCCGAGACACCGACAAACGAAGTGAAGGAACGCTTCACAGATTGTGTCTATACTTGTTTTTGGTCTTGGTTGACCTCCATTTTCCGCGGGGACAGCGGGCGGTGTAATGATCTTGGAGGTTACAACCATATGCGCTTCCATGTCATCTCTTTTCGTCTCTCTCTTGTTCTCCTTCTGTTTTGCTTCGTACTGCTCGCAGCATGCGGGCAAAGCTCATCACCGACGACCGGGGCAAAGCCGACTCCCACTCCCACTGTAGCGCTCGATGTATATGGAGGGACTACGATGCGTTGCACAGATTGTTCATCCCGAGAAGTTCTCTGGTACATTGCCCGATTACTGCTCAGCGACAGTCTAATCAGAGACGAGGAAGCACGAACAATGTAGCTCCCACGAATGGAAACTCGAACTTTTAACACCGATGAGAGGGGGGTTGACATGCTGCTGACTATTCCCAGAATTGTTTTCGCTGGTGTGTCCAGTGGTGTCGGCAAAACAACCATGACGACGGCTTTCATTGCGCATGTACGCGCTCGAGCCATGCAGGTCCAACCATTCAAAGTTGGACCGGACTATATCGATCCGTCTCATCTGGCATTGGCCGCATCCCGACCCTGCTATAACCTGGATACCTGGATGATGCCACCCAGCCGTATGCTGGACGTTTTTTGTACTGCTGCTACCCCTGCTGATATCGCGGTGATTGAAGGGGTCATGGGGCTCTATGATGGACAGAGCAGCACCAGCGACGTTGGAAGTACTGCTGAAGTTGCAAAGATCCTCCGGGCACCGGTCGTGTTGGTCATCGATGCAAGCGCCATGGCTCGGAGCGCAGCCGCAGTGGTAATGGGGTTTCAGCATCTCGATCCAGAGGTACACATCGCGGGAGTGATTGCGAACCGCGTTGGGGGAACAGGTCATGCTCACTTGTTACAAGAAGCCATTGAGGCAGAAACTGGCATCCCTTTCCTGGGATATTTTAGGGATGCCTCAGACAAACTGGTGCCCGAGCGGCATCTGGGCTTGGTCCCGACCGCTGAACGTCTAGTCAGTTCTCAACAGCTTGCTGCGCTTGGACAGCAATTTGGCCAAACATGTGACAGTGAAAAACTCCTGACCCTTGCCCGGGAGGTTCCCCCTCTCGAGCATAGCTCCCAAGACCCCTTTTCATTGAAGGAAACGACGGGTGAACACGTCAACATTGTCATTGCCCAGGATGAAGCGTTCAACTTTTACTACCCGGATACACTGGACTTACTTCGGCTGGCTGGGGCGGAGCTGGTCCCCTTTAGCCCTCTGCATGACAGCGTGTTACCTGAGCAAATAGGTGGTATCTATATTGGTGGTGGGTTTCCAGAGGAATACGCACATCGCCTCTCCGCAAATGAGAGCATGCGCGCTGCTCTTGCACGGCTCCTTCACCAAGGCATTCCCTGTTATGCGGAATGTGGAGGATTCATGTACCTCTGCCAATCCATCCGCATTGCATCAGGAGAAGAGCTCCCCATGGTAGGAGCTATTGCCAGACAAAGCGTCATGAGCAATGATCGCGGTGGATTAGTGATAGGGTACCGCGAGGCTACTGCTTTGCGCGATACGCTGCTGATACACCAGGGTGAAGTCGCCCGTGGACATGAATTTCACTACTCGTGCCTGGACGCTCCCTTGGCACGAGAGGAGGCTGCCTATGAATTCACTGCCCATGGACAAGTGGAAGGATTTGCGCAAGGCAACCTCCTGGCAACCTATGTGCACCTGTCATTTAGTGGGTTCCCGCTGGCTGCTCAACGTTTTGTGGCCGCCGCAAGATCATGGCAGTTGCACTCGGAGCGTGAGTAGCAATCAATCCAAAACGTGCAAGAAGCATATGCCGACCTGGTTTCGGAGATCATCGAGGTCAAGCATCCTTACCATACCGGTGTCAAAGCGCAAAAAGGAATTGAGTTCTAGCATGATGCTGAGCAAGCAGAGGCTCAGGGGAAGGTTTGCACTGGAAGAAGGGGCAGCCGTGTTGCTTGCACTTGGGCTGGATGTCCTGGGTGAACCACCTGCCGCCTGGCACCCGGTCGTCTGGTTCGGCAAGCTCATCCGACGCCTGGAACGAGCCGCTCCCCAGGGCCGCCTTCTCCAGCTGCTATATGGTGTGGTCATGCTGGTGCTGGCTGCTCCCACTGCCTTCCTTCCGGCTGCGATCGTTCACCTGCTAGCAAAGCGGGTACGATCCGAAGCTATACAGCGTGGCTGCACCTACAGTGGCCTCATCCTGTATGCACTCATTGAAGGCATGGGTCTCAAACCGTTTTTTGCCTTGCGCATGCTGGCCGATGCAGGGCGTTCGGTACGACTGGCCCTTGAGCAAGGTGACCTGCCTGCTGCCCGGCATGCGCTGCAAAGCCTGGTTAGCCGTGAGCGCTCCGAGCTTACGGCAGAACTGGCGGGGGCGGCAGCCATCGAGTCATTAGCCGAGAATCTGAGTGACTCGATCGTCGCACCTCTCCTGTATTACACGCTGTTTGGCTTACCTGGTGCAGCCGCGTATCGCCTGTTCAACACGTTTGACTCGATGGTCGGCTATCATGGTCAGTATGAATACCTGGGCAAAGCAGCAGCCCGGCTAGACGATGTGGTGAACGCCCTTCCGGCCAGGCTTACTGCCCTGTTGATTATTGCACTCACCCCGCTTTTCGGAGACAATCGGCTCAAAGCTTGGCAGGTCTGGCTGCGTGACGCGCGTAGGACTGCCAGTCCTAACGCCGGGCATCCCATGGCCGCTGCTGCCGGTGCACTGGGCCTGCAATTGGAAAAGGTCGGCCATTACAGACTCGGTGACAACGACAAGGCCATCACCGCCTCAAGCGTGCGGCAGGCCGAGCAGATGGTGTGGGGTATTGGCTGCGTTGCCGTCTTGCTTACAGCAGTACTCAAAATGCTCTGGAGTGCTCAGCATGGGTAATTCGATAAACAAAGTTGAGCGGGCCGTTCATGGCGCGCTTGATTATGGCGAACTAGAACGCCTCGGTTTGCACCCCTGGGAAGTGCTTGATTTTAGTGTGAATGCCAATCCGTATGGCCCTTCGCCGCGTGTGCGAGAAGCCGTAGCAAATGCCGCCATTGACCGCTATCCAGACCGCGAGTGCCTGGAATTGCGACGGGCCATACTGGACTATGAGCTTGCCTCAAGGGGCCTGCCACTAAGCTCCATCGTGTGTGGGAACGGCACGACCGAGCTCATTTGGGCCATAGCCCGTGCCTGCCTGAGGCCCGGCCTGAAGGCGGCCATGCTTGGTCCTACGTTTAGCGAATACCGCGTGGCTTGTCTGGCCGCTGGAGCCACCGTGGTCGAATTTGGGGCACAGGCCAGCGCGTGTTTTCAGCCGGACATGGCGGCAGTCGCTGCCTGGATCAGCAGGGAGCAACCCGCCCTGGTCTGGCTCTGCAATCCGAACAACCCGACCGGCACCTGGTTAGACCGACATCACGTCCAACTTGTAGCAGAAGCCTGTCAAAGGGTTGGCGCAATGTTCGTAGTCGATGAGGCGTACTGGCGCTTTGTCTTTCCGCACGAGGCGTACTCGGCGGTTGAGTTGGTGGATGCCACCAGGAGGCAGCAGGTCATTGTGCTGCGTTCGCTGACGAAAGATTGTGCCCTGGCTGGCTTGCGCCTGGGCTACGCCGTAGCCATTCCGGATGTCGCTGAGTGCCTCGGCGCGCAGTTGCCATCCTGGAACGTGAATGGTGTGGCCCAGAAGGCTTCCATCGCCGCTCTGACCGATCGCACGCATCTCAAAACAACGCTGGATCACCTGGCTATTGAACGCCTTGCATTCTTTCACACCTTGAGTCACACAGGCTTGAATGTTATACCATCGCGCACACATTTCTGTCTGCTAGAAGTTGGGGATGCTCACCACGTCCGTCAACAGCTCCTGGCCAGAAAAATACTGGTGCGTGATGGTACCTCATTCGGTCTCCCTCAGTTCGTGCGTGTCGCCACACGCCCTATGGGCGAATGGCAACAGTTGCTGCTCGCTTTGCGGGAGATCGTATGAGTCAAGCAAAGACGCTCATGGTGCAGGGGACGGCCTCCACGGTCGGGAAGAGTACGCTGGTGACGGGCTTGTGCCGCATCTTTGCGCAAGATGGCTGGCAGGTCGCTCCTTTCAAGGCGCAGAATATGGCGCTGAATTCATTTGTGACCCGGGAGGGCGGCGAGATAGGCCGGGCACAGGCGGTACAGGCGGAAGCGGCAGGCGTCGAACCCACCGTCGAAATGAACCCGATCTTACTCAAGCCGGAAGGTCCGTCTCGCAGCCAGGTGATAGTTCTGGGCCGTCCGCTGGACGTGCTGAAGGCGCGTGATTACTATCGCAATCGCTCCGGTTTGTTTGAGGTTGTGTGCCAGGCTCTTACCAGACTACGGGAGGAGTATGATCTGGTCCTGATTGAAGGGGCGGGCAGCCCGGTCGAACTGAATCTTGCCGAGTACGACCTGGTCAATATGCCAGTTGCTCGTCTGGCCGAGACCCCAGTGCTGCTGGTGGGCGATATCGACCGGGGTGGGATTTTTGCCTCGCTTCTGGGCACGCTGATGCTGCTGCAGCCTGAAGATCGGGCCCGTGTGAAAGGACTGGTCGTGAATAAATTTCGCGGCGACTTGTCGCTCTGGCAGTCGGGCGAACAGCTACTGGCCGACCGAAGCGGTATACCCGTATTGGGAACAGTTCCTTTCTTCAACGATATTCGTATTGCGGAAGAGGACTCAGTGGCACTGGATGACGCAACGGCCAATGTGTTGCAGCGTCAACAGGATCAGGGGAAGAGTCTGCTCGAAGTCGTTGTGGTACGTTTGCCCTACCTAAGTAACTACGATGAATTTGATGCGTTGGCCGCTGAACCCATGATGCGCTTGCGCTTTGCCGCCAGCCCGACTGAATTTCCAGCCCAGCCTGATCTGATCATCTTGCCTGGCACGAAAAATACGCTCTCCGACCTGGCGTGGCTCTGGCGGCAAGGGCTCGCACAGCACATCCGGCAGTGGGCGAAACAGGGCTGTGCCGTGCTGGGTCTCTGTGGTGGCTACCAGATGTTGGGTGAACGCCTGAGTGACTTCGTGGGTGCCGAAGCAGATGCCGGGAGGGTCGAGCCCGGCCTGAACCTGCTGCCCGTCGAAACCTTTTTCGAGCCGATCAGCGAAAAGATCACGCAACGGAGTGAAGCTCGGGTAGATGCGTCTGCTGTACGTGGCCTCTTTGCGAACATGCATGGGCAGCACTTTCAGGCATACCAGATTCACGTAGGGCGTACGGTGACAACGGGAAGGAATGGCCAGGGTGGCACCTGCGCTTTTGAAACGTCTCCCACAGGCAAAGATGGCTGGCTCAGTGCCGACAGTTGGTGCGTAGGATGCTATTTACACGGCTTGTTCGAGAACGACAACTTCAGGCAGAGTATTCTAGCTGCCCTGGCAGGGCGACGCTCTGCTCAGCTTGTCATGCCAGAGCAGGTCAGTTTCAACCGTCAAGTTGAATACGACAAGCTGGCTGGTTTACTGCGCAAGCACATAGATATCCATCGACTCAAAGCTCTTTGCAACCTCACGAGCTGATGAGGAATACCTGAAAGGGTTTGATATCATCTCCGGTGGTATACACTGGTATGAACTAGCGCATCACTGTCAAAGCTCATCTAAGCATCGAACAACTCGCAGGTCGCTATCGGAAAGCGAAAAACCCAGTCGAGCGAAGCCACTGGCAGATTATGTGGCTGCTGGCGCAAGGGAAATCCTGTGCTGACTACTCAACGAGGAAAAGGAACGCCTCCGCCAAAGAGTAAACGAGCTTGCGCAGCAAACTTATGAGAGGAAGCCTGGCTGTGCCTTGGTGGCTCCCCCTCCGTAGTATCAGACACATAGGTATTGAAGAACCTTCAAAAGCCAATGGAGGAGACTTTTACCGCTACTTCGGCGCTATACGAATTGCCCCATCCAACCGTTTCTAACTACTTCACGGTTGACCTAGCAGTGTTAAAAGAGTTGTCGCAGGAACTAGCCGAGCTTTTTGGCCTCACGCTTCCCGTCTCGTTGAAAAAGTGAAGTCATTAAACGGCTAGAATCAGGGTACTGTGAGAAATAAAGTGGCAAGTCTAGAAACAACCGTCAGAGTTGAGCAATTTGTTACTATTTCTCTTTCTCAGACAAGGCTTTTACTTTCGGCATAACCCGACCCCAGACTTCTGCGCTCAGGCGGTGATATTTCTCCCCTTCAGTCATCACCGAAAAGTCACCTTGGAAGAGCCGGAACGTCGTCTTCCCGGCATGTTCTGTAAGCTCGTAGGTGATGCCATCCTCTTCCGTTACGGGTGGCCTTTTCCCGCGAACGTCAAAGACGGTAAAACGCAGGAATGCATTCGGCTCAACTGCGGTCACATTCCCTTCGACAATCACGTTGCCGTCCTTATCCTTCCAAAGTACCGGACTGCCAGGTTTCCAATCGGACTCGATATGGAACTCGGCGCCACCTGAAAACTCAGGCGCCCACTCACTGGTATGCTCAGGACTGGTCAGCACATCCCAGACTTTTGAAGCCGGAGCACTGATTTCAATGGTTTTTTCTACAAAAAGCTTTGGCATATCTCTATTATAGCAAATCTTCACGCAATGAAGGAGCTTGAAATTCCGCTAGGCAATCCCATGCTGGACGGCGTAAACCACGGCGGAGGTCCGGCAGGTGACACCGATCTTGTTGTAGATGTGCTCCAGGTGGTGCTCGACTGTTTTCCTGCTGATGACCAGAGTTTTCGCTATCTGGGGGTTACTCTGGCCCTGGGCCAGCAGGCGCAGCAGCTCTGCCTCCCGCTCCGTCAGAGCCTGCCCTGAGCGAAGCGAAGGGTCGCCCAACTGTCGACGCCTGGGCACAATTCTCTTGACGTGATAAGCACTGGTTAGTGACGCGGCAAGCGCTTCGTAGCACGATCCATCGAATTGAGTGCCGACCAGCGGGCGCATTTTGCGCAATGCGTCTGCTGGCTCTACCTGGTCGCCCTGCTGCTGCGTAAGCTGAGCATAGGTATCCGCGACTGCCAGGACGCGGCCGTGGAGCGGGATTTGCTCTCCGGTGAGCTGCCGGTGATATCCCTGGCCGTTGATCCATTCATGAGCGGCGGCGGCAGCTGGTGCCAGCTCTTGTAAGGGTTCTACACGCTCCAGCACTCGCTGTGTGTAATAGGAATGGAGGCGATAATATTCCCATTCACTCGCTGATCGGTTGTCCCCCTTTTCCAGGATGCGTAAAGGTATTGCCACATTCCCAATGTCATGGACGAGCGCTGCGAATCGCAGCCTGGTCTGCTCGGCCCCCCCCCAAGCCGAGATAGCTCCCCATGCCCACTGCCACCTCGGCCACGATTCGCGAATGGTTCCATGACTCATAGGTCTTGATATCGACGAAGTCCGCCAGGGCTTCGCACACCACTTCAATCTGATCCGCCATCATCCTGTCAGCAGACGTCGGCGGTTTCATCGCCAGGATGACTAATTTCGTCGGCTCGTGCTCGAGCGTTTGCCAGAAGTCAGCCTGCTTCTCCAGGGTAAGGAATGCGTCCACTACCTCCGGATCGAACCGTGCTCCGCTTTGCTCCTGGGCCAGCGCTCTGGCCGCCGTTGGCCCGCCGAAACCATATGCCAGTTCGAGCGTTAGTGCGGCATGGAGAATGCGTGCCGCCAGGGGTACCTCGCTACCCTTGAGACCGTAGTTCAGGCCCTTGCCGTCCCAGCGCTCCCACTGGAAACGGAGGGTGCGCTGGACATATTCGGGGAAGCCAAGCCTTCGCGCGAACAACTCCGCGATTTCACAGTGGCCCCGCATCGCTTCCTTCACGATCGGCCCACACTGGACCAGGAAGGACAGGAGTCTGGAGATGCGGCTGGGGAACTGTGAGTCTACCGGCACATTTCTGGATAACCACGCGATGCTATCGTTGAGCCGGGTTGGATCGACCAGCATGATATCCGAGCGAGGCATCAGTTCGTCATCGGGGAAGAAGGCAGAAAAGCCAGCCGCACATGCGGTACAGCCTACGTCCTTGAGAAGCGCACCATAGAAGATGGCTTCCCGCTCCTCCCTCGGGAGCTTGAGCGCATCGGCTAGCCGGAGCCCGAGGTACGCGCTATTCAGCCCATGCTCCATACGCTCGCTGAGCCCCAGGCCCGTGGCAAAAGACAAGGCGCACAGGAGTTCTGCAAGATTCCCATTTGGCTGTTCGCGGTTCGTCATATATACTCTCCACCCTTCGGGTTGGAAGTAAAGACACCAAATATGGGTGAACTCCCCGATGCTTTTATTCGGAATTAGCCGCATAATCATAATAACATCATTTCCACCCCTTGAACAGGGGCGAGTAATGTCAAATCAATGGCAGTGACGGAGGTTGCCCTTTGGAGGCACCACGATAGACAAAGGAGGACATCTCATGCCAACGAGCACAGGATCGCTCAAACACACCGCTCTTGATCAGCATCCAGAGATGTGCGTGCATCAAACATCTCCCTTGAATGTAGGTGCTCCCTTGGAGCTTATACGCCAGTCATTCATCACACAGCAGGAATACTTCTTTGTGCGCAATCATGGTGCTGTGCCTCACGTGAATGTGCAGCGCTATCGCCTTGCTGTTACGGGACAGGTGCAGGTTCCGTTAACATTGTCCCTTGACGAGCTTCGCGCTCACTTTCCTGCTTCAACTGTGGTAGCGACGCTGCAATGTGCGGGACATCGGCGCAATGAACTGGCTGCCGTTCAGCCTATTCCTGGTGAAATCCCCTGGGGGCAGAGACGATCGGCAATGCGGTCTGGCAAGGGGTCGCATTGCGCGAGGTGTTACTGGCGGCCGGCGTCAGGCCAGAGGTGCGGCACGTGGCTTTTCTCGGCCTGGACGCTATTCAAAAAGGCAGTGAGCAGTTTGCATTTGGTGGCTCGATTCCCATCGAGAAGGCGTTGAGTTCGGAAGTGCTCCTGGCGTACGAGATGAATGGGCACCCCCTGCCACCACTGCATGGCTTCCCCCTGCGGGTCCTCGTGCCAGGGTATATTGGAGCACGCAGCGTGAAGTGGTTGGCGAGCATCGTCCTGCAGGATGCTCCCTCCACCAACTACTACCAGGCTCGTGCCTACAAACTATTTCCGCCTCACATGCAAGCAGAGAGCGTAGACTGGACGCAAGGGCAGATGCTCGGAGCACTCCCTCCGAATTCGGTCATCTTCCGTCCTTGTGAGGGGAACTGCTCAAGGCAGGGCCGATTTCCATTCAGGGCTACACGGTCGCTGGGGAAGGTCACTCCATCGAACGGGTTGACCTGTCAAGTGACGGAGGAGCAACATGGACAAACGCCACGTTGCTAGAGCAACCGCAGCCCTGGACGTGGTGCTTCTGGGAGGTGACGGTGCCCCTTGGTCCTGGCGCTCACCAGCTGATCGTCCGTGCCAGGGATTCGGCTGCCTGCACACAACCGGAAGATGTCAGGCAGGTGTGGAATTGGAAAGGGTACGTGAATAATGCCTGGCATCGCGTCAATGTCGACATACAATAGGGCGAGCGCACAGGAA
Organism: Chloroflexota bacterium; assembly: GCA_005881495.1. Next base: position 31,365 of record VBHI01000216.1, read on the forward strand.
CCAGCCTCGTCAGGTGGTACGCCAAAACGTACGAGTCGCTCCTGAGATGCCGTTACACAACTGGGACTGTAGTACCCGAGCTGCACGTAACAACTCATCCCAGAGAACTCATTGGAACTTCTTCCTGACAGAGATACGGCTATTTATTAGGTCAGTGGTTAACTTTGGGTATCGTCACCCCTATTAGCCGCTAGCTGCACTTCAATTTCTAGCTGATCAGTCTCACGAGCACTTCCTTTGCTGTCTTTCTTCACCATATCTCGCAGGGATAGGATGAACTGCTTCCTGACTCCATCCACATGAAACTCACGGATTTCTGTGCCCGAGGACACTTTCAAAAGAGCAGGCAGATTTTCTGATTGGCCTTCGGGTGTCACCCGGTGTACCCAGATCATCAGTTCCTGCGCTTTTGTTACAGGCACATGAAATTTAGCGGAGCGGAGATCACCAAATTCCAGGATGGCGCCGCTAGCAGCCTGGTACACACGCTCTCCATCAGGATAGCCCAGCCAGACCCTGGCTTGCGTTGCAGCCCGGCCACAATCGGTCACCATAAACTTGCCGCCGGCCTGCTCTGTCACTGCCGGGTCTTGCCGGACCTCGATCACCACTCGGCGAGCAAATGCGCCTTTGCCCACCATCAGGTACGTTACTCCCAGGATGACGCCCCCAACGAGTATTGCCACCACCCTTTGGAAAAGGTTCTGCCAGATCAATAGACCATGAAGGAAAAGGATGCTGACAGCCACCAGGTAAATCCCACCTGCTACCATGGGATGAGCCAAAAACGGCAAAACGAATCCTGGCACGTTTTCTCCTTTCCTACGGCTGGCCAAGAGCAGTAACACCGGAAATACCCCTGCCGTCACCGCTACGGCGACGACCCCCACAAAACTCAGTAACTGGGAAAATGACTCCAGCTTGTTCACGAACAGCCACTCAACGAGAAGAAAAATGAGGAGCAGTGGGCTGAGTGCCAACCAGGAGCGGGCCTGTTCTCCTTGCGCCAATTCTTTCATGCGCGAGAGCCACATCCCCTTCTTCATGCTTTGAGCTGCATTGCGCTTGTGAACTGCCACCTCTCCAGGACCGTCCAGAGCCTGCCAAATAGCCGTGGTAGCCTGCCGCCTACGCCTGGCAGCAAAATGGACCTGGTAAAACGCCTCGCCCTCTTCCCTGGTCTCCAACAAGACGCCTTGCTCCACCAATCTGCTCAAAACCATCTGAGCAGCCTGCTCTGTTTGCTCCAGAAAGTGAGCCGCCTCCTCCACACTTGCCCGCTCTCGACCAGCGAGCCAGCCGACTAAGGTCATATCATGTGTATCAGCCGTCTCCAGCAAGTCGAACCCCAGCATATCCCACTTCCCCTCATACTCCAACCGCATGGTCGTGATAAGTTGCACACGGACGATATTGGCGCTGGCGGTTACTATTTTTAATGTCAACTCTACGGTATTGGGAGGAAGTTTTGGGGTCAACTCAGCGAGTAAGGTTGTCGCTTCCCAGGTATCATTCACTTCCACCTCAAAGCGGCGCGTGTCACCCTCTAGCTGGAGGTCGAGGCGAAACTGCGGTTGCGTCCCTTTCAGGCCCAGATACGTCAAGGCCAGGTTGATAGTAGCTTTGCCACGCGGGACAAACATGAGCTTCCCTTGTCGTCGTCCGAGCGCCAGCGTATGCCGGAACTGTCCAGGGATCCACTCTCGCACAGTGAAGAAGAGCGCCAGGCTAAAGTGGATGGAAGCCATACCCATGGCGAGAATGACGAAAATAGTGCCCAAGACGTTGACCGTAGGACCGACCTGGCGGGCGAGAGGCGTCAGCGCCGTGCCTGAGAAACCGACCAAGATCTGTGGAGCAATGGCCCCATTCACTGCTATGACCCACAGGATGTAGAGCAGCATCGCACTCGCCTGTGCTGCAATACACCCCCAGAGCAGAGACCGTCCACTTGGATCACGCTGCAGAACGGTTCTGGCACAACTGCTCACCGAGAAGTGGCCAAAGTAGGAGGCAAACGCCACGCCGAAGATCAAGCCCAGCAAGGCCGGTTCGAAAGGGCGTCCATTGAGGAACGGGACATGCACATACAGCAAGTTCTCCACTCGGACATGTCCTAAAGCAAGTACCGAGAGGATCAGGATCAAACCCAGGTTGATAGCACCGACCACCAGGGCACTGCTGATGGTGGCATGCAAATTTTTTCGACGAACAAAATAGATGCCAAGCAGGAAAAGCAGTCCTGCCCAGACTTCGGCGCGTATCGCCGTGGCGCCAGCCAGGGTGAGCGAGAACCCGAGATAGTAGGCCAAGAGAGCTATGGCACAGATGGTCACCACCATGGTGGTCAGTAGAATTGAACCGGGTCTGCCCAGGTAGTCCTGGACCAGCCGACCCAGGTAGCTGCCCTGGTAACGGATCGAGCCGCTGCGGGTCACGGCTTCCGCCATCGAAGCGATCGTGAGCACATTGATCACGCCCATGGCAAACAGGAAGACCACGCCGGCCAACGGACCCACCCCGGCCAGAGCAATGGGCAACGCAAGGATGGATTCCAGCGCCAGCCCATCCACTCAAGCAAGCCAACGTGCCTAGTATAGATCGTGTCAAGCGGTTGCTGGTACTGGCGCGAGAAGGCTTGTTGGACCCCTTCACTGTCCAGTCCTAACGCCTCCCTGATGTGGGGAATGTCCCGTTGCGTAAAGTGGTACTTCTGTCCCAATAAGCGGGCCAGAGCGGCTTGCAGCGTCAGGTTCCTCGGCACCAGGGATTGCCAGTGGGGGGCATAACGTTCCAGGTCGCGAATGGTAGGACGAATAAATGGCTCGCGGCCCTCTACCAGGGATTCAAAGAACGCCAGGTCCTGCTGCTCAGCGGTCTCTTCGGTCAGGTAGCGATTGACGGCCAGCTGTCCTTGCATCATCAGGTAAGCAGTCCGGCTCTCGATTTGAAATAGGAGCAAGCGTACTCGCTTCGCTGAAAAGCCGCCCAGCACCTCCGAACGTGTGAACAGCTCATCGTCGGTTGACATGGCTCACTTCTCCTTCAGTGCTGAGAGTGTACAAACCGCTGGTATGCAACTGAGTTTGGATGCTCTGGTTTTGGTTGCTTGCGCTTTCATTTCACTCCTGCTATTTCGGCAGCCAGGGCCTGGCAGACGCGCTGGTACTCCTGCTCGAGGTGGGTGACCAACTCCGCCGCCCGTTCGACCGTTCCGTTCTTGCCGATAGCCTCCAATTCGGCGCTAAGAGCCGCCATCGTGCGAGCTCCCAGATTGTTACTGCTGCCCCTGAGGTTGTGAGCCGCCCGTTTGAGCTGCTCGGGCTGCCCCTCGACTATGGCCTGGCTCAGTGCCTCCAACAGCGGTGGCGTCTCGAACTGGAACGCCTCGGCCAGTTCCTGCACGATATCCGGCTCGCCTTCCCCCGGGAACTGGCGCAGTTCGGACAGCACTGCTGGGTCAAGAGCAGGAGCAGCCTGCACCTTGCTCTCAGCATCCCCAATTGGGAGAGCAATCGCACCGGGCTCCTCAAGCGGCAGCGTCCGCTTTTTCGCCCACCATCCAGCGCGTTCCAGGGCCGCCTGTAATGCTTTGATCTGAATCGGCTTGGTGAGGTAGTCATCCATCCCTGCGTCCAGGCACTCCTCGCGGTCGCCTTGCATGGCATTCGCCGTCATAGCGACGATGCGCGGACGCTGCTCGGCTGTCCAGCCCTCATGAATGGCGCGTGAAGCTTCCAGCCCGTCCATTTCCGGCATTTGTACATCCATCAAAATTACGTCGTAGCTCTGCCGCTGCAAGGCTTCCAGGACTTCCAGACCGTTAGCCACTACGTCGGCCCGGTAACCCATGCGCTCTAACAGCCGTAGTGCCAGCTTCTGATTGACCGTATTGTCTTCGGCCAGCAGGATACGCAAGGGCAGTCGCTGGCTCAGCCCGGCATCGAACTGCAATTCTGTCGGCTCCGACTGAGGCATATGGGGCTGCGGATGCTCGACAAAGAGGGAGATAAGCGCATTGTACAGTTGCGACAGCTTGATCGGTTTGTGCATGAAGGCGGCGATGTCGACTCCTTGTATGTCCACCTCGCGCCGTCCCAGGGACGTGAACATGATCAACGGCAACGCTTGGGCGTCTCGGTAGTGCCGAATCTGCTTGGCCAGCATCAGGCCATCCATATCCAGCATCTGCATATCCAGGATGGCCACATCGAACGGAACAGCCGCCTGCACGTATGCAAGCGCCTCCTGGCCTGAAGCACACGCATAGGGGAGCAGGCCCCAGGACTGCATCTGCAAGGTGAGGATAAAGCGATTGGTCGCGTTATCATCTACGATCAAGATGCGCTTACCAACAAGCTGGGGTTGACTCGTATCCAGGTAGGGGCGCGAGCCAGTGGGAGCGACCTCGGCCAGGATGGTGAAATGGAAGGTCGTGCCAACTCCTGGCTGGCTTTCGACCCACATCGTCCCGTCCATCAGTTCGGCCAGGCGTTTGCTGATCGCCAGGCCTAGCCCGGTGCCGCCGTAGCGCCTGGTTGTCGAGGCATCTACCTGGCTGAATGAGCGGAATAGGCGGGCCTTCCCTTCCTCTGAAATCCCGATGCCCGTGTCCCTGACGGCAAAACGCAGCTCATAGAAACTTTCTTCATCAGGCTGCTGATGATTGCCTCTTCCGTCTCCATCCTTCTGCCTTGCTTCAACTGAGAGCACGACTTCGCCCCTTTCAGTGAACTTGATGGCGTTCGAGAGCAGGTTGACCAGGATCTGGCGCAGGCGGGTCACATCGCCGTACACTGCGGCAGGCACCTGCTCGTCTAGCAGGTAAGCGAGGTCTAAGCCTTTCTCGGTAGCCCTGGCTGCGAGCAGATCAAGAGCCGACTCCAGGCACTCACGCAGCTCAAAGGGCTGGCGTTCCAACTCGAGTCTCCCAGCTTCAATTTTGGAGAAGTCCAGAATATCATTGATGATGGTCAACAACGCGTCGCTGCTTGAGCGCACCGTTTCGGCATACTCACGCTGCTCGCTGGACAGGCTCGTGTCGAGCAGCAAGCCGGTCATGCCAATGATGGCGTTCATGGGGGTGCGGATTTCATGGCTCATCATAGCCAGGAAGGCGCTTTTCGCCTGGTTGGCTGCTTCGGCGGCAGCCCTGGCTTGCTCTATTGCTTCCATCGCCTGCTTGCGCTCGGTGATATCTCGCAAGACCAACAGGCGACCGGTAAGGGAGCCGCGCCGGCCGGACAGGGGCGAGATGCGCAGATCAAAGGAGCGGGGCGTCCCGTCTACCGTAAGGACGATCTCCTCATGGGCCTCTGTTACGTCACGAAAGCGTTCGGTCACCTGCGTGTAGCCGAACAGTTGCTCAAAGGCCGGGTTGCAGGCCACAATCAGGTCATCAACGTCAATCCTGACCACCGCAATTGGACAAATGTTCATCAGCGCCTCAAAATACTGCCTTTGGCTGTAAGCTTCCAGATATAACCGGGCATTTTCCAGTGCACTGTCTTCCTGTTCCTCCCGTGCTCGCTCCAGGGCTTCCATCGCCTGCTTGCGCTCGGTGATATCTCTCAAGACCAACAGGCGACCGGTAAGGGAGCCGCGCCGGCCGGACAGGGGCGAGATGCGCAGATCAAAGGAGCGGGGCGTCCCGTCTACCGTAAGGACGATCTCCTCATGGGCCTCTGTTACGTCACGAAAGCGTTCGGTCTGGTCAGACCAGGCAGAGGCGACCAGGGCGGCTGGTTGCCCAACCAGTTCTGAAAGTGTGTGGCCAAGGAGACGTTGTGCCGCCGGGTTGAGATCCGTTATGCGGTTATACTTATCCAGAACAATCACAGCGTCGCTCATACTTTCGACCACGGCATAGCGTGCCACTGGTGTAATGTCCAACAGCCGAAAGCGAAAGAGACTCCAAGCCATCGCTATACCAGTGACCGTAAATGCCAAAGGGGTAAGGTCCAGATTAGGTAACGGACTCAAGCCAAAGTCCGTCACAGCGTTGCTCACCCATGGTACGAGCACAGCAATGCACAAAGCACTCACTTGTCCACGATACACAGATGCTGAACGCCTGAGTGTCGGGATGAATGAAACGATCAGTGCCGTACCAAGCAAAAGTAATAGGAAAGAATAGACGACGTTGATCCAGTACCATGTACCACGTGTGATAACCAGCACTGTGAATGCACTACTGATCTCCAACCCCACTTTAGCATGGATCAGATGATGAATATCGTTGGTCCAGACCAAAACCAATGTAATGAGAGGTTCAATAGATAGCAGAACCAGCAGACGAGGTGCCAGCCATTTTGTGCGGCCAGTGTACTGGAGCGCCAAGGTAAGCCACGCCGCTGGCACTATGACGATCCCCAGGTATTCAATGTTGAGCCAAAAGAGTTTAGTGGGCACGTCCGCGCCTGCCAATTCCAAAGCATACCCTAGTGACCACACAGCGACGGCCAGCATAAGGATACTGAACGGTGCGATACCAGCCATCAAGCGGCGTCTCCAGGCGAAGAGCGCGAGTCCAGCTGATATAACCGCTGCTATGACCACAGGGAATAGATACGGAGTAAACCGCCAGTGCATCGTGCTCCTCCTTTCACGCCTCATTGTCCAGCCCTTTGGCCGCGCTCCTTGGTATTCCACCTTACTCGTCGGCCCTGGCCCTGTTACGCAGTTCGTCTGCTCTGCTAAGCAACTGCTGAAAAAAATCGCTTTCGGTGATTTCGGCGACCTCGCTGGCATTCCTGGCCTGATCAATTTCAATGCGTAATTGCTGCACCTGTCGTTGCAGTTGCTGCTCGCGGGCATAGACTTGGCGCGCCATCTCCTGAAAGACCAGCGCCAATTGCCCCAGCTCATCGGGACGCCGGGCCACTTCGTCCAGGCTTTCAGGTTGAAAGGTATTGGCCTTGATGGCCGCCGCTGCCGCGGTAACCAGCCCAACCTGTTGCAAATAGTCGACTTCCTGGTCGCGCAGCCACTTTCTCTCCAGGCAAGCAGTGAGCCTGGCACGCAGCAGCACGGGGTTGAAAGGCTTGGGCAGGTAATCCTGGGCCCCCAATTCAATACATTTGACGACGCTCTCCAGCTCGTCTACGGCTGAGATCATAATCACCGGAATGTCGCGCAGGCGCGGGTCGGCCTTCAGATGTTCCAGCACTGCATAGCCATCCATTTCGGGCATCTGCACGTCTAGCAACACCAGGTCATATGGCTCGGCCTGGAGTTTTTCCAACGCCTGTCGTCCGTTTTCGGCCAGGCTGGACCGATAGCCGAGTTTGGTAATGTAGCGGGAGAGCATGATGCGGTTCATGCTGTTGTCGTCCACGACCAGGAGCGAGTTGGCGGGGGTGGATGAAGGTTGATTTGTTGTGGTTGCTTCCCCTTGTATCTGGCTCATTTCATATCTACTACTTCCCAGCTACTTCATCTCCATCGATGTCAACATCAATGTGACCACGACGGAGAAAAGAGCGGAATAAGCAAACGAGTACAGGTTACTGTTCCCCGGAGAACGACGAGATATGAGAGCAGTCACCGTATGGTTGGTCAGTATTGATGTGGACACTGTCACACCATAAAGTTGAGAGCCCCTAACGAAATAAGACCCGACACAAGCAAATTGTGAACAAAAACGCTCGCCCTTATTGTGTATGCTGAAGTATATCAAGACGGAAGTAATAATACAAGGGATTTTCCTGGATTGGCAACCGTTACTGAACTATGCTAAGATAAACTCAAGTTATTTACTTTCTCTGGTCAATTCAACAACGTCCGCTTGGTAGTACTATCATCTGAAATGAAGAGTTCCAGCCCTTCTAGCAGAAGACTGACCAATTGCGCAGGAGCTAAGGGTAGCCGGGAACCTTGAATGTAATTCTAAAACAGGGAGAAATCAAGCAATGTCCACGATCGTTTCGATTCACTCCTACCGGGGTGGCACTGGCAAATCCAACTTGACCGCCAATCTTGCAAGTAGTCTCGTCCAACAGGGCAAACGAGTTGCCATCGTGGACACAGACATCCAGTCACCTGGCCTCCACGTCCTGTTCGGGATGAATCCACAGAATATGGGCTTGACCCTCAACGACTACTTGTATGGACGTTGCAGCATTGAGCAAGCGACCTACGACGTAACCAGTAAGCTGGGTTCGAGCGTGCCACCGGGAGGAGCCCTCTACCTGATCCCTTCCAGCATCAAAGCCGGGGAGATTACGCGGGTGTTGCGCGAGGGCTACGAGGTTAACCTGCTCACCGACGGCTTTCGCAAGCTGATGAAGACCTTCCGCCTCGATTACCTCCTCATTGATACCCACCCTGGCTTGAATGAGGAGACGCTGCTCTCAATTATCATCTCCGATACGCTGGTGTTGATCCTGCGCCCCGACCAGCAGGATTTCCAGGGAACTGCCGTCACGGTGGAGGTAGCCCGTAAGCTCAAACTGAAGAAGTTGCTACTGGTGGTGAACAAGGTCCTACCCAAGCTGGATTTTGAGAACCTGAAGCAACAGGTCCAAGCAACCTACAATGCACCCGTAGCCGGAATATTGCCGGTGTCGGAGGAAATGATTGAATTGGGCAGCGCTGGCCTCTTCAGCCTGGCGTACCCTGACCATCCATATAGCCAGGGAGTGCGGGAGGTGGCTGCACAGATATTGAGTGCATCTTGAGATACATCTGATCAGCGCGGCCCCATCCTTACCGGGTATGCCTCGCCGTTGATTACGCCCTGGCCGATTATCGATCAGGGAGATTCGCCGACGAAGGGAATCACTGATATTCTGCTGATCACATCCTTGACGATACCTTCAACCGTTATAGAATAATGTGCATCGGCCTTTCCGGTGATTTTTCAAAGTCGACGTCAAATACTGGCCCGCCACCAGCGTTCTCAACATGCACTTTGAGTTTATCTAGTGAAACAACACGTATTTCCAGGCTCTCGCGGTCATCTTTGACCATCAGCATATCCTCTTGCCAATCTCCCCGCATATCATGCGTTTCGCCAAAGGTGCAGGAAGTGCCCGCATGGAATTGCTGCTCGTAATCGTCGTAACCGATTTGTTCAACATCAACAAATTCTTCGGCACCTGGAACGCCTGTCATGCGCATTTCGCAGCGTAGAGCATAACCAGAAGCTGCCAACTCGTTTTTCCAGCGTGCTGTTACGGGAAACATCTCGCCATGTGCACTCATGGTGCCGCTGCCATTCCATTCCCCAACCAACTTTTTTAAGTGGGTACGTTGTGAAATCATAATGCTCATCATCTCCTTTGTTTTAGTACGCCTTGCAGGACTTTTTAACACTGCTTACGCCTGCTGCTGCATGGCAGCCATATTACGTCCCACGGCTTCCATGGTCTGATGGTAGCGGTCCAGGGGGCTGAACTCGACATACTCAGTGCCTTCGCCAATCACCGGCGTGTGTCCAGGTGGGACGTAGTACACATCGCCCGCGTTGTAGACTTCCTCGTGGTCGGTGAACCGGTAGCGCATTTGTCCTCGTACGACATATCCCCAATGTGGGCATTGGCAGCGATCATCAGGAAGTCCCTTAAAGAAGGGAGCCGGATCGACCTCCTGTTGAAACGTCCCTAATTCGGCATTCATGCCACCCCACTCAACTGCTCGGATGGTCCCGAAATCCGCTTCGAGCACTGCGGGTATATCTGCTCTTGATCCTCGCATAGACTTCTTTCTCCTTTCGTTATGACCGGTAGTCCATTCTTGCCTTTGCGGTGGTTTCCGCTTCTGCTATAGACAGTGTAAGAGCAACACCTGGAAAAGACATCGGGGAAACTAATCATTCCTGGGAACTCTTTCAGTAGAGTGAGTGGTTCTTCCATTGGGGAAAAATACCTAAAGATGTGAGGAGGCTATGCGATCCCGGAGCGGATGGCGAAGGCAGCAGCAGCAGCACGGTTGTCTGTACCCGTCTTTGCGCAGATGCGTGCAATATGGTTAGCAACGGTCTTCTCGCTCAGCACTAGTTCCTCGGCAATCTGGCGATTACTCTTGCCGGCCGCAACGAGGCACAGCACTTCGACTTCCCGTGAGCTCAGCCCAGCAGGAAATGATCGAGCATTGCGGGAAGATGATTTCTCCGGTAACTGCTCCAGTCGTGCTCGCACGGCAAGCGCCTCCCCATGCATGCCCAACTCTTGGAACAGGTCAAGCACTAGCTCGAACAGCCTGCGCGCCCGCGCCACACTGCCTCGCCCTCCCTGAGCGAGGGCGAGCTGACCTTGCGCAACCTGTGTGAGTGCCAGTTCGGGGAGAAGGCCCTCGCGGCGCGCTGTCGCCTCTGCTCTGCCAAGGGAAGCTTGTGCGTCCGACCAGGCTGCCTGGAAGGTGTACAGTTCACCCAAAATCCGGTCAACCAGCCAATCGAGGAATAATCCCTGGAAGGGAAGCAGCATCGTGGTGTAGCGTGCAATCCTCTCCCGGTCCTGTAACAACAGGGCCATCTGCGCCAGATAGACCACCACGTTCCCGGTGAGGATGGTTCCAGGCTCGTGTGAGGAGAGCAGCGTCTCGGTTTCCTGCAGGAAGGCTAGTGCCTCTTGTCGCTTGCCCAGTAGCAACTGGACCCATCCCAGAATAGGTAGGTACCAGATCAATACACCTGGACCCATTTGGCGAAAGAGGGCCACCGCCTGCGCAAGATACCCTTCGGCTACCTCATACGCATGTTGGCTAACAGCCAGAAGGCCGTGTAGCTGGAGGAGGAACGCCCGCGGTTCGGGACTAGCCAGGGAGGTGATAGCTGTCTCTGCTTGGGCGAGCCACTGCTCGGCTTCCGCGAAGTTTCCCCGGAAAGCCGCGCATCCCGCCAGCCAGGGGTATATGTGGCGCAACTGGTAGGATTCCTGGCAACGATGTGCCGCCCCCATCCGGCGCAGGAGGCTCTCCTTCATCTGGTGAATCTGGCCACTCCAGAAGTAGGCCAGGGTCAGGCAGGCGCAGCACTCCGCCACCTCCACCTGGTCATCGACGGCAACAGCGAGCGTGAGGGCGCGTTCAAGCAGTGGGATGCCTGTTGGGAGATCGTTACCACAGGTAACACCCTCGGTGTATTGACCCAGACTTACCGCCAGGAGCGTTCCCAGGTCCACCAGCACCTGAACCTGCTCCGGACAGGAATACTCGTGCAAGAGCGTGAGCGCTTGCTCAAAGGCAGCCAGGGCCGACGCATGCGCTTCCAGTCGTGCCCAGGCGCGGCCCTGGCCGTAGGCGGCCCGTGCGGCAGCGACCACGTCAGGCTTTTCGGTAAACCGGACCCGGGCCGCCTCGAACGCCTGCACTGCCTCGTGTTCCACCCCTGCAGTGAGCGCTGCTTCACCGAGAGCAAGCAACAGCGGTCCTCGGTGCTGATCCTGTTTCTCAAGGAGATCAAGGGCCGCGTGGTAATGGTGCATGGCCTCGCGATGAGCAGCGGCACGGACCGCTTGTGCAGCCGCGAGCTCGGAGTAGGTAGCCCCGCGAGCACGATCCCCACTACGGGCAAAGTGGAAGGCGAGCTGGGCGAGTTGTTGCGCGTCCTCCTGGTCCAGGCGTGCTTCCAGGACGCGCCCGATGAAGCCGTGTAAGCGTCTCCTGCGTGTGGGGGTGACCTCGCTGTAGAGGCATTCGCGCAGGGTATCGTGGCTGAAGGTATACATCTCGGGTGGGTCGGAGCGGAGCACTCCCGCACGAACGGTGGTGAGGAGCCCCTCCTCTACCAGTTCCTCGTCCTGTCCCATCACCTCGGCCAGGAAGCTGCCTGCAAAGGTACGGCCAAGAATCGCGGCAGTGCGCAGCGTCTCGAGCACCTCTGCAGGCAGACGTGCCAGGCGGTAGTGAATGAGGCCGCTGATACTGGCGGGCAGGCTCTCCGGTAAGGAGGTGCTGATGTTTGCTTGAGAGGGAGTCAAGGTCAGCGTCCCCGTTTCCAGCCATGCCCGGAGCACCTCTTCCAGGAAGAACGGGTTGCCTTCGCTCTCTTTCCAGAGCAACTGGCTGAGGGTGGGATGGGGAGGGACACCCAGCAGAACGGTGGTCAGCTCGGTCACATCCGCCTCGGTGAAGGGGTGAAGCGCAAGAACTGTCAGCTGGCGACTCCTGGTCAGGTCCAGGATGCTGCGCTCTAGTGCCGGGTGACTGGCCAGTTCGTCGGAGCGATAGGCTCCCAAGATGCAGAGACGGGAGGTCGCTTGATGCTGAGCCAGATAGCACAGCAGGTCGAGCGTGGCCGTGTCGGCCCACTGCAGATCGTCCAGGAGCAAGAGCAATGGACGGGGAACAGCGATGGCGGCCAGAAACAGGCCCACGGCTTCATAGAGCCGCAGGCGTGTCTGTTCTGGGGGTAACGAGTAACTAGATGGAAGACTCCCCAGGCGCATCGGCAGCTCTGGCAAGATCGTGGCCAGCACGGAGGCCAGCGGGTTGGTCTGCTCACGCAGTTCGTCCGGCGTGGCCGTGCGGATGTGCTGACCGAGCGCCTCCAGAAACGGCAGGTAGGGCGGCATGCCCTCAGCCTCTGAGGCGCCTCCGCGCAATACGAGTGCGCCGCTCTGCTCCGCACGCTCCGCCACTTCATTGAGAAGGCGTGTTTTGCCTATGCCTGGTTCACCGCTGACAAACACGACATGCGTGTGACCGGTCATGCTGGCCTCAAAGAGGTCCCACAGCTGGTGCAACTCACGTTGCCGACCCGTCAAAGGTGATTGCTGATGGGCTGTCAGGTTTTGTATCATGGCTCACGCCTTAGAACTTACTGGAGAGCATCTTTCCCTTCACATTCAGCTTGCTCATCCTCATTCAGTGTATCGTATGGCAGAGCAGCGTTTCAAGTGTTTGCTGCTGGTGATCACTCACATCTTTTCAACGCAAGGTACGGTCGAGCATGAAGCAGACCCAGCGACACGATACCGCAGAGGAAGACAAGCAGTCAGCGCGGCTGCATCCTTATCCCGCCATCTAGTCGGATCACCTCCCCATTGAGCATCTGGTTCTCAATAATATGTCTGGCCAGGGCAGCATACTCATCTGGTCGTCCCAGACGAGACGGGAACGGCACCTGCTGGCCCAGTGAAATACGCGCGGCTTCCGGCAAACCTCCCAGCAAAGGAGTATCAAAAAGACCGGGAGCAATCGTCATGACGCGAATTCCATAGCGGGCAAGCTCGCGCGCAATGGGTAACGTCATACCGACAACGCCCCCCTTTGAGGCAGAATACGCCGCTTGCCCGATCTGACCATCAAAAGCAGCAACGGAAGCAGTAGTAATAATCACGCCGCGCTCACCGCCTTCGTCTGCTTCATTGGTGGACATAGCAGCAGCGGCCAGCCGGATAATATTGAATGTCCCAATCAAGTTTACCTGGATCACTTTCGAGAAGGATGCCAGGCTGTGTGGTCCATCCTTGCCCAATACTCTTTCGGCTATTCCTATGCCGGCACAGTTAACCGCCACGTGCAGGCCGCCAAATGTGTCAACCGCAGCCTTCACTGCCGCCTGTGAGGATTCCTCCTCAGCCACATTGGTCTTCACGAATACTACTGCATCGCCCAGTTCTGCCGCCAGCGCGCTTCCTGTCTCGCTACTCAAATCGGCGATAACCACCTTGGCCCCCAAACCACTCAACAGCCTGACACATGCTGCTCCCAGGCCAGAGGCGCCACCTGTTACCAGAACACTCTTCTTCTCCAGCTGCATACTTGTTCCCTTTCATCAAGTTAGTGCCAGTGCAAGAACCACACCTGGCATGCTATCCCGATAGCACTATATCCCGTCAGAGAAAAAATGTCACGGGTGAGATCAGAATACGCTATAATCAGAGCACATGAAACAAGAATGATACGATAATGATGAAAAGAAAAAGGTATTTGCCAGTGATCACCAAACCCGAGCGCCTACACGCTCTCGAAAATCAAATACATCGCCTGCACAGGCGCATAGACGCATTAAACCAGCGCAGTAATCGCCTTTCGTGGGTGCGCCTGGCAATCTTCCTCCCTGGCTTTTTCCTGGCCATTCTCGTTTTTTTCCTGGCAGGGTGGCCCTGGTCTCTCGCCGTCGCCTTTATCACACTTGCCTGTTTTAGCATCGCTGCGTACTTTCATCGCCAGGTTGAGCGCAGCATTACCAGGCACAAGATCTGGTTGCAGATCAAATCAATACACGTGGCCCGCATTCGACTGGACTGGGCCAACATTCCATCCATTAGCACAAAATCATCACAGGCGGACCACCCTTTTGAAACGGATCTCGACATCACCGGAGAGCGCTCACTGCACCAGCTTATCACCACGGCCGTCTCATTCGAGGGCAGACAGCGCGTCCGCGAGTGGTTGCTGAACACAACGCCAGACCCCCAGACCATACGCCGGAGACAGACATTGATACAAGAGCTGGCTCCCCTCTCCCGTTTCCGCGATAATCTTAGCCTGAAAACGCTTCTTGCTTCAACAAACGTTGCAGAACACCTGGAAGGGAAAAGGTTACTGAACTGGCTGAAGGAGCAGGATAAATATAAACAATCTCATGTAACCGTCACAGTAGCCATCGCTTTATCAGCGCTCACTATAACCCTCCTGCTCTTGAATAGCCTCGCACTCATTGGCCCTCAATTCTGGATCATCGCCTTGATACTCTCCATCGGCTGGTTCTCTTTCAAACGCAAGGAACGCGGCGACCTCTTCGAGGACGCCTACTTTTTGCGTGATGCCTTTGCGCAACTCAGCACCGTCTTTGGGTACCTGGAAACCTATCCCTACGGCAACAAACAGCACGTAAAAGAGTTGTGCGAGCCGTTCTTTATTGATCCATCCCGCAGCCCTTCCATACTATTAAAAAGGCTCTCGCGCATCGCGTCAGCTGCCACGCTGGCAAAGAATCCATTCCTCTGGCTCATTGTGAATGCCCTGCTGCCGTGGGATGTCTACGTGGCCATTCGACTGAACCACTTCAAGGCACTGATAACCGCCGTTTTACCCGCATGGCTCGATACCTGGTTTGAGCTTGAAGCTCTCAGTTCACTCGCCAGCTTTTCCTACCTGAACCCGGAGTACAATCAACCTGAATTGCTAGTAGACGCGGAGCACGCGGGGCACGCGGAGCATAGCAACCACTGCATGTTCAGCGCCAGTGGTCTGGGGCATCCACTGATTGTAGCTGAACAAAAAGTCGTCAATGATTTCACCATGAACCAGCCGGGCCAGGTAGTCATTGTCACGGGCTCAAATATGTCAGGCAAAAGCACATTTTTGCGCACATTAGGGATCAACCTCTGCCTGGCCTATGCCGGTGGACCGGTCAACGCCGCTTCCTTCCAGGCCTCCCTCTTCAAGATTTTTACCTGTATCATGGTCAGCGATTCCGTGACCGGTGGCTACTCCTATTTCTATGCGGAAGTGAAACGCCTCAAAGCTCTGTTACAAGAACTGGAGCGAGACGACAAATTGCCCCTTTTCTTCCTCATCGATGAAATCTTCAAAGGCACCAATAACCGCGAGCGATTGATCGGCAGCCGTGCCTATATCCAGACCCTGGTCGGACGAAACTGCCTTGGCGTCATTTCAACACACGACCTGGAGCTTGTGCACCTGGCCGATGAGTCACCACTAATCAAAAACTATCATTTCAAAGAAGAAGTCATCGACGGTCAAATGGTCTTTGATTACATCTTGCGCCCCGGCCCATGCCCCACAACGAACGCGCTCAAAATCATGCAGATGGAAGGTCTACCTATCGAAGCATGAACCGTTTGTAGGGGCCGATTTATCGCGCCCACCTGGGAAGCCTATTCAGAGTCATGAACCGTTTGTAGGGGCCGATTTATCGTGCCCATCGCCGATTTATCGGCCCCCACCTGGGAAGCCTATGTAATACTCAGGGCGGAGTACATCTCACCAAAAAAGCGACTGGGAACCGTTGCCAGCAATTGTGTAGAAGAAAACCCATTCTTATGCGCCAGCACTTCCCAGGTCCTGAACGAGAAGGGATACGGCACCCACATATTGCCCCGATCAGCATTATACTCGACTATGAGCAAGCGCCCACCTGGCTTGAGATAACTGCGCACTAACTGCAACATCGCATCTTTCTGACGCAGGAAATGCAGCGAGTTGGCCATCACAACTCCATCAAGCGAAGGAAGAGCCAGTCTCTGCGTAAAATCTGCATTGATGGAGTGAACCATCGTATCTGGAAAGTAAGTTCGCATTGCTCTTTCCTGCTCTTTGAGCGCGCTCCTATCTTTGTCCACTGCATAGATTTCCCCGCCTGGCCCTAATAAATCAGCCAGTGCCAGCGTAAAAGCCCCCGCCCCCGCACCAAAATCGGCCCATACACTACCACCTTCAACTATCCCTCTTCGCAGCAAGTTGACATGATCTTGATGGTTCATCAATGTGACCTCGTTTTGACATTACCGTATTCTATCCGTCTACATCTTATAACATTCCATGAAGCTTCTATAGGACTGTTTTCTAAAAGACTAGAAATCTAGCTAAAACTTGATTACAATAGTGAGAGAAGATCTTTATCTTTTCATTTTATCTTTATTGTCGGAGAATGCTCGCTATGCCCAATAATGTTATGACTCTTCCCCAGTTTCAGGTGGAAACGGAGGAACTCCTACGCCTCCGTGCCAAACTTCTTCCCCCGTACAGAGTTGTCTTATACGACGATGACTACAATGAAATGAACTATGTTGTCTTCGTACTGCTCCACTCTATCAATAACCTCACGCAAGCAGAGGCTGAACGCATTATGCTCACCGCGCATCTTAGCGGTAGCGCTATTGCCGCAGTCTGTCCTAAAGAGCTTGCCGAATTCTACCAGGAACGCTTGTTGAGTTATGGACTTACGGCGACAATTGAACCAGAGTAAAGTACATCTGGCGGGCCTTTTCAAGGGGTGTTGAAGTACAAGTGCTTCAACACCCCTTGATACAGTCATGATGAATCATAAACCACTGTCTTTGTTGTACAATTCAGACATTGACGCTATCAATTTTAAGCGATAGAATCATAGTAACCTGTGTGGAAGGCATTGAAGACTATCCGCAGAGAATGCTGAATACCAAAGAATGCTACAATGATGCTGTTCATCATCTCCACCAGGAGGGGAGACATTATGGTTCACCTATGGCGCTCGAAAGTCAAAGATGCGACAGATACGAGCAAATCGGCCCCAGGAGTCGGGGCAACTGGCGATATCGCCGTCTTTGTCGAGGGAAAGGAACTCGATAACGAATTGGTCCGGCTTGCCTGTCTGATGGCAAAAAAAGCGAAACGCAAAGTACATCTTGTTCATATAATCGAAGTACCACGTACATTACCTCTCAAAGCCGTTCTCACCAAAGAATCTGAACACGCTGATAAACTTCTCACCGAGGCGTTGAACATTGCAGACGATGCTGGTTGTGAAGCTGTGGCCGAAGTAGTCCAGGCACGCGATACCGGTACTGCTATCGTTGATGAAGCAAGAGATCATTCCTGTGCACTAATTATGCTGGGGATGGTACGTGACCCTCATAAATTACAGAACGACCTGGGTAAAACAATACCCTATGTACTGACAAATGCTCCGTGCCGCGTATGGGTTGTACGAGATCCGCCCAAAGAGGCACGCGCTGAGAAAGTCTAGCCGGCAATTGACCTGGCACCCGGTCCTGCAATCCACAACTACCTTGCATCGCGGCTGACCTCCCATCAGCCGCGCGTGCGCAGCATCGCCCCGTGTATAGTAGGGTTGACCCTTGCGGTCAACCGGCCCCTTGCGGTCAACCTGGCCCCTTGCGGTCAACCTGGTGTCTTTCGGTCAACCTCGCGTCGTCTCCTTTTTCCTCAAACAGATATGTTATAATGGTATGTGTACTTAATGCTTCCTTTTATCGCTCCTGACTTTAGTAGGCGCGCTGTAGAGTGCGGATTTATCCAGCATGTCAGCGTTGCAGTGATGGATTTCAAATAGTGAACTCATCCTCGCTGCGCTCCGCACTGTCTAATGCATGTGTATAAACATTGACCGACTGGGAGGGATTCTACCAATGATGACAGATTCTCATTCTGCTGCTACCCCGTCTCACTCACATAAAGATTATTATCATGCACTTCACCAGGCAGCTTTGACCATCACCTCCAGCCTTGAGCTAGATCAAGTTTTAGAGAGCGTGGTCATCAGTATCACCGAGGCCATGCAGGTGAAGGGCTGTATCTTGCGCTTGTTCGATCCTCGAACCGGTCAATTGCAGTTGAGTGCAGGCTATGGACTCAGCGGTAGCTACCTGGCAAAGGGCCCCGTTGAGGTCGAGCATAGTCCCATTGATAGCGAGGCCCTCAGCGGTAAAACTGTTTACATCCCAGATGTCAGCACTGATAGCCGTTTCCAGTACCCTGATGCGGCTAAACAGGAGGGTATTGTTTCTGTCCTATGCGTCCCGTTAGAGGTGCACGGTAAGGCCATCGGCGTTATGCGCGCCTACGCCAGTGCAAAAATCATATTTCACGAGGACGATATTCAGTTTCTTACCGTTCTGGCCAGCCTTGCCGCTCTCGCTATTGAGAATGCCAGCCTCTACGATAGCCTCAAACGCTCCTACGACGGCGTCATGGACGTTCTCTGGGGCACAAGCAAGCGCTAACTCATCTTTACCTCCTAGCCCCGTGTATAGTAGGGTTGACCCTCGCGGTCAACCTGGCCTCGTTGCGCGATCAACCTGGCCTCGTTGCGCGATCAACCTGGCCTCGTTGCCGCGATGGATGAGAGGCTCACCTGACAAGCGTATTTGTTAAATAGGGCGAGGTAAAACTTGTGCGCTCTCCACTCCGCTTGCCTGGAACTGGAAAGAGACGGGCCGATAGAGGTTTGTTTAAGCGTAATGCTAATGTCGCAACATCAAGGAGCAGGTGAGCAATCTCCCCTGCTGTAATATCTCCTGAAAGCGGCAGCGTATCCAGCCCTGTTCCACAAACCGCTGAATACAGGAGCAGCTGATGGGCGTTGACATACCCCTCTTCCCATCGCCGGCCAAGAGCCGCGTCTTCTAATACAGGCAACATCAACCCACAATAGCCACAGGTAGGCAAGGGAAGCATTCCTGTATTCCTCAAAGCAGCCGTAACCGCGGCAGACACCGCCAGTGTTCCGGTTGTGCCGAAAGGGCCATAGCCACAAAGCTCCATTGCAGCGGTAATACTATCTTCTCCCAGAGGAGCTGGTGAAAGATCAATGCCGCCAAAAATCAAACCATGCGCTGCTCCAAGCTCATCTGCCAACATCACAACTGGCTGAACCTGCTCGATAATCGCAGCCTTTACCCTCTCACTGACAAAGGCAAGATCCAAAGGACTGCTTTCATCTGCTCGCAGATTCCGCAGCGCTTCGGCGATGATGCCAGCACCTTGTAAACCGAGAGATAGGCTAGCAGGGCCGCTATGATACGCAGAGGGGAAAAATGGCCCGCCTGCTTCGACACAGCTCAGCATAGCAAATCGGAAGTTCCCAAATCCCTCCTGCGTCTCCGCAGCTAATCGTTTTATCACCTCCGCAGTGGGCAAAGCGGCCGCTGCCCGCAGGCCATATCGTACTGTCGCCAGTTGCACCGTGGCATTAAGTGCGCTTGTCGCAGCCAGCAGGTCAGCAATCACATGAATCTTTTCCAGGGGAAAATCTGGGCGCGCCGCC
Source organism: Chloroflexota bacterium (assembly GCA_005881495.1). The sequence continues at coordinate 51,046 of VBHI01000216.1, forward strand.
ATTGCAGTCCCTATTGAGCAATAGCTCAGCCCATAATCATCTAACATGTGCTGCAGTTCCCGAGCGTAGTTGAGCAGTTCAACCGGCGGCCAATCTGCCAGGTCGTCAAAGATTGGCCGCGTCGAAAGCCGCACGGTCTGTATCTCATACCCCGCCGCTTCATACCGTGTGCTAGCCTCCCGCAAAGTAAATGCTGCCCGCTCGATGGCCGCAGATGTAAGGGGATGAGCTTCGTCTATTCCAAATGTGATCGTGCGAATAGGAGGTGTGGTCATGTACGTTCCCTCTTTTCTAAGGACTTGTTGTAATTCATTATACACATGCCCTATTCCCCTTGACGAATATCTGTTCTTCACATACACTGCTCACAGCGATACACATCCCCCCTGCGCTACCAGGCAGCTCGATGGGCGCATTGTAGCCGCCTTTGAACAAACCATCAATGCTCAGAAGACACCGACCATCATTCTGGATACTGGAACAGCACGTATCGAAGTTCACTTCATACAGAACTACTACGGCAAATTTGTCAAAGAACTGAATGAGCGTGGTGTCACGATACACAACCTCTCCCTACGCCTCTATCATCTCCCAAACCCACCCATCATCACAGAATATAAAGGCCAACCCAGGTACATCTATCAGACCAACTCCTACACGCTTGCCGTGTTGGAACCTGATGTCTTGCTGAATATCACCGATCTCAACCACGCCGAATACTGTTCACGTCAATATCTTCTGAACATGCTAGTACCTTCCTCAACATCAGCTGCCACCATTCGCGGGAACCTCGTCCATCATTGCTTTAAAGAACTTCTGAAAGAACATGACCGGGGAGAATTGATGAACGGTCATGCGGCCAAAGGCCATGAGACGCCCCTGGCAACGCTCCAGCGCCACTTTGAACTGGCACTTGACCAGAATAGCCTCGACCTTGCCCTGGCGAACGTGTCGGTTGAGACAATGCGTGCAGAGGTGGCGCCTCACCTGGAAAGCCTGGCAACCTGGTTTCAGAATCAGAGCGCTTCCTTGTGGGATATACCTGTAACCTCCGCTGATAATCAAAGCGGGGAACCCGGCGCACAGCGCTCCGAGAATATGGTACGCGCCGAAACATTCCTTCTTGCCCCCGAGATCGGCCTTCGCGGGCGACTCGACCTGTTGTGGCAACAAACCAACCGGCAAAGCCTGCTGGAATTGAAAACAGGTGGCGGCTCGGGAACATTACCCAGATCCAACCATCGCTGGCAGGTCTTTGGCTACCATGCGCTGCTGGCAGTAAGACGCGACCCCCGCATGAAAAAAGCTCGCGGCACATTGCTCTATAGCGGTACCCCAGGAGAAGCACAGGCTTTTGGCATTGAACCCACGATAAGAGACCTACAACGAGTCAACGAGACGCGCAATATACTTGTCCTCAGCCATCTCACGGGCATACCTTCAGCGCCACCAGGACCATCTCGCTGCACCAGGTGCTCTTTGCTCTCTGAGTGCGAACAGGTTTCATCATTGCTCAGCTGGCAACCTCCAGAACCTGCTGTTGAGACGTCATCCCACAATGGGGATAGGCCATTATCCGCAATAAGCACTCCTTCCCCCCCATTTCGCCTCCAACCCATGTATAGCGATGAGGAAAAGGCTTTCTTCGCCAGGTACTACCAGGTACTGCATGTAGAGGGACGGGAGGGCGAGCAGCAACAGGCACTGCTCTGGAAAACTCCTGTTGCGGAACGTATCGAACGTGGCACGGCTATCAGTGATTTAGTTCCGCTAGGAAAACCAGAGCCTACCGGGCAGGGGGAATGGGAACAAGATTTCCTCTGCAACAACACATCTGAGTTACGCGAAGGTGACGAAATATTGCTCAGTAATGGCGACCCAATCTCCGGTGAAGTAGTGACAGGCAATATCAAACATATCAGCGCCGAGCGCGTACGGGTCTGGATTCCTGAACTGATCGCTAATCCCAGGCTGATCGATCGCTATGGGTCCAACATTGTCCACGTACGTACTATACAGAATCTCTTGCGCTGGCTGCATGCCGATGCCCATTTGCGCGATCTCGTGGCAGGTAGGTCGCGACCACAATATACACAATGTAGTCAAAGCAGCGTTTCACCAAGGCAAGATTTCAACCCCGAACAAAACCTCGCCGTGCAGCAAGCGCTCCAGATGCAGGACTACTTGCTCATACAAGGCCCACCAGGTACTGGCAAGACAAGCGTCATTGCTGAAATAGTGAAGCGGCTGTCCCAACAAGGACAGCGTATATTACTCGCGGCATACACAAACCAGGCTGTCGATAATATGCTCAAGCGGCTCGACTCCGAGGGTTTCCATAACTATGTACGCCTGGGGCACGATCGCAACGTCCATGCCGGTGTACAAAGCAGGCTCTTGAAACATCTGCTGGCAGAGCATGATCCGCTCTCAGACGTGCGCGAGGTGTTATGCAAAACGCCTGTGGTAGCTTCAACCACTTCGACATGGTCATCTGAAAAATATGCTTCCCCATCACCCTTGACAACACCTGGCGATAGCTCTCCACTGCAATTCGACGTCGCCATTATCGATGAGGCCAGCCAGATCACCATCCCGGCCATTTTAGGCGCTCTACGCCTGGCTAAACGTTTTATTCTCGTCGGCGATGAAAAACAACTACCCCCGCTCGTCCTCAGTAAAGAAGCTGCCGCACAAGGACTGGCTGACTCGCTTTTTAGCTTTCTCAAACGCTTAGATGATGACTATATGAAGGAGTGGGACGCGACAAGTAGCGCTTGCGTTTCCTTGCGCCTGCAATATCGTATGAATCGCTGGATATCACACTTTGCCTCTAAGGCTTTTTACGAGGATACCCTCGCTGCTGCGCCTGCCGTCGCCCGGCGCATACTGGAGTTTCAACCAACGGGTGTCTCTTTAATGGGAGAACCCCCTCTCATTAGTCAAGCCCTTCAACCAGCATATCCCCTGGTTTTCCTGGATGTTCATGCCAGAGATACCAGCGATGGACCGAAAAGCAGTAATGCTGAAGCGCACGCAGTTCGCGCCCTGGTGCAGGGTTTGCTGGCACGTGGTATCGCACAAGAAGATATCGGTATCATCGCACCCTATCGAGCGCAAGTTGCCAATGTGCGCCGCCATCTCTTCAGTGATGATGAGCCAAGCAGGTGGCACGGAATGGCCTCCGATACTCCTATGAGCATAGATACAGTGGACAGGTTCCAGGGGGGTGAACGTATGGTGATTATTATGTCGTTTGCTACCTCACAGACACCTGGCGCCGAAAACCCACTCCGTGAGTTTTTAATCAATCCGACCCGCTTGAACGTAGCTCTTACCCGTGCTCAACGCAAACTCATCGTGGTAGGTTCTGCTCAGGCGCTCGCACCACTGCCCTATTTTCAACGCTTACTGGCATACTGCAAAAGCATGCATACCGTCATGCAGTATCACGAACTCTAGAAGCCAGCACATCAGGTTTGCATCCACACATTTCTATATCGTATGCTTTCTAAATAAAGCCAGCAGAGGGCGCAAAAATGATGCAGAACCAGATTCTCGTTGTCGGTAGTCTCAATATGGACCAGGTTGTACGTGTTACTCGCGTTCCCACGCTGGGCGAAACGCTCCTCGGAGCAGGCTCCCTCAAGCTTATTCCAGGCGGCAAGGGAGCAAACCAGGCGGTGGCGATTGCGCGCCTCGGTACAGCAGTCGCCATGGCTGGACGTGTTGGCAATGATCCTTTCGGTGAACGGCTCCTCAGTGCCTTGCAAGCCGACCGGGTAGATACTGGTCTCATCGCTATCGACCAGGAAGAAGCCAGCGGCGTGGCCTTTATCTTTCTCGATCCTGACGGCGATAATGCCATCGTCGTTGCCCCTGGCGCCAATATGCGCGTCGGACTGGATCATGCACAGACCTCCAACATCCTTGCGTCCATCACCCAGGCGCAAGCGCTGGTAATGCAATTAGAAATCCCTCTCGAAACCGTCGTGTCTCTTACCGCTGCCGCGCATAATCGCGGTGTTCCGGTCGTACTTAACCTCGCTCCAGCCCAACCGCTGCCAGAAGAAGTACTGCGGCAGCTGGACGTATTGATTGTTAACGAGGCTGAAGCCAGCCTGCTCAGTGGGCAACAGGTAGGCAGTCTCGAAGATGCGCGCATCGTCGCCTCTGTACTCCTTGAGCAAGGTATTGCCAAAGTGGTGATAACCCTTGGCTCACAAGGAGCGATCCTTGCCACCGCCGCAGAGACGGTCGGAGCCAGGGTCATCTACCAATCTGCGCCAAAGGTCCCGGTTGTTGATACCACAGCCGCCGGGGACTGTTTTGTGGGCGCCTTAACCGTGGCTCTCACGGAGGGACAAACACCAGAAGACGCTTTACGCTTCGCCGTCTATGCCAGCGCCCTCAAAGTCACAAAGTTTGGCGCACAATCAGGATTACCCACGCGCGCCGAAGTCGAGGCGTTTCTGCATCAAGACCCCCACGTGTAAACATAATAACCTCAAGTGGACAAGATTTGAACGAAGGGGAACGCACATGCGCCACTTTTTGATAGATACTGATACAGCCTCGGATGATGCCGTTGCCTTAGTGATGGCATTACGTGACCCTCATGTGCAAATAGAAGCAATTACAGTAGTTGCAGGCAATGTATCATTAGATCAAGGGCTACAAAACGCACTTTATACAGTTGAACTATGTCAAAAACAGGTCCCTGTGTATCGTGGTATGGCAGCTCCTACCCTACGTCCACTTGAAACAGCACAAGATATTCATGGACAAGATGGCATGGGAGATATCGGCTTACCGCTTTCTGGTCGGATACCCGCAACAGGACATGCTGTAGATATCATCAGAGAAACTATAAACCGCCATCCTGGCGAAATTACCATAGTTGCTCTCGCGCCTTTAACCAATATTGCAATGGCAATTCTACTTGATCCTCCATTAGCAAGCAAAGTCAAGGAATGTATCATTATGGGAGGGACGGCGCAAGGAATTGGTAATATTAATCCCGTTGCTGAGTTTAACATATGGGTAGACCCAGAAGCCGCGAAAATAGTATTTTCCTCACAAATGCCGATAACAATGGTAGACTGGTATACCTCAACAGCCTTTGCTACAGTTAGCCCCACTGAAGCAAGTACACTGCGAAACATTGGCACAACGCTAGCTAAGTTTTGTGTTGATATTCAAGCTACCCATGCAACGGAAAAAGGATTTGTTATCGCTGACCCTATCGCCATGGCTATTGCGTTGGATCGAAGTGTCGCAACAGAAACAAAGCGGCTTTTTGTGGATATTGAAACGGTTAGTGCTATAAGCCGAGGACAAACAATTGTCGATCATCTCGGACTTACGAAACAACAACCAAACGCCGATGTTGTACTTTCTGCCTCACACGAACGGTTTCTCCAAATCTTGCTAAAATCGGTTCAAGACTAACATAAACCACCATTTTGCATAACCCGGCATCCACTCCCTTTGACAGAGACGGCCCATATGGGCTATATTACAAGCAAGAGAATTCCTAGAAATATACTTGGTTTAACAAGCAAAGGAGCCATATCTTGGCAGAAATAAACAGAGCGGAGGTCATGGATGCACTCCACGAGTGCTACGACCCAGAAATCCCCGTAAATATAGTCGACCTGGGTCTTGTTTATAACGTTGACATCGACAATGAAACTGGCATTGTCGGCGTCACAATGACGCTCACAGCAATGGGCTGCCCGATGGCAGGTGAGGTAATATCCGAAGTCGAGATGCGCGTTACAGAGGTTGAGAACGTCAAAGCCTGCAATGTAGAAATGACATTTGACCCACCCTGGTCAACCGATAAAATGACTGAGGATGCCAAATGGGAACTCGGCATGATCTAATCTCGTCTCGGCACGATCTAATCTCGTCAAAGTAGGGGCGACCCAAGGGTCGCCCTCCAAACCGCGAAACGGTCCCCCCACTATCGTTAAGTTGTAAAGCCATGCTATACTATTTTCACATCTCAAAAGCGCACATAGGTGAAAATAGATGGCAAACGCAGGGCAGCGAACCAGAACAATCTTGCTCATTGTATGTCTTCTCTTTATCGTGGGTGGCAGCGCGATCCTTCTCTATAACACCCTCACACAACCTGGTCAGTTACATGCTGAAGCTACCGCTACCGTTGCCGCAAAAACAATGGAAACAGCCCAGGCCAATCTCAGAAGCACAGCCCATGTAAAGGCTACAACACAAATTCGCAACAAAGCTACCGCTACGGCCGAATCTCTTGCTTTTGCCCATGCTACCGCTACAGCCACCTCGCAACAAAAGCTTTATGCTCAGCTAACCAGTGCTCAACCCACCTTCTACGACTCTTTGAATCAGCAGGACAGTCACCGCTGGGAAGAAGATTCGAAAGCTGGCGGTGGCGGTTGCACCTTCATCAACGGCGCTTATCACGCCAGTATGCCACAAATAGGTTTTTTCGCCTCCTGTTACGATCTATCAAGCAACTTTAGTAACTTCGTGTTCCAGGTACAGATGACTATACTCAAAGGTGATCGTGGGGGAATCATCTTCCGTTCCAATAACGCTAAAACAAATTTTTACCTTTTCCGCGTCGGACAGGACGGCTCTTATGATCTCTTCGCCTATGTAGATATCAATGGCAGTAATGCCAAATCGCTAGCACAAGGTTCCTCTCCGGCCATACACCGGGGTCTCAACCAACCCAACAAGATCGCGGTGGTTGCTCGCGGCAGCAGTCTTACCCTCTTCATCAATCAGCAGTATGTTACCAGCGTCAATGACTGGGCGTATCAATCCGGTGCAATCGGTGTCTTCGCTGATGACCAGCTCAATCCTACAACGGTGGCTTTCAACAACACAGAAGTCTGGATGTTGTAAGCTTCAACAGGGAATAGTCCACAAGTGAAAAAATTGGTGAATTTTCATCTTGGCGTAGCACCAAAAGCATGGTATGCTAACACAGCCTTATTGGTATCATAAACTAATAATGTACTCACCAGGAGAAATCTATTATGCAATGTAGTTCTTGTGGCACAACACTCCCCCCCGGAGCAAGAAATTGCCCCGCGTGCGGCACAGCCGTTTACGCTTCCAACCCGACAGAGGAAACGTTCCTATCATTGCCTGGTTCTCAACCAGAGAGCGCCCGTCCAGCGTCTTCACCTTCCTATCCTCCTGGGCAACCTGCAGCGCCCTTGCCGAATCCTTATGGGCAACCAGGCTACCCTCCGCTGCAACAACCTCCCCTCTATCTGGGTGCGCAACAGCCGCCATATACTCCACCCCCGCTGCCCCCGACACAACCACAGAAGACACGGCGGGGACTCTCTAGAGGCGTGACAATCCTGCTCATCGTATTAGCCCTGCTGATCATGTTCAGTGGCTTTGGTCTTATCTATTACTCAACGGTCTATCATCCCAACCAACTACACGTGCAGGCCACCGCCACAGTTCAAACACGACAAACAGAAGTGGCGCAGACAACCGCCACTGCCAACGCGCAGGCAACAGGGACAGCCGTCGCTATTGCCAACGCTACGGCTACCGCTCAGGCACAGGCCACGGCAGCTGCCGTAGCCACTGCCACGGCCCTACAGAACATCTACAACTCGGCTACACAAGGAAGTCCCGTTCTCAACGACTCACTGAGTTTTAACACTGGCAGCAACTGGGAGGAAGACCAGGCCCAGGGAGGCGGGGGCTGCGCTTTTACAGGGGGTGCATATCACGCCAGCATTGATCAGAAGGGATTCTACTTTGCCTGCTCCGCCCAAAATACGTACTTTACCAACTTTGCCTACCAGGTGCAAATGACTATCACAAAGGGCGATGCTGGCGGAGTCTTCTTACGCGGGAATCGCAACGCGTTTCAATTCTACTTACTGAGTATTGGCAAGGACGGTACTTTTGACCTTTTCGTCTCCAAAGACCAGAATCACAGTTCAGATTTGAACTTCGGTAATAGTCCAGCTATCAAAAAAGGTCTGGGTCAAACCAACCTGATAACAGTCGTCGTTCGTGGAAAAAACATCTATTTTTACGTCAACAAGCAGTACGCCGGAAGTGTCGTTGATAATACTTACACATCTGGTCAAATTGGTGTCTTCGTAGATGCCCACTCCACAGCCACTGATGTAGCGTTTAAGCATGCCCAGGCCTGGAAACTCTAAGAGTGCCTGCCACCGACAGCACACAGTACTACCTTTACGATAGAGGAGATTACCACCATGCAATGTATATCATGTGGAACAGCGCTCCAGCCAGGCATGAGCAACTGCCCGCGATGTGGCGCCCCCATACCTTCAAGCGCTCCCCCTCCTTCATCACCTGGAGGTAATACCGATTCGACCATTCCCGCTGACTTTGGCCCATTCAGAGAAACAGCTTCTGCAGCGCCAGCATCTCCCCTTGGAGGCATACCACCACAGAATATCTATACTACTGGGACAGCTCAAGATACCATACCAGCAAACAGAAGTATATCTCCTTACGACCCCTATGCTGGGCAACCTTATATCGCAAATCCCCCATCGTACGTACCGCCAGCACCGCCAGCACCTCAACCACTGCCAAAGCAGCGTCGCGGCCTCTCTAAAGGTATGCTCATACTGCTAGTGATCCTCGTATTGCTTGTGATTGTAGGCAGTAGCATTGTCTATTACTTCTCCATTCCCTATCCCGCCCAGATACGCGCACAGGCAACAGCCACAGCGCAGGCACGGACGAATGCCGTTGCCACTGCCACAGCACACGTAATCCAGCATGAAAACGCCACGGCCACGGCCCAGGCACAGGCAACCCTCACCGCGCAGCAGAATATCTATGATAAGGCCACCAGTGGTATTCCAGTAGTCACCGATTCTCTGGCAAACAATAGTCAACTTAACTGGAATCAGTACGATTCGGCCAACAACGGTGGCTGCAACTTCACTGGAGGAATGTATCACGTCAAAGAGCTTGATACAGGCTATTTTCAACCCTGCTTTGCCCAGTCAAGCAATTTCAGCAACTTTACGCTCCAGGTGCAAATGACCATCTTCTCTGGCGAATACGGCGGTCTTATCTTCCGCGCTGATAGCCAGAACTCAAAGTTCTATTTATTACAAATTGGCACCGCTAGTTCATATGAGCTTTTCACCTACTTCAACAACAGTGGGAACAATTCCAAAACGTTACTCACGAGTTATTCATCGGCTATTAAAGGGCTGAACCAACCCAACCTTCTCACTCTTATTGCGCGCGGCAACCAGTTGACGTTATTCGTAAACAAACATTACGTTGATACTGTCAGCAACGGCACCTACAAAACGGGTCAGATTGGCTTCATTGCCTATGACAATACAATCCCTTCCGACGTGGCTTACAACAATCTCCAGATTTGGAGGCTATGATTAAGAGAGAACAAAACCCTAGAAAGAATTGGCCTGAATATGTCAGACGAGCATCAGTTGTCAGAACTGGAACGAGTCTCTCCTTCCGACGCAACAGTACCTGATCTGCCAGTACCACTTGTATGGCCACCGGCTCAACAAAATTTCCGTCGACGTAGTATCTACCCAGTCTGGGCAACATATCTGCTCATTTTGCTGGCATTCGTGCTCGTCTTCGGCGGCCTCAACCTTATTTTCTATACCACGATATTACAGTATCGCGCCTCACTGCATGAACAGGCAACAGTCACAGCCCACTCAACAGTACAGGCGCTCGAGGCAGTCCAGGCGACGGCAAATACACTCGCTACCGCGAACGCCAAAATCTATGCCAGTGCCACAGTACAGGCCGGCGCCACTGTCACGACGACCGCCCTCGTCGATAATGCTACTGCCACTGCCACTGCCTTTGGCAATGTGTTAACCCAGGCCACCAGTGGAACAGCCGCTCTTAGTGATCCACTGAGCGCTAATTCAGGCAACAACAACTGGGACCAGACTCAGGGCTCAGTTGACGGCCAATGTGTCTTCACAAGCAGCGGTTACCATGTCGTAGCGGCACGGCAAGGCTACTTTCAACCCTGTTTCGCTCAGGCCTCCAGCTTCAGTAATTTTGCCTACCAGGTGTCACTGATCGTTGACCAGGGGAACCAGGCAGGTATTATCTTTCGCGCTAACAGCACCAGCAATGCTTTCTATCTCTTCTACATTGGCATCAACGGGAGCTATAGCCTCGACCTCTATAAAAATGGCAGCCATGCCACAACGCTAAATATTGGACACAGTGCCGCAATTGTGACCGGCTTGAAACAACCCAACCAGCTTGCAGTAATTGCTTACAAGGGTATCCTCTACCTCTACGTCAATAGGCAATTTATTACCGGCGTGACCAATAGCACCCTGAGCTCCGGTAAGATCGGCGTGGTTGCCCTCGATTTCAAGAATCCCACCGAGGCGGTATTTAACAATGCCCAGGTATGGAATATCACATCCAGCACAGTGCTCACTCCACCTGCCACCAATGCTGCTACTGCTACCCCCACCCCTTCAAGCACGCCATAGCTCCCAGTACAGCCTCACGACTATCCCTTCCTACTTCACCAATTGTAAACTATAAGGAGTATCCATGAGCAGACAACGTGTATCCTCAGGTTCACCCTACGAGCCTCGTCTTGGCATCTCCCGTGCTGTTCGCTATGGAAAGATCATTGCCGTAGCTGGCACTGCACCGATAGGTCCAGATGGCAAGACAGTCGGTAAAGGAGAAGCAGCCGCGCAGGCCCGCCGCTGTATCTTAATAGTGCGCAGTGCCCTCGAAGAGTTAGGGGCAAGTCTCTCAGATGTAACGCGCACGCGCATCCTACTCACCCGCATAGAAGACTGGGAGAGCGTAGGACAGGTGCATGGCGAGTTCTTCGGACAGATTAGACCTGTCAACACCGTCATGCAGGTCACTCGCTTCATAGACCCCGACTGGCTGGTGGAAATTGAAGCCGACGCGGTAATAGAGGATTAATCCATACATTTTTATATTGACATCATCCGATCACCACTCTACAATTGTGGCATATACATATTTCATCACTTTCTCACATGGTTTGTGTGATTTACACTCAACCTCACTCATGAAACCTGTAACCCGCACCCGTATTATCGGATAGGGGTGCCATTAGAAACACAGTTTAGAGAAAGGAACTGAATCTTGAAGCGTTTTATTGTTAAAGGCATCACCGCCACCATACTGATGGTTGTCTTGGCCTTTCCTCCAGTCGCGTCAGTATTTGCAGCAAGTCCCGGTACACAAGGGCAGCCAGGTCAGACATGCCTCTCTTCGACTGCTCCCAATGAGCCAGGGCAGGCAGCCAGTGCTCCTGGATCAGCATTTAATGAGACGGGCCCAGGAACAGCTGGCACTGTCTACGCTGGCAACGGCGTATCAGCTACGCAAGCCAATAGCGCCAATGCTGTCTCTCAGTATGATGTGGCCTGTTTCCAGGTGTCACAACCCCAACCGTAGCACCAGGCAAAAAAACAACGCACAGGCAAAGAAGCCTGTGACACATGGGGAGAGCGGGTATCCTACCGGTTGGATACCCGCCTTCGTTATGTACTGAAGCAAAAGAGCGACGGCCTGCTGCAAGAAGCCTGCCGCCGTGTGTTTCACATCTTATCGTTGGTATGTTCGCCCACTTATTGAGTGCAGGTACTCTTCAACCGCCTCCGAAACGTGCATTTCCGGCCCCAATCTGTGGTATGATATCAGTGGTTGACACTTTGAGCTTGTCACAAACACCCACTACAAGCCAATCTAGAAGTAAGGCTAGGGGTAGCACCCGTGTTCTCACCGCTTCTCACGCGGCATGAAACCGATAGTGAGCATGTATCGCCAAATAACCTTGCTCTTCCGCGCATTTGGTGAAGCTTGGTTGACGACAACGACGTAGACTTGAAGCAGTATCAAGCAAGACAGTTTCGTTTCATCAGGAGAAAAGTTGCTCAGGGAATAGTAAAGCAGATGAGCCTTCCCAACCATGAACACATCCTGTTACTTTGGTGGTCCTTCGAGGCCGTTCCAGTCGTCAGACTCGTACTCGTGGCGGACGTCCTCTTGGCGAAGATCAGGAATGGCGACAGGGACGGAGCCGCGGAGCAGGGACCGCAGACCGCAGATACCGACAAGGGAGGCGATGACGCCCCGGTAGACGTCGAAGTAGGGAGGCTCACCGGTTTGCATGGCACGGGCGAAGCTCTCGCAGACGAGTGCATCGTCGCCGCGATCCCACACCAGATCACGCACCGTGTCCTCGACCTGCCCTGATTGCGTCGTCCATTCCTCCTTGCGCACCCTGACCCTCCTCGAGTCCCCGTGACGGAGGTTCTCTATCAGCCCTCGAGAGCCATGAATGCGAATCCAGGAGGTCTCCGGCTCTTGCTCACCTTGCAGGAAGCCGTGGAGCGATTTGAGGAAGGCACCCGTGTCCATGCGAATGAGCATCACGGCTGCAATCCCCCTGCCTCGACGAGCGGCGTCCAGGCTCTCCGGCGAGGAATCGGACGGTATCACGAAGGCACTCACCTCGGTCGGCAGGGTGTCGGTGACGTACATGACCGGAGTGATCGAGTGGGTGCAGTAGGCGAGCGAGGAGACCCGCGAGCGCCAGTGGCGCGGCTCCTGCCCGAAATGCGTGAGGTAGTCCGGCGAGAAGCCATGCAGGTACTCGCACTCCCCGTACTGGAACGTCCCCACCTCGCCAGCCTGGTACAGACGACGCAGTTCGCGCGCATGCGGCTTGAACGGATAATTCGCCGCAAAGAGATAGACGCCTCCAGTCTGTTCCACCGTGCGCAGGAGTTGCACTCCCTCCGCAACCGTTTTACAGGCTGCCGTCTCCGACATCACGTGCTTGCCAGCCTTGAGCGCCTTGATCGCCAAGGGCGCGTGCGCGTCGAAGAAGTTGGCGAGGATCACTCCATCCATGTCGTGTGCCAAGAAGGCATCATAGTCCTGGTAGGGGACTGCGCCGAGGGCGGAACTCGCGCTGCTCAATCGAGCGCGGTCGAGGTCGCAGATTGCCACGACTTCCATTCCCACCATCTGGCACTCTCGAGCGAGCGTCAACCCTCGTCGTCCCCCAACCACTCCTACTCGTAGCCTGCGATCCATGGCCGCTCATCTCCTTTGCGTGTGGATGGCACGTTCTTGCCACCTGGAAACCGTCACGTGTACCCTTGCACTTGCAGTTCCTGAAAGATGCGCAGGCCGTTGTATATATGGTGATATATAAGCTGATAGCAGCCAGGAGCCAATGTTCCTGATCATCATCTTACTCATCAATTTCTAACATGCCAGCAAAACGTCGATATTGGCGCGGTTTCTTTCGCGCAACGTAATCGAGTAGCGATTCAAGCAGGTTTTGCTCTTCAGCATATGCTATGAGTTTCTGAATCGTGAGCCTTTTTGTTATTCCCGGGTCCAACCGATCGTAGAGAGGACGGAAATGATCAAATAAAAAGTCCATTAATTCATCGCTATCGAAGGCTTCATCCAACATTTTACGAATTACCGAGGTATCATACTGTCTGAATTGGCTATTCCTGGCTGAGACGTCCTGCTTAACCACATTTTTTTGTGGAGCATCAAGAGCGATAAGCAGTTCTTGCATCGCAGAGTCCCACCTCTCTTGTTTGGTGAAATCGACCCATTGTATTCTATTCAGATAAGCCCCGAGATCATACGGTAGTGAAGCGTCAAATGCTACCTGCACTGGCAAGATGATTTTCTTGAAACTATGTGCCATTCTCACTTCTTGAATCACCATCTCGCTTACAATGGATTGCTCTGAAAGCAGTACTATGAGGAAGTCTGATGCTTTTATTTCCTGCTCAATGGTAGTAGGCCATTCTTGCCCAAGCATGATTTCTTTATCTATAAAGACGTCATGCTTTTTTCCCGTCAAATAACGTTCAAAGTAAGTGGCCAGACGCTCATCCAGATTGCTCTTATGTTTGTAACTGATGAAAGCTCTTGCCATTCAACATCACCCCTTCAGTGGACTTGCATGAGCCTGCAATACAATGAGTGGTTATTATTTTCTATAGTGAAAACGCTGATAGTATAAACTATTTGCAACTCAGTTTGCAATTCCAGGGCGATTCAAAAGTTCCGTAGAGGCATGCCTTGCGTAGATGCGTGGGGAGGAACACCCTTGAGCGAGGAGGCACATACAAGGTATGCCTCTACGGGTCCACGGGGGCAACTTTTAAATAGCCCCCCCATAGACCCAAAAAAGTTGACAAAATCGCAAACCACTGGTATGCTTGTACCAACAAAAATACAAAGGCAACGAACGGGACTAATACCTTCTGCTGGCCTACAGAGAACTGCGGGTTGGTGCAACGCAGCAGCAAGCAAAAGGGAAATCCACCCGCGAGCCTGCGCGAAAAGCGTCCACGGTCGCCCCCGTTACCAGGCAGCAGAGAGGCCGCATCCACCCCTCTTCACTGGCATTATTGTGAAGGGAAGCCCTGCGGTAAATAAAGGTGGCACCACGACCAACACGTATTCAGCGTTGTCGTCCTTGTAAAACAATGGACGATGGCGCTTTTTTTATTGTAGCCAGCACTCTGAGTTTCAAAAAAGGGAAAGAAGGAATTATCATGTTAGATCTCGCTTTTATTCGTAGCCATCCTGATGTGGTGAAAGAGGCAGCCCGCCTCAAAAACAACAATATCGATATCGATTATCTCCTGGAAGTTGATCGGCGTGTCACAACATTACAGCACAAGATAGAAGAGGCCCGAGCTCATCAGAATCAGATCTCGAAACAGATCCCGAATGCAGGCAAAGACAAAGCGCTACGCGAGAAACTCATCGCCGAAGGCAAAGCACTGGCCGAGCAGATCAAAAGCATGGAGCCGCAGCTACACACGCTTTTGGATGAACGCCTGCAGCTGCTCTACCTTGTGCCCAACATTCCAGATCCCAGCGCTCCCATCGGCAATGACGAGAGCGACAATGTGCCAATCAAGTACTGGGGCACCATACCCACCTTTGATTTTGAGCCGCGTGATCACTATACCATCATGCAAAACCTGGATATGGTGGATATCGAGCGCGGCGTCAAGATCGCCGGGGCACGCAGCTACATCCTCAAGAACGACGCGGCCCGCCTTGAACTGGCACTGATGAATTTCGCCTTCGATCGCATGGCTCAAAAGGGCTTTACCCCCCTTATCGTGCCCGCCATGGCCCGTGATTTCTGCTTTATCGGCAGTGGCCAGTTCCCTAAGGGGCGTGACCAGGTCTACGCCATCGAGAATGATGACACCTTCCTCGTCGGCACAGGAGAAGTATCGATCACTGGCATGTTCAAGGATGAAATTCTCAAGGCCGAAGACCTGCCCATGCGCTTCGTAGCTTTCTGTCCCTGCTTCCGCCGCGAGGCTGGAACCTACGGCAAGGATACACGCGGCGTCTTTCGCATCCATCAATTCAATAAAGTCGAGCAATATATCATTTGTAAGGCCGATCACCAGGAATCGGTGCGCTGGCATGAAGCCCTGCTGGCCAATTCGGAAGAGTTGGTGCAGGCGTTAGAATTGCCCTATCGTGTGGTCAATGTCTGCACCGGCGACATGGGCGATGGCAAAGTAGGTATGTATGACCTTGAATGCTGGCTCCCGAGCGAAAACAGGTACCGTGAGACGCACTCGTGCTCGTACCTGCACGACTGGCAGGCCCGCCGCGCCAATATCCGCTATCGCGACGAAGAGGGCAAGGTGAAGTTCCCACATACGCTCAACAACACAGCTATCGCCTCGCCCCGTATCATGCTGCCTCTCATGGAGACACACCAGCAGGCCAACGGCAGCGTTCGCATTCCAGCAGCCCTCCGCCCATACCTTGGCGGCCAGGAATTCTTCAAGCCGCATCAGATGACTACGAAGGTGTAAGTTATATGAGAGTACGTTCATCCTTGACAATCCCCTTCAAATATACTAAAATACGTATAATGTCATGACAGATGAGTGGATAATAGAGTACTATGTCGATGAAAGTGGCAACGTCCCTGTACAAGATTTTCTGAGAGGTCTGGACAAGAAAACCTATGCTCGGTTCTTGTGGTCATTTGAGCAAGTACGATTACGTAATGTCCAGGCACGAGAACCACTTGTTCGTCATTTGGAAGGTAAGATTTGGGAGATTAGGGAAGAAAGTAATACCAACATCTACCGAGTTTTATACTTCTTTTTCAGAAGCAAACGCATTGTATTGCTACACGGGTTCACCAAGAAAACCCAAAAGCTCCCCCATGAAGAGCTAAATGTCGCCCTTAGACGTTTAGCCCAATTTCTGGGGCAAGAAGGCAAATAAGTTACACTATGGTAAAACAAAACTACACACAAAAGGACGGTCGAAGGTTGTTCGAAGAGGACAAGGCTCGTGCTTTGGCCGACCCTGAATTCCGAGCAATCTACGAAGTAGAGTCTGGCAAAAAAGAACTCTGGCTACAATTGGTAGAAGCACGGCAGGCAGCTGGACTTACCCAACAAGAAGTTGCCAGGCGGCTAGGCGTATCCCAAGCGCAGGTTGCTCGCATCGAGAAACGCGGCTACGAAGCCTATACATTAAGAACACTGCAACGGTATGTTGAAGCACTGGGCGACCAATTTACGCTGGCAATCACCGTTCAGAAAGTGGATGTCACAAAACCGCTCACAACGAGCTTGTAATAGTGAAGACTTATGCACCAGAAGGAATCCCAGGTGGAACCCATCAACCTCAGCGATTACTAAACCCTCGCTCAAACACGTATAGAGCCAGCCGCCTGGGACTACATCCAGGGCGGTAGTGACGACGAAGTAACGCTGCGCGCAAACCGCAGCGCTTTTGAGCGTATCCGGCTTCGTCCGCGTATGCTCATCAACGGCAGTACCTGCGACCTGAGTACCACCGTTCTGGGCACACCTGTCAGTATGCCCATACTCGTGGCCCCAGCCGCGTACCAGTGCCTCGCGCACCCTGAAGGCGAGTGCGCCACCGCAGAGGGGGCTGGTTTGGCTCATACCCTGATGGTCGCCAGTACCTTCTCAACCCGCAGCCTTGAGGACATTGCGCAGGCCGCCACAGGCCCACTATGGTTCCAACTGTACCTCTATCAAAACCTGGAGCTTTCGGCAGCAGTGGTTCGACGCGCCGAGGCCGCCGGCTACCGTGCGATCGTGCTCACGGCAGATGTGCCGCGCCTGGGCCACCGCGAAAAAGACGCGCGCAACAACTTTAGCTTGCCATCTCATATGAGTCTGGCAAACTTTCCCGACGAAGAGCCTGAGCCAGACCAATCATCATTTTTTCTCCCCTGCACTCCGACCTGGGATACCCTCGACTGGCTAAAAACGGTGACATCCCTGCCTATTCTGGTCAAAGGAACTCTGACCGCAGAGGACGCACTCCTGGCACTCGAACGGGGAGTCTCGGGTATCATCGTCTCCAATCACGGAGGGCGTCAACTCGATTCTGCCCTTGCGAGCATTGAGGCCCTTCCCGAAATAGTCGAGGCCGTCAACGGTCGCTGCGAGGTGTACCTGGATAGCGGCATACGTCGCGGCACCGACGCCCTCAAAGCTCTCGCCCTTGGTGCGCGCGCAGTCCTGCTCGGCCGACCAATCTTCTGGGGACTGGCCGTCAACGGCTCCTCAGGCGTACACCATGTGCTGGACATAATGCGCGCCGAACTCGAACAGGCTATGGTACTTTCCGGCCATTTTTCTCTTGAGACAATTGACCGCTCATTAGTGAAACATACCTGATCGCGCAATGAGGCCAAAAAGCTCGTATATTCAATGGATCTCTGGTATACTTGCTTACAGAACGAGAAAGATGTAAATCACAACATATAGTCGATCTTACACACTTTTGGTGATGATAGATTTTTACGCAGATGACACTTGAGAGGTTTTTCTCTGCTTACAGAGCATGAAGCACACGCTGACGTAACAGCGGAAATCCTGCCCTGCCGTACATCATGCGATGTATGGACGCGCCAATTTTGATCTCCTTCGCAAACGTGTCCTGTGTGCTGCCTAACTATCCAGGAAGACTTATGTGGCATTGAGTTTCTCTCGTCTCTCTGGCTCGATTTCAACTCTGCTGTACTGAGAGTGAAGAGACACGCATGGAAGATGGACACCATCCGGGCTGAAAGCGACTGGTATCTGAAGAGCTTACCACCAACTTTGCGCCAGAACCCAGGATCAAACGATAACTGGTCAGTGGGCAGATGTGCCACTTGGTCAAGGTCAGAGCAACGGTTCCTTGACGCTACAGATTGATCCTGGAATGTTGACGCTCCTCCCGTTTGAGGAGGGCTTTCAGGAGCCACCATGGACCAAGCTCTATCACGTCCCGCCACCACCGCCACCGCAGCCGCCAGGCGTATTCATAAATGGGGAAACCGAGATTAAGGTTGATCTCATTGACGTGAAAGCTGACCCAC
Organism: Chloroflexota bacterium; assembly: GCA_005881495.1. The sequence continues at coordinate 69,491 of VBHI01000216.1, forward strand.
CAACGGTAACGTATACCTACACTATATCACCAGTGTCACTGCAAGACCCTTTGATCGTTGACTGGAGTAGCAAGTCGCGTCATGTGCAGTTCGCAGATCACACTGCACAGAGCACTGATATTACCTTTGATTTGACCGGACTTACGAGGGTAGGCAGAAGACGGACAGTTCAAGTAGATGTGAGTGTGACGGATGCTCTGGGTACTCAGGTAAGCGATAGCGTGACCGTAACCATTGCTGTTACACCTACAACCTGAGTATATTGGCAACGGCAAAAAGTAGGCTTTTAGGGGTCGGCTTCATTGTTTGACGAATGCGACCAATTCGTCAGAATCACACCGGTAGGCCGTATGGCTATGTCGCAAAAAGAAAGTTGATCTGTGAGAAGTTCTTGATAGTTACGTCTGCTTGTTACATTGGGGTGTTGAGCGCCTGTACGTAGCTAAGATAGGCCAGGCTCGCGGCCAACTGTTGCTCCTCGTACGCAATGATATCTTCGGCTGACTCCCCTCGTTCAAAGGGGGTGTGCCAATCACCAACAGGCTTTGCGTTGGCCTGTACAAAACGTAACACCCTGGCCAGTTGCGCCGCTGAACGAGGCGGATAATCAGGCCAGTAGTTATCAGCCAGAACCCGAATATGCCGGGCTTCCAGCGCTCCAAGCTCAATTGACATCGTGACATTGGGGCATGATGTTGCCAGAATTTTGAACAGGACCGGGAAGTCAATCACGCCTTGCCCAAGTGGGCAGCGTACAAGACGATACCCCTCTTCGCTGAGATATATATAGTAATCCTTAAGATGAACATTCTTGATATAAGGAGCAACACGGCTGAAGTAGTCGAGCGGCTCTTCAGCCGTTGCGAGGGGATTCCCTGTATCTAAGGTGATACCGAAGCGTGTGGAACCAATGGATTCGCACAACCAGAGAAGTTCCTCCGAAGCAAGGTCTTGATGATTCTCTACTGCGAGATTCACCTGGGTCTGTTCCGCCATAGCGCTGGCCTCTTTTAAATGCGTTAGCACATCCTGCAGAAATGGCTGCCAGCGACCAGCAAGGGGACTACGATCTCCACCAATCTTCGCCCCTCCTACTACCGTACGTACTGTTTCAGCTCCTAATTGTGCGCCCAGGTGAATGGCCTCTGTAAGTGGCCCGGCAGTATAGCCGCCAGTTGCGAGTGTAATGAACAATCCTCGCTCCCTGGCAGCACGCGCTACAGAGGGTATATCTTCACCCTCTAACAGGGAGACAGGAATCTCCACTCCCTGCAAATTCGCGGCACGTGCCTGGTCCAGGAGTTGCTGAGCGTTACTTCTCGGTCGACTCGACGCCGGATGAAGGCCCATGCTAAACGTCGTGCCACTGACAGCAAGGCCGATACGCATTCCAGTTTTCCTTTCAACAAATCATGGTCTCTATTCTGCCGTCCACCCACCATCAAAGGCTAATGACGCTCCTGTCATAAAACTGGATGCATCCGAAGCCAGGAAGGTGATCACGCCCTTGAGCTCCTCAGGTTGGCCCCAACGTCCCAGCGGAATATGATTGAGAAAGTATTGATTTGCCTGCGGATTATTCATGACGGGAATATTGAGGTCCGTAGCGAACGGGCCGGGACATAATGCGTTCACGGTGATGTTATAAGCAGCCCATTCTAAGGCCAACACTTTTGTGAGTTGAATCAGACCTGCTTTACTCGAACAATAGGCGCTTCGTTCAGGCAAAGCTGTCAGGCCCAACATTGACGCAACATTGATGATGCGTCCCGATCGCTGCTCTTTCATCTGAGGGCCTACAGCCTGACAACAGAGGAATGGAGCCTTTAGATTCGTGTTTTGCACCTGATCCCAACTGGCCTCATCAAACTCCTCTATCGGCTTACGGATATTGATACCGGCGTTGTTCACCAGGATATCAATACGTCCGAACTGCTCCAGAATCGTTTGCACCATCGCATTAACCTGTCGAGCATCGGTTACATCGACGACGACTCCCAGGGCACGGCGTCCCGTTGCCTGGGCAATAGCTGCAGCACTTGACTCGGCGTTCTCCCTGTGTCGGCTCGTCACGACGACATCAGCGCCCGCTTCTGCCAGGGCCTGGGCCATTACAAAGCCCAATCCTTTATTGCCCCCTGTGACCAATGCAACACGACCATCCAGCTTAAATATCTCAAGAGACATACAACAAGCTCCTTACTGAAAAAATGGAGTAAACTGTATCCCATTATATCCTAAATACTTCCTACGCAGCGTATCATATAATGTACGAAGGTAACCGTGTGTACTACCTCCACGTTTATTTATACGCGTTCCAGGAAAAGAGTGATCCGCATTAGTCTGGCGAACATCTTGCTCCTCTTCGAGCAGACCAATGGCCATTGACGAGAGCCTTCTATCAAATGAGAGGAACACCTATGCACACAGTCGACTTGACGGGAAAAAGGGCCCTGGTGACGGGCTCGAGCCGTGGACTGGGTCGCTATTACGCATTGCATCTAGCCCAGGCAGGAGCCGATGTGATCATTCACGACGTGCATGAGCACGCAGCGGCGAAGTTTGGAGAGGCCCCTTCGGGGCCTGCGGTGGCCGAGGAGATCCGTGCTCTGGGCCGCCAGTCCGCATTTTTCTCCGCAGATCTGACCGACCCGGCACAAGCAGAACGCCTCGTGCAGCAGGCGCTGACAACATTGGGTCGTCTGGATATCCTGGTCAACAATGCAGGCGGAGACATTGGTTGCCGAACTCCTCGGCCCGACCCAAATGATGCACTGGATATCCACCCGGATGATATCCGCTGCGTCCTTGAGCGGAACCTGTTCACGACCATGTATACCTGCAAGTATGTGGGTCTGCATATGCGCGAGCAACGATCGGGCAAAATCATCAATGTGGGATCAGCGGCCGGTCATCTCCCTGTCCAAACTGGCATTATCTATGCCACAGCCAAGAGCGCCATTGCCCATTACACACGCTGCCTGGCCGAGCAACTGCGGCCGTATGATGTGAATGTGAACTGCATTGCTCCCGCGCCAACATATACCGGTCGGTTCTTGGCTACACGCACGGTCACCGACCAGCAAGGTCTCTCTCGCCTCCAGCAGGTAGCGCAGCCCGAAGACATGGTCCAGATCGTGTTGTTCCTGGCTGGCCCCCAAGCGGATTTCCTGACCGGCGAGACCATCGTGTGCTGGCCTGGCTAGCTAGTTGGCTCATTTTGTTGCATCGTGTGCCAGCACCTTGCGGACAAACCTGATGGAACGACGTAATTCCTCTATGCCATCGACGCCATCCTCAATGGAGATCCAGCCGTGAAAATCAATCTCTTCCAGTATGCGGACTATGGCAGGGTAGTCGTTCAGCCCGGTGCCGATTTCTCCATGGCGCAAGATATGAGCGTAGCCCTGCTGACCCTCCTGCGCACGCAGATCCTCCAGCGTATATCCTGGAAGCAGATGGCGGTCGCTGGCATGCATGCTGACGACTCGCGCTTTCATGGCTTCAAGGACAACCAGTGGATCTTCGCCCGCCAGGATTGCGTTGGACGGATCAAAATTGACACCAAACCAGGGTGAATCGATGGCATCGACAATGCGTTGAAAGAGCTTGAAAGGAAGGGCGAACTCAGGATACGTCCAGTAATTGTCCTTGTAGTGGTTTTCAAGCGCGAGGATGACTCCGCGCTCAGCGGCATACGGTAATACCTGTTCAATGCACTCGACGACCATCGCCACGCCGTCATCTTCGGAGAGTTCGGGACGGCTCTGCCCGCTGAGCAGACGGCATGTTCGTGGTGCAGGTGCATCAAAGAAAGCGACCAGGTCTATCATGTGTTTATAGCGTTCGACCTCGGCACGTCGTGCTTGTGCATCCGGCTGTGTGAAATCTGGAGAGGCACACAGTATCGGCATGGTCAGCTGATGCCTGGCAAGAGCTATACGAATGTCCTCGAGATAGCCACGATCAAACGTTGGGAAGAAATCGGGATACAGTTCTACGCCATCAACCTCAAGCGTGGCTGCGATTTCAAGCCAGGTAAAGAGCGACATACGACCCGTGAGACAGAGGTCATCCATGTAACATTTTGGAAAGGCTGCGATAGCTGTCTGCAAGGTATGCCCTCTCTTTCAACACATGGAGCAGGTTATCCGAAGTAGGGACCATTAGGAGGAATCGGCAAGGTAGTTGAGCCTGCATCGATATTCAAAACGGTTCCTGTCACCTGGGCTGCTTCGTCGGAAGCAAGATAGACAACGGCGTACGCGACATCCTCGGGGGTCTGATGGCGCCCTAGCCGTAAAGACCGACCGGCCCGCTGTAAGTCGACATCACTTATGCCCCGGCTATGTTGGAGTGCCAGTTCACCTTCGCTGAGCACCCACCCTGGGATGATATAGTTGACCCGAATGTTGTCGGCTGCATACGCTCCTGCCAGCGTACGAGTCAAAGACAGTAAGCCACCCTTGGCAGCCGAGTAAGCAATAAGATTGGGAAGCCCTTGAATACCATTGATGGAACCAATATTGATAATACTGCCGCCACCAGACGCACGCATTGCTGGGATGGCGTATTTGCAGCAGTAGAATGCACTCCGCAAATTGATCTGCAACACCTGTTCCCAAAGCTCTGTGGTGGTTTCTTCTAACGTCGCCCTGGGAAACCAGCCGACATTATTCACCAGGATATCTATCCTGCCATGTGTTTCTCTTGCCACTTGCATCAATGCCGCACACTCCGTTTCGTTGACGACATTGGTAGGATGAAAGACCGCCTGACCACCGGCGACTCGAATGGCGGCGGCTGTTGCTTCACCAGCCTCTTGCTGTATGTCTCCGATAACCACATATGCACCCTCACGTGCGGCAATCTGGGCGCAGCCGCGCCCAATTCCTTGTGCCGCCCCGGTAATGACCACGACTTTCTCGTTCAAGCGTTTCGTCATATATGCTCCAATTCATCTGCTGCCAATGCCTTCGCAAGAACCCTTTGCCGACACCCTCCCTTGACTGTTCACGAAGGGAGAAGAACAGCTTTTGCAATTTCTCCACGCTCCATGTGGGTGAACGTATCCACTTCCTCTCGCGGTGACTCCCAACTAAAGACAATTTTATGGTATTCTTCTCTAAGAGTCGATGGCCGTTTAAACGAAAGATGACACTGATATTGACAATTTCTGGCGAGCAGCCTTCTGCCGTCCATTGTAATTAAGGATCCTCATGACACTATATGAACTTCATCAGGCGGTCAAAAAGGGAGATCTGCATCGCGTCAGTAAGCTTTTGAGTGCACCACGCTCGAACATTGATGTAAACAGGCGCGATCGCAAGGGGTGGACACCTCTGATGTACGCAGTTTCCGCTCCTGAAGCCAATGTCAAACTGTTGCGCACCCTTCTTCATCATGGTGCAAGTATTGATCAGAGCGATATTGTATCATTTGCCATCGGTATTGGCGACCCCCAGAAAATTGCGGTGCTTATAGAAGCGGGAGCGGATATCCGTTACCAACGCGAGCACGGCTACGATGCGCTGCTAGATGCCGTTCATGGACGGGATGTGTTGCATGACCCGCATTTGATCGAACTCTTGCATCTGCTGATTGCGAACGGCGTGTCCCTGACTGGCATGAGCACGTATGGGGAATCAGCGGTTCGTGTACTCTCGCGTATTGGACGGTTCGATGCTGTGCAAGTCCTGCTCAAAGCCGGGGCGAATGCGAACGATTTGAACTTAACCCCGCTTATTGAGGCTGTCTCGTTCGGCTCACTTACTGACGTTGAAGCTGTAATCAAGAGTGGCGTAGATTTGGAAGAGCGCGACTTTTGGGAAAGAACAGCATGGCTTATTGCTATTCAAATCGGGAACATCCCTCCTGTTCTTGCCATAAAGCAATCAGTCTTTTCCGTTTCAGCCAGCTTTGCTGCCACTTCAAGCCCATGCGCTCATCGAAGTAGGCTTCCCAAGCTGGATCATCACCGCTCTCGGCACGGATGCGCCCAACGTCGTCGGTCTGGTCTACATCGCGGCCTTCGGACTTGACGAGGGCGAATCGATCGGCGCGCTGCTGTCGCAGGGACCGGTGACCCCGGCACTGGCGCACCTCAGCATCGACAAGCAGGGCTTCGCCTGGCTGCCAGAGGACGACTTCGTGCACCACTTCGCGGCTGACGTTGATCCGGTGAAGGCAAAGGTCATGTACGCTGTGCAGCAGCCTTTGTCCGCGACCGCCCTCCAGGAGGTGATGGGTGTCCCGGCCTGGAAAGCGCTGCCGTCCTGGTACATGGTCGCCGATGGCGATCAGGCGATCCCGCCCGATGCCGAGCGTCTGTTCGCCAAGCGCATGGGTGCCACCACCGTCGAAGTCCCCACGAACCACGTGGCGATGGTCTCCCACCCCGATGACGTGGTGAAGCTCATCAAGACGGCTGCCCAGGCTGTGCCGGTCGCAAACTAAGCGCCTCGCCCACTCAGGAGACTCCAGCGCTCATAACGACCACGTTTCAGACGCGCCTGGAGATCAGCGAGCATGCCGCTGCTGGTCTAAACGACACTCGAATTGCAGAGAGAGTTGGTTGCTCAATCTGGACTGTACGCAAATGGCGACGACGATCCATTCATCAGGGCCGTGTCGGCTTCAAATCGCATATGGGCCGTCCAACCACTGGTCCATTGAGTACCTTTCCCAAGGAATTACAGGAGACCATCCTCGGCTACAGCCCAATAATTTCTCCCCTTACACTCTGGGCCTCGTCATCCACATGCAACATCCCAATACTGCACCTCTCCTGCCTTCGTCGATCGGTAGCACTACCAGGATTAAATAAGAGTAGCCTGTTATGCTCTTCATTCAAGGGGATATGACTATGTCCAAACACAACAACGCGGGCATCGGGAAATTCCTGGCGGGCCACATGTTCGCGATTATTCGCATCCCCCAGAATATGCACTATACCGATCCGGCAATTCCCAATCACAATCTCGCGCTTGATCGGCAGTTTCAGTATCACCTCATCTGACTCCACATTGCCCTGTACCGCAACAACGGGCGCTATGGTCTCCAACTCAGACACAACCGAAAGAACAGAGAGATCCCCCGCATGTATTATTAATTCTACCTCTGCGAAATACTCCCAGATGGCCTCTGGCAGCTTTTTGAAGTGCGGAATATGGGTATCCGAAATGACGCCAATAGTGTGGATCATCTATGCTCCCTGCTACAAGATATTCTCAATTCCTTACCTCCCGCCCAGAAAGTATCTCCCTTTTGCGCTCAGCAGTCAAGCCTTACAATTTGGTTTCAACCATCCTTTTGCGGTATATTACAAATGATCTCTTTCAGCTACTCAAAAGGAAAACATATGCGCATTGCAATCATCTCTGACATTCATGGAAACCAATTAGCACTCGAAGCAGTGCTTCAGGACCTCTCGCACCAACCAGCCGTAGATCACCTGGTCGTCGCCGGTGACCTCTGCCTGAACGGACCCTGCCCACGCGAAGCATTGGATACTGTTCGGAAATTAGCGTGTCCCGTCATCCAGGGCAATGTGGACTATGAAGTGGTCAACGAGGCGCCAGATAAGGGTCTCAAGAAACGTACCACCATTTCCTGGACCAGGGAACAGATTGGACAGGCCGGCATTGACTACCTGGCAGCTTTGCCCTTTTCGCACCGTATTGCTAACCCCGATGGCAGCGACCTGCTCATCGTCCATGCCAACCCGCTGAACCTGGAAGACGCCATTTTCCCAAATGCCCCTGATAGTGACCTCGAATACCTGCTGGGCAGTATAGAACCTACCGTGGGTGCCCTGGCTTTTGGTCACCTCCATATTGCCTATACCCGACACTGGCGGCATCTCCTGCTGGCCGATGTCGCCAGTTGTGGCCTACCACGAGATGAAGACTTGCGGGCAGCGTATGGCATACTGACCTGGCAAGATGCAACCTGGAACGCCGAAATTCGACGCGTCCCATACGACGTCAAAGAGGTCGTGAAACAAATCAAAACCTGCGGCATTCCCAACGTGGAGAAGCGCATAAAAATACTCTTAGAGGCAAGATATTAAAGAGAAAGGCCCTGAATCCAATCAGGGCCTTCTTGAAAAAATCACTTTAAAATTGAACATCCACCCTCTCCTGTAAAAGAAAGGGCAAACAGGACTTTATACGTGAACTAAATCACAGGCTCTACATTCACAATCCGCGAGAACAACAGATGGAGTAACTTCCTCCACCAGAACAATTAATTCTTCTCCCTCCAAAGTCTCTTCTCCAAGGTAGCTCTCTGCATCTCCAACATCGACCAGGTGCAGCTCCTGGACAATTGTCCGCAATTCGCCAGTTGTGGTCATAAATGTATTTCTCCTCATTTAATCAATAGAAAAAATTGTGCAATAACCGGTTGATTTCCCTACCATCCATACATCGGGCATCACCTGTATAGATATCTCATGCCGGATGTTCAATCGTTATTGAGACAAAAGAAAGGAAACGCTATCGCATTATAATATTGTGCGCTTCCTACTTATTAATACGCTGAGCGTTACAGTTTTTATCTCACTTACAAGCTAATTAGGCCAAATAGGCCATAATTTCTATTTTCTATAAGGTAGACGTTTTGCATTGTCCTTTTTTGGATACCAGCTGCAACAGAAAAGTGCTATACTGACTACGAACCATACTTCTACAAAAAGAGATGTGTAGCACGTCCGTGAAAGCAGTAACTTACCACTCCTATGACAATATTCGTATAGAAAACAGGTACATTCCAACCATCACCGGCAACGAGTTGCTCGTAAAGGTGCATGGTTGTGGCTTATGTGGCTCCGATATACTCAAAATCATCCAACAAGTCCCGCCGCCCGTATCTTTGGGACACGAGCTAACCGGAACCATTGTCGA
>VBHI01000016.1 GCA_005881495.1 Chloroflexota bacterium
CACCTTTGTCCCAGGCCTGACCTTGTCTATTGATGGTATCCCCCAGCACCCGTCAGTACCAGGCCTGATTATCGAAGCCGTCAATGTCCGGGTTGAAATTGACTCTTGTATCATCGGGAGCTTGCAAGTCGTGAACGACAACACGCATGTGCAGATCACGAACAGTATCGTCGATGCGACGGCGGAGACGCTGGTAGCCTACGCGGCACCAAATGATGAACTTGCGCCAGGAGGTCCATTGCATATCGAAAACAGCACGATTATCGGCAAGGTACATACCAGCGAAATGGAGCTGGCATCAAACAGCATCTTCCTGGCAAGCCTCGCCGAACACGATACATGGTTAAATTTGTCAGCGGCCGTTCTTTCTGATCGAAGGCAGGCTGGCTGTGTGCGTTTCTCATATCTGCCCCCGGCATCTCGCGTCCCGCGCCGCTATCACTGCCAGCCAGCAACAGATGCAGACGCAGTTCGTGTGCGTCCACAATTCACTTCGCTGCATTACAGCGATCCAGGCTACTGCCAACTAAGTCAGCGCTGTGCCATTGAAATCCGTCAGGGAGCCGAAGATGAAGCTGAAATGGGAGTATTTCACAATCTGTACCAGCCACAGCGCGAAACCAACTTGCGTGTTCGCCTGGACGAATACCTGCGTTTCGGGTTAGAAGCAGGCATTTTTTACGCATCATAATATGGGAGGTTTACGATGAAGGCCGATTTAAGCCGAAATACATTTGATCCCAAGAAACACTATACAAAAGTTATCATGCAACAGGGACGCGTGCAGGTAGATGCTGACTGGAACGAACAGCAGGCCATAGACCAGTATCGCATTGAGACCGAAGCTAAAGACGTGATCGGGCTGTGTGGGGCACCTATGAACAATGATGGCTTCAAAATCAGCGTTCAAGCAAATAATACCCTGCTAATCGGCAAGGGACGTTTTTACGTCGATGGCATTTTGTGTGAAAACGATGCCGATGTTGCTTTCGCAAAACAACCATACCTGCCCAATGTCATCCCACCTGATGTCCTGACCTTGCTCCAAGACAACAAGACGCTGTGGGCAATTGTCTATCTCGACGTGTGGCGGCGCCACATTACTCCTCTAGACGACGCGCATATTCGCGAGGTGGCTCTGGGTGGGCCCGATACCTCCACCCGCGCACAAACAGTATGGCAGGTCAAAATCTTACCCCTGGCTCTGCCCTCAGATATTCTGCAGTTGCAGACAAAGCTCGCAGAGTTGACTGCCGCACTTGCAAGAGCAAAACGGGCACCTAAACCAGACACCAAGACAATAGCAGAGCTTACTAAGGAGATTGATGTCATCTCGCAGGAAATAGCTCACTTCTCTAGCCAGGTGACATGCATCAGTAAAAGCAAGGAGTGGGATGACCTGACGGCACCAAGTACCGGTACCTTGAACGCTCGCACACAGCCCGTTGAAAACCCTCATGATCCTTGCCTTATCCCGCCAAAGGCTGGCTATCAGTTGTTGGAGAACCAGCTCTATCGTGTCGAGATTCATTACGGCAGCGACAACCCAAATGGGCCGACCTTCAAGTGGTCGCGTGAAAACGGCTCTGTGGTGACGACGATTGAAAGGTTCAGCGGCAATAGTGTCAACGTACACGATGTCGGTCCCGATAATGTTCTGGGATTTGCGCCCGGAGAGTGGGTAGAGGTCATAGACGACGAAAAAGACCTGAAAGGGCTCCCAGGTCAATTGCTACGTATCAGCAGCGTGGATTCGGCGAATCGCGTCATTACAACGGAAACGTCACCCACAGTGGTTGACCAGAGCCTGAACCCCAAACTCCGACGTTGGGATCAGATGGGATCTCCGGCAACGCCGAACGATGTGCAAAATGGTGTGACTATCACCAACGACTGGCAGCCTCTCGAAGGCGGCATCCAGGTCTTACTTTCACAAGGTAGCTATAAAACAGGTGATTACTGGCTCATCCCGGCACGCACGGCCACCGGTGATATCGAGTGGCCTCCCTATCAACTCCCCAATACCAATCCTACCGCGCAACCGCCTGCGGGCATTCAACACCACTATTGTCGTATCGGGCTGTTGCGGCTCAACCCACAAAATTCCCAGCTGTACGTGCAGGATTGCCGCGAACGCTTCCCTGCTCTCGCTTCACCTGCAATTCACGTCATTGGTATCAACTGGAGAAATGACGACTTATTCTCGCCGCAGCAAATCAGCAGCGATGGTTTAAAAATCACGCTTGATGCTGTGCCAGAACAGCTATCGGTCAGTTCCGCAACGGTCATCGTCACGCTGGAGATACCCGCGTCCCAGATATTGGGTAGAACTTTGAGCAACGAGCTTTATATCAGCTTGATACTGAACGGCGTTGCTACAGTCGAAGCCAACGTCATTCACTGGGTATTAAATCAGCAGGCTATAACAGGCGCTGAACCAGACGCCACGCTCATAGCCAATTTGCTTACCTCATTTGCCACAACCACAGCCGCTGCCGCGAGACAAGCTATCCTTCCGCGTATACGCGTAACCCTGAAAGGCCACGATATCTGGAGCAATCAGGGCAACGAGCTGTACTACCTGGATGGGCAGGCCTTTGGACAACCAGACATGCGAACCGATGGTCAAACCCCACGTACCGCCCTGATTGTGCCTTCCGGCGCTGGCACGCTGGCGAGTGACTTCGAGAGCTGGTTTTACCTTGGTGAGCCACCAACACCACTTCGTATTACGACAATTAACTTTGTCCCTATCCAGGAAGGAGCGCCCATTGCCTCAGTCGATCTATCGCAGGTGCCCCCAACCTCCACAACACCACCACAGTTGCCAACAGTACGGTTTGGAGATGCTGAGCCGGTCAGGGTCGAGGTTACCTTCAACCGTTCAGTGGGTTCTGATGGTATTGCGCTCAATGGTCAGCCCCAGAGCATAGAAGTAACGTACAATTCAGCAGCAGGAGGACCGACCAGAGTAATTGGCAACGTGGAGTTTAAGCCGAACACAAACAATACCGTCGTGAGTTTCACAGCCCTTGAGCCACAAACTTTTGTCGCCAATTCGTATACTCTGACAATCTTTGGCAATGACCATGCCAATGTTGGGCCAGCGATCAAGGCGCAAGCCGATGGAGCTGCACTCGACGGGAATTTTGACGGCAAGCCAGGCGGAGACTTTGTGCTACCTTTTGATGTATTTATATCATTAAAATAAAGTCTCATCCAAAATGGAACGGATTCATAGCCGGGTAGATACAATTCTTTTTGATTTTGATCGCGTCCCTATTTGCACTGGGTATCGACGTTCACATCGCCCAGGACCTCTACCTGGCAGGCGAGGCGCATGTTGGGGTTTTTCTTGCGATCGCCGCGCAGCCAGAACTGTTCCATGAATGTGAGAGAGTTGGTATTTGTCGAGGGGGAAACCGCTATGCGGTCTGTGCCGCAGAGGCCGTTGCCATGGCAGTTGGCAAATTTCCACAGGCCACAATAGACGGGTACATCGTTCTCCAGGGCTGGATAACGTACATGGTCGCCCGCCGGCACTTCGACCTGGACATTTTCACGTACAAAAGTAATGATTGGCAAGACTCTATCCTCCCGGGGTTATTTGTCTATCAAATGATACCCATTGCTTCGCCATGGGCACATTCGTGCACATTTACTCAATAATCTGGATAGCGGAATATCCACCGGGGCCGATAAATCGGCGATGGGCACGATAAATCGGCCCCTACGAGTGTCCGGATAACGCGTGTCCGGATGAATTGGTTCATCTGCATAAATATCCTGGTCAGAGTGTAGCACAGAGCGCCAAGAGCGTCAACGCCGATAGCTACGGTGGCTACTATTATGGTTACATGCCATCGTGTTCAGTCGCCAGACCCCATAGCTAATGATTGTTAACAAAATGATCCGGCTATCGAAACATCCACCGAAGGCCGATAAATCGGCGCTGGGCGCGATAAATCGGCCCCTACAGATGTCCCGCTTATTTTGTGAATGACCATAAGCTAGGGGCTTGCATCTACCCTTTAACCAGGATGTTGATTAATGAGAGCGTGATCCGCGGTTAGCCTTTCACCACAATATTCACTTTAATTCTTTGTTTCGCTACCCTCGATCCGGCATCGCTATCCGCAATGGTGATATTCGTGGTCAGCGTTCCTACGCTGGCCTGTGCTACCGTGGGAGTGACGGTGATTATTGTGCTTTGGGCTGGCGCAAGACTGCCGGAAGTAGGAGAAACGGGAGCGAATGTTGCTCCATTCTGATCTTCCGTAATGACCCAGTTCAGTGTAGCATTGCCGATATTTCTCATCATAAATGACTGTGGCGAAGGGTTTGCCCCCAACGGCGTCGAGAAATTCAGTACGCCTAGATCAAGGCTGATAGTAGGGGCCGTGGGAATAGGGGCCGTGGGAGTGCTCACCGACAATGACACGGGAATTTGTACCGTCTGTCCTCTGACTCCATAGGTGAAGGTTACCGTACCATGATATGTTTGGGAGGTTAGTGTTGCCACATTGATAGAAATAGCCACATTCGCCGCCTGGTTCATTTCCAGGTGACCGCTGGCAGGAGCCGCATTGAGCCAGTTTGCGCCATCGACAGTATACGTCGTCACCCACCAATCCAATGGGCCAACACCTCTGTTTTGTATCGTGACCGTCTGTGCAGCAGGATTTTGCCCGGCTGACGCAAAACTGAGGGATGACTTCGAAGCAACTAGATTCCCCGAAGCCGTCACGCTGAGTGCGACAGTGACGGATGGATTCGTCGAGCCTTTGAAATTGATTGTCCCCTGGTATGATCCGATTGCCAGTTGCTGAGATCGAACACTCGCCGTAATCGTTTCGCTGGAATGGGCGGCAAGATGATCGTTGGTTGGGTTGATCGAGAGCCAGGCTGCGCCATCGCCGGTAACGACAGAGCTGCTCCAATCCAGTGTTTGCCCGCTCGTATTTTGCAGTGTAATCACCTGGTCGGCGGGATTTTGCTGTGTTGTTCCCGAATACGTCAGCGAGACAGGCGCTATAGCCAGGCCAGGAGGAGCCGATTTGACAACCAGGGTAACAGTGAGGGTTATGGGTTGCGTGCCCTGCTGAATAAACGTGATATGCCCCGTGTAGGGTTGTGGGGCCAATGCGCCGCTGTTGACCGTTACCTCTGTGATAGCGCGACCCGCGAATGTGCCGCTATTCGGCGATATCGCCAGCCACGGCTGGTCGCTGCCGGCTTGCCAGACCACTTGCCGTCCCCCCGCATTTTCGAGTATGACATCTTTTTTCGAGACGACCCCGGGAGGACTCGCGCCAAAATCAATTTTTGAACTTGATAGGTGCAATTGCGGCGGAGCCAGTGATGATTGTTCAACGGTGATAATTGCTACAACGCTCAGCGTTTGATCTTTCCCGATATCGATCGCATGGATGGTGTGCTGCCCAACCTCCCAGTTAGTAGGCACCATGATTTGTACAGAAAAGGTGCCTATATCATTCGCGTGGGCCTGTAGTGGCTTTCCACTGCCATCAAGGATAGCAGCATTATTTTGATCATGAGTAAACGTGATCAAGTCGTTCACGCCAAAGCCTTTTCCAACCAGGCTAAAGGTATCGTTTACACGCAACTGGTTTGGTATAGCGCTCAGTACTTGCGTATTAGGAGCGGGCCTTTTATTAATTAAGACGTACGCTAGCAGGCTGCTCGCTACTAAGAAGATCAGGCATGAAATAGTAAGAACGGCAGGTACATAACGCCCGTGCCAAAAAGGGGAGCCCGACTGTCTAAGCCAGGCCTTCATCCTGTCGTTGAGGGGATGCATGTCGGCTTCCGGAGCAGGTCGACCGTGTACTTGTGTCTGAACTTCAGTAGGCCGCGAGGCAGCAGTAGACCAGGAGGAGAGTGCTGCGTCATCCGGGAGAGGATCAGGTGCAGCAGGCAAATACTCGATAGCGGGCTCCTTTTGCACTGGTGGATGCGCCTGGTTCTCTGGGGGCCGTTGTACCGCTAACATCGTTGACTGATAGGGTTGATCTTCAGGATGCAGCCCCGAATAGTGCCCCGCGCGATGTGGAGATGCCGGGGGAATAGTGCGCCTGCGGGTACGAAGCGCTGCTTTTTCCTCTACTGCGTTGCCCTTGCTCCTTGCAGATGTGGCAGAGCTCCTGGTGGGGCTGCTGCTCGTCTTCTCTGCAAAGGATTGTCCACAGCGGCTACAGGTGAAAGCATCTGCACGTGACAATTTTTGACAAGAGGCACAACGTTTGGTCTTCATTCAAGCGGCTCACTTATGTGTTCTTGCTATACGGATAGTATCGATGACACAATTTGGAATAATTGAACATATTGTACCATATTGACAGAGGGTAAAAAAACAACAGAAGCGCTATCAGTGCGGGTAGACATTCACAGGGAAACTCAGCTTATCGCCGGTCATTTTAAAGGAAACATTACCAAGGTAATTGGTTGTGCCATCGGTGCCGGTCACCGTCAACGTGTATGGATCGAGCGCGAGGCTCGTGAAAGAGAAGTTGCCCGACCCATTAGCAGTAACGACGATCGCCTGATTCGTAGCATTATTCAATAGACTCACGGAAGACCCTGCCAAGGCTTTGGTGGTCGTACAACTGGTGTCGGAGCAAGCTATTACAGAGCCGCTGAAAGTATACCCTGTGACAGTAAGCGTCACATTGACCGTCCGCGGGCTATTTTGAACTACGGCCCCGCCATTGCCGGAGGCAGAGACAGTTATCATCCCTGAGTAGGATCCTGGTGCCAGGCTTGACGCATTAACGCCAACAGACACAGTCGCGCTGCCTGTACCCGATGATGGCGGACCCACCACAAGCCAGCTACTACTGGCTGAATCGCCTGTTGCCTGCCAGGTAACGGGAAGAGTGCAATTGCCAGTCTCACTCAATGAGAAGCTCTGCGGAGACGGCGATGACTGTCCCTGCCCAACAGAGAATGGTAGGTTTGACGACCCAACCTGTAACTGGCACGGCGGCAGGACTGTTACTGTCACAGTGAAGGATTGCACTGGTGTGTTAGAACCATCTGTTGCGCTTATCGAGATCTGCGTACTATATGTGCCAGCATTCAAACCGATAACGCTCGCAACAATCGTTATAGTGACAGATTGGCCGCTGGCAGCCAGTGAGCCGGATACCGGAGATAACTTCAACCAGCCGGCAGGTTGTGTGATAGTCGCGTGCCAGTTCAAAGGCCAGGCGCAATTACCGCTGACAGTAATGGAATTCGTCTGTGAGCCTGGGTCACTACCACCCTGTGTAGCGGTGAAAGCCACGGAACTCTGCGAAGGTTGCTGGAGCGTGCAGGGCGGAAGTACCAGTAGATTGACTGTGATCGTCTGCGGGCTTCCAGAGGCAAGTTCGCCGTTAGTATCTGTCCCAATAAGAACGATCTGCCCGATATAGGTATTGGGCGACAGATTGGCTGTAAAGATATTGACGGTTACCTGACCAGTCTCACCGGGATCAATACTTCCACCGGTAGAATTGGCAGAGAGCCAGAATGATGACAGTATATTGACAGTGGTATGCCATTTGAGCTGGCTTTTCCCGGTATTCGTAATTGTCACCACCTGGCCTGGAGGATTCGGCAGCCCCTGGGTCGTACTAAAGTTGAGGCTAAGTGGCGTCGCTCCCATAATCGGCGCGGAAGGCGGAGGAGGAGCCTGAACGATTAACTGCACCATAACGGTCTGCGTGCTTTGTGCTGCCGTAATAGCAATATAGCCGTTGTACGTTCCTGGTTTAAGAATGGAGGCATTTACCCCAATAGCAGTTAGAGCCAATTTGATGCGGAGACTGCCTTCCAATTGGTCACTCCAGAGCAACTTGAAGTGGCCGCCAGGCTCAGGGACTGATCACTGGGATTGCTCTGACCTGAAACAGCCGTAAACGACACATAGCCGTTGCTCAATGTCAGTCCGCAGCGTGGTTGTATGGTAAGAGAGACAATGACAGCTTGCGGGCTATTATATACCCCCTTGCCAGCAGCAAACGAAAGCACATCGGTATAAACACCAGGCAACAAATTTCGACTATGAACAAACAAATTTATCAGGGTAGTTGAGCGGGGAACAACGGCACCCGCAGTCTGATCGGTACTTAACCAGCTCGATTTAGCATGAAAGGCAAAGAGCAACAGGGCCTGATTCGGCGGAGGCAACGTGTTATTCCCTGTTATTGACCAGTTCAGGCGTTGGGAACCTGGATTGCTGATCATCAGGGTCTGCGCAGCCGGGTCAGGTCCGCCATCAAGTGCAGTAAATGAGAGGACAGGAGGGATCACTTCCAACACAGGCCCTGGATTAGCAGGCAACGCGCGCACCGTCATTTGTACCTGCACCGATTCGACAGAGCCAACGTTAGAAGAAAAAGTGATCTTACCATTATACTCTCCGGCTTTGAGGTTCGCTCGTTCAACAGCAACAGCAATAGGCTGACTTTGACTAAACATTCCCTGGGGAGGAGTGAGCAAAAGCCAGGATTGATTACTACTTGCCGACCAGGTAATTGAGCCACTACCAGAATTATGTAAGATCAACGGCTGGATGGTATTCGCTCCCTGGTAGTCAGCACCAAAATCCAGTGTCGTCGTGTCGATAAGCAGATGTGACGGACGCGTGGGACCAGCGCCAGTAATTTGTAACGTCGCACTGGCGGTATAGCGTGTCGAAACATCTTCGGCCTCAATGGTATGGAAGCCGGGAGTCCAGCTGGCATCGACCAGCATGATTACATCGTCAGAGCCACTTGATCCCACATTGATTAAAGCAGAACCCGTGGTCAACTGCACAGCTTCCTGTATATCATGGGTTAAATAGACACTTGATGATGGAGTAAAATGATTAATGTGCAGCGTAATTGTCTGACCTATCCTCGCCACATTTGAGGAGAGAGTTAGAGAAGGTGGGCCATTGAGCACATTCAGCCGGTGAGGCGGGTGTAGCACCGCGGCGGAAATCAGTATGCCATCCATCACCAGGGCAATGATCGCGAGTATAACCAGCAAGCTAAATGTCATATGCATACGGCGTCGCGCAGAATTGACTTTTTGTGGTGGTATAGGCATCGTGATCAATCCCTCTGCCATAGCACGACGCAAATCCTCTTCTTCGATGCGAGCTATCTCAGCGCTATTCGGGAACTGCCGCGCCATCAAAGGGTCTATACCATTCGACCAGCTATCACTTTCGCTCTCACCAGGATCGCTATCCTGCTGCAGCCAGGGCCAGAGATGGGGCATACGCTTCCCCAGGTCTTCTTCCTGATCATGCTGCAATTTTTTCGTAATCTGCGGCAAAGGGATAGTACTTTGGCGTT
>VBHI01000017.1 GCA_005881495.1 Chloroflexota bacterium
CGAAGAGGCACTGGTCAGTTGGTATGGGCTCCGAACATGGCTAGAGGGCGGTTTTAAACATTTCAAACGCGGGCTTTGGGGGTGGCACCAGAGCAAAATGGAGCGAGCCAGTAGTGTGGAACGGCTCTGGTTGGCGATGGCTCTCGCTCAGTTGTGGTGCGTGAGTCTGGGATGCCAGGCGGAGGCGCAGCTCGAGGCGGAGTTTCGGCAAAACGAGCCTGCTGCATCGTTGCCTGAGCGGCATATCGCCCATCGACGGCGAAAGCGAGCGGTCGGTCAACTTCCCGCTCGCCGCTTGAGTTGTGTGGTGCGCGCAAGACTGATCCTGCTGGCTATGCGGTCCCGGTCCGAACCGTTGGCTGTGGGCATCTTGCGGGCGCGACCCTGGCCCCAGACCATCACCGCGCCCCAGAAACAGCGCACACCTTCAGCGTTGAAGAAGAAGCAAACGCAAAAGGAAAAGGAACGTCGCAAACGACAAAAACGCCGCGCGCGGGAACATGCCCGTGCCACGGGTTAAAATACCTATACTTGTAAGCCCCCGCGGCTGCACCTCATCGTGGCCACCCGCGCCGACCCGCCACTACCACTTGCACGGCTGCGAGCACGCGGGCTACTCACCGAGGTGCGGACGGCTGACTTACGCTTTGGAGGCGCCGAAGTGGGCGCGTTTCTGCAGGCTGTGATGGGGCTGAACCTGGAGGCGTCGGCCATCGCCACTCTCGAGCGCCACACCGAAGGCTGGATTGCAGGTTTGCAACTGGCGGCGCTTTCGCTGCAGGGCAGAACCGATGTCTCCGCATTTCTCGCTGCCTTCAGCGGCAGCCATCGCTATGTGCTCGATTACTTGAGCGACGAGGTGCTCGCGCGGCAGCCCGAGCAGGTGCAGCAGTTTCTCTTGCACACCTGTCTTCTGGAACGCCTCAGCGGACCGCGCTGCGATGCGGTGACCGCTCAGGAGGGGAGCCAGGCCATGCTGGAAGCGCTCGAGCGAGCGAACCTGTTTGTGGTCGCACTGGACGACGAGCGGCGCTGGTACCGCTACCACCACCTGTTTGCTGAGGTACTGCGCAGCCACCTTCAGCAAGCAGAGCCAACGTTACTGCCCGTCTTGCATCGCCGTGCCAGCTCCTGGTACGAGCAGCACGCGCTGCTTGTCGAAGCAGTGCAGCACGCCCTTGCCGTTCCCGACGCTGAGCTCGCTGCCCGCTTGATCGAACCAATTGCGCTCTCCACTGGGTTCCAGGGTCAGCTCAACACAGTGCTCGAGTGGATGAACGCGCTGCCCGAGGCACTGGTGCGCACACGTCCACGCCTGTGTGTGTACTATGCAGTTTTGCTCCTCTTCACCAATCAACCGGAGGCAGCCGAGACCCGCTTGCAGCAAGCTGAACGGGGTATCGAAGAGGGGATGCCTGCCGAGCAGGCACAGGCCATTCTGGGTTGGGTGCTCGACATCCGTGGGGACATCGCCCTTGACCATGGTGATATTCCGCAGGCGGTCTCACTGGCACACCATGCACTCGAGCTTCTGCCGGAAGCGGAGGTTATCCCTCGTACGGGCGCCCTGGCCACCACGACCCGCGCTTATCTGGTGAGCGGGGATGTGACATCCGATTCCGAAAGTGAGGTTGCAGCAGCGGTGGCAGTCATCCGCCCCTCGGGCAACCAGTTTTCAACCGTGAACAGCACCTGTCTGCTGGCGCGGCTGCATATCCTGCAGGGCAGGCTCCGGCAGGCCGCTGCCACCTATGCACAGCTAGTGCAGGTGGTCCCACGACCGGAGGTGTTGCAAACTGCATTTAGTAGTATCTTCTATTATTTTGGCCTGGGCGATTTGCTGTACGAGTGGAACGAACTGGATGCGGCTGAACGGCACTTCTTGCAAGGTATAGCGATGGTCAAGGAGACACACACAGTAGAGCCTTTTGTGGCGGTACTCGGCTATACTACCCTGGCCCGCCTTGAGCAGGCGCGTGGCAACACCCGTGAAGCACTCGCGACCCTTGACACCCTGGCGCATCTGGCTCAGCAGCGGCACTTTCCTCAGCGACAGGTGACCCAGATGGCCGCAGTACAAGCGCAGATCGAGCTGGCGCAGGGCAACCTGGCAGCAGCCATCCGCTGGGCGGACGCCAGTGGCCTGTCTACTGAGGATGAGGATCTGCCGTATCCCCGTGAGGGCGAGTACCTTGTCCTGGCGCGGGTGCGCATCGCCCAGGCACTCGACGACCCGTCGGCTCCTTTTCTCCATGATGCCCTGCACCTCTTGGGGCGGCTGCAAGCGTCAGCCGAGGCGAAAGCACGCATGGGCAGTGCGCTGGAAATCCTTGTGCTGAGCGCGCTGGCTCTGGAAGCACAAGGGAATCGCATGGGGGCCCTCTCCACATTGGAACGGGCACTCGAACTCGCCGCACCGGAAGGCTACATCCGGCTCTTCGTCGACAAGGGTGCACCAATGCTGGCCTTGCTGCGTCTGGCCAAAGCACGCAGCAGCGTATCGGGGTACGTGGCTACCCTCTTGAGCACCTTTGGGGAGCAGCACGTCTCAGATCTCCCTCTTTCCTCTGCTCGCCCCAGTACGCTTGCGGAACCGCTGACCGAGCGCGAGCGCGACGTGCTGCGCTTGCTGCTTGAAGGAGCCTCCAACCGCGAGATCGCTCGTCACCTCGTCCTCAGCGTGAACACGGTGAAACGGCACGTCTATAACCTCTGTGGCAAACTGGGGGTGCAGAGCCGTGCGCAAGCGATCGTTCGTGCCAGGACACGCAACCTCTTGCAGTTCACCGCTCCCACACCTGTCCCCTGTAAAAATCATCCACCTGCTACACCAGGGGCAGACACCGTAACGTCAGGGTCTTCAAAATGATGAACGCATCCAATGTCAGTAGCCACGTTAAAATGGCTTAGTATCTATCTCAAACATCACTCCTCGCAAGAGCCGGAGGTAGAGCAGTCGTTGCTCATAGGATAACTGCTCTAATCAGTGGGCGCCTTGTTCGCCCCCGATCCTCCACACGCTGAATCGAGAGGGAGAGACACCTTCCACATCTTGATGAGCTTGAATCACCAAAATGGGTGGAGTTCCCAATTTACGTGAGTGAGGAGGATTCTAGAATAGTGTTCACTTGCCATCGAGGGCAACGATCGTTTCTACTGCGGCGGCGGTCAGGCTGTACGCGTTGACCGTGCCAGCGGCTATATGCTGTGCTGCGCGTGGGCGCAGCAGGAGTTGCCCGCTTACCACAGCCAGCGGGATCAGGCTGGGAGGGTCCACGCGGACCGGTGTCAGGTCTTCCCGGCTCTCAGCGAAGATCCCACGACCCCCAATGCTCTGGGCAATGGTGCGCAGCACCTCCCGCCGCGATCCGCCCTGATCGGCGATCCCGAGGAGGATCGCCAGCAGGCTGTGGCTGCGTCTGCCGGGGTGTCCACTGAGGGGAACGTCAGAGACTCCCATCTCGCCAAGGGCTACCCGCACCGTAAGATCGGCGAGATTCACTCCGCTGAGGGTGGCATTCATCGGCTCGACCAGCCGGGGATTGGCCTCGATGTAGGTGGGGTGTCCGGTCGCTTCATCGAAGAGATAATCGAGCGCCAGCGGGCCGTGCCACTCCAGTGCTCGGCCCAGGGTCACAAGGTGTTCCCGCACCTGGGGGTGATCCACCCCCGTGCGTGCGCTGTGCCCCCCGCCCACACTCACCCCCCGCGTCCGGGTGCAGTGCACGGCGAGGAGGCGGCCATGAGCAAAGACGGCTTGCGCCTGGCACAACGCACCGGACGCTTCTTCCTGCACGACGATTTCGCGCGTCCCACCGAGCAGGCCCTGCTGTTCGAGCACGAGCGCGACACGGTCCCGCTCCACCCTGTTCGTGACGCGCCAGACCCCCTGTCCTGCTGTGCTGTACGCCGTCTTAAGGTAGGAGGGGAAGCGGTCCAGTATCTCCAGTTCCGCACGCGAGCTGACGATGCGGGTCGGTGGCTGCGGCAGGGAGAGCCGTTCCATCAGGCGCGCGAACGCCACTTTTCCCTGCACCTGCAGGAAGGCGTCAAACGAAGCGAGTGCAGTGCTCACACCGTCCGGTAGCTGATCGCGCACCTTCGCGAAGAGAAACGCCTGCTCATGGACCGGCAGCAGGACATCGTAGGGGTCCTGTGTGAGGTGCTGGAGCACAAACGCCAGGTAGCCGAGGGGGTCCGTTCCCACCGCCGGGCAGCGATAATAGCGCCGGACGAAGCGGGAGAAGCGGCTAATGCACAGCGGATGCGGATCGCACACATCGAGGGTATAGTCGCACCGACCGAGGGCAGTGATCGTCTGTCGCGCTGAGAGGCTCGATCCCTCTGAGAGCAGGATGCGGAGTGATGAGCGCCCAGGACGACGCATTCCTGCTGGTGCGCTTCTCGGCGGGTCATGCGCCGGGGAATCGGGTGTCGTCTCGCTCTGTTGAGTAGTCATAATCTTCCTTCCTTCATCTCATCAGAAATTGTGAGTAGTGTATGCGTAACTTCTCAGGTAGGCTCACCGCAAGAGCTTATGTGGAAAACGGGTTGGAATGCTCTCCTATTGAGGGTCTCTCCTCACTGATCAATCCTGGAGGAGACCACCATGATAGAGCAGTTCATAGACAACTTCGTCCGCAAGAGAGATGTATTCTCTGCCCTGAAACGAGCGAACGTCACCCGTATTCTGATCGACATAACGGAGCGATCCTTCTTGATGCTCGAAGCCACCTAAGAATCTTCCCTCTGTGTACATACGCGAGAGGCTTTTCATAATCAACTGGCCTGCTTGGGAAGACGTGATTTTGTCTGGTCTTATGATCACGCCGAAATAGTTCATGCCCCAGACAGGTTTCATCTGATAATACACAATTTCTTGTCCAATGAAATCGCTTTCCCCAAGATAACTGTCGTGATAGGCCCAATCGCCTTCCGTAAATTGCAAATCTTTTGAGCCTAAGCGATAGGGAAGAAGCTTTCTGCTCCCTCCAACATAGGTGCTTTGTTTTGCCCGGACGATAAATTGCTCCAACGTTGTAAACCCTTGTGGAAATTGACTTGACATGGTGAACACTCACTCCTTCTTCGTATTGGGTGGTGGCTCCCACCCGCATTAAGTAAACAAAAGGACTGAAATTGGTATTGAGACGAAGTGCACTTCGTCTCAAGATGTGAGCGGCGATGAGGTATGATACATCTCTGATAGGCAAAGTATAGCTGACGCGAACCATGTGAGAGAAGAGCACGACTGATCATTTTGCTCATCATCTTGCTGATCACCGTGTGATCGCCGGGCCGTTGCTTCAGAGATGATAGTAGGGCGGGACGGGTGAGATCCCGCACACTCAAGTCGTAGCTGTGGAGTGATTGTTGCCGGGAACATAGATGGGGAGTCATGAGTTACAAGAGGTTGAGAGTCCTGGCACGGACGATCGCCTGCGCGCGGCTCTGCACCCCCAGTTTGCCACAAAGGTTATAGACGTGCCGCTTCACCGTGTTCACACTCAGAACAAGGCGACTGGCGATCTCGCGGTTGGTAGCTCCCTCAAGCAGCAGGCGCAGTACCTCGCGCTCGCGCTCGGTCAGCGGTTCGGCAAGTGGACCGGGGCGAGCGTCGAGAAGAGGAAGATCTGAGGTGTGCTGCTCACCGAAGGCTGCCAATAGGGTGGCAACGTACCCCGATACGCTGCTGCGTGCCTGAGCCTGGCGC
Organism: Chloroflexota bacterium; assembly: GCA_005881495.1. The sequence continues at coordinate 5,714 of VBHI01000017.1, forward strand.
AGCAAGGCCAGCATCGGTACTCCCTCGTCGACGAAGAGACGGATGTAGCCCTCTGGGGCGGCGAGCACGAGCGCCCGTTCTAGGGTGGAGAGGGCGCTCATCCGGTCACCTTGTGCCTCCAGGGCCAGCGCACGTAGCACACGGATTTCCAGCACGCTGCCCATGCGAGCTTTGGCTTCAGCATCCCGGATCAGCCGATCCAGCAAGTGCAGCACATCCTGGAAGAAATGACTTGCCGGGTCATCACGCGCCTGCGCAATGCGCACCCGTGCCAGGGCCAGGTAATCGCCCTCGCGAGGATAGCGCAAGTCCTCATCGTTGGTAGACAGGCCACTGCTGTCTGCCCAGTGGATGGCCGCAGCCAGGTTGCCCTGCGCCAGCTCGAGCTGTGCCTGTACAGCAGCCGCATGGGGCAGCAGGTGCGGAGCGAAGTGCCGCCGCTCGGCCAATCGAAGCAATGCATCCAGGGTCGCCAGGGCTGCGGGAATGGTGCCATGCGCCTGCTGCAGGAGTGCCAGAGCGGTGTAGCCCCGTATCGCCACAAAAGGCTCCACCGTCAGTGTCTCCTTGATCATCGCCATGCCTTGTGCCAGGTGCCGTTCGGCAGCCTCCAGCTCGTTCCACTCGCGCAGCAGGTCGCCCAGGCCGAAATAGTAGTAGAGGCTGCCGAAGACGGTCTGCAACACCTCCGGTCGTGGGACCGCCTGCACCACTTGCTCATACGTGGCGGCGGCCTGCCGGAGCCTGCCCTGCAGGATGTACAGGCGCGCCTGCAGGCAGATGCTCGTCACGGTTGAAAACAGGGTGTCCGAGGTGCGTATGAACGCCGCCGCTGCTGCGATCTCGCGTTCGGTGGCGGGGGTCACATTCCCACTCACCAGGTAGGCGCGAATCGTGGTCACCAGGGCGCTCGAGCGAGGGATCACCTCCGCTTCCGGCAACAGCACCAGCGCCTGGTGAGCGAGGGAGAGCGCCTGCGGAATGTCTCCAGAGAGAAGGGCGGTGTACCCACGGGTGGCGAACACGTAGCCCAGGATGGTCTGCGCCTGCTCGGCAGGCAGCTCGTGGACACCCCGTTCGGCTTGCTGCAGGAGTTCCCCGGCCGCCTCCAGCTGATTGGTGAGCGCCAGCCATCCTGCGTGGTAGACACAGAGGAAGGGATGTGTGCGCACCAGTGCCTCCGGAAGAGCGTTCATCCATCCAAGCACCGTGTAGACCTGACCCTGGAATGCAGCGGAGAGAGCAATCGGTTCGATTAAGCGGGCCGCGAGCTCGACATCGGGAATGGCCAGGGCGTGCTGCACCGCTTCGATCGACAGCTCGTGCTGCTCGTACCAGGCGCTGGCACGCCGATGCAAGACGGATGGCAAGGTAGGCTCCCTCTGCTGGAGGTGGCTGCGCAGCACCTCGGCAAACAGGTGGTGGTAGCGGTACCAACGCCGCTCCTCGTCCAGCGCGGCCACAAACAGGTTGGCCCGCTCGAGGGCCTCCAGTATGGCCTGGCTCCCTTCCTGACCGGTCACCGCATCGCAGAGTGGCCCGCTGAGGCGCTCCAGGAGACAGGTATGCAAGAGAAACTGCTGCACCGAGGCGCCCTGCCGCGCGAGCACCTCTTCACTCAGGTAGTCGAGCACATAGCGATGACTGCCGGTGAAGGCAGTCAGAAACGCGGAGACATCGGTTCTGCCCTGCAGCGAGAGCGCAGCCAGTTGCAGGTCGGCAATCCAGCCCTCCGTGCGGCTTTCGAGGGCGGCAATGGCCGAAGCCCCCAGGTCCAGCCCCATCACGGCCTGCAGAAACGTACTGGCCTCCTCTGTGTCAAAACGTAAGTCGGCCGTCCGCACCTCGGTGAGCTGTCCTTGTGCCCGCAGGCGCGACAAGGGCAGGGGTGGATCAGCCCGGCTCGCCAGGACGAGGTGCAGCTGCGGGAGCAGGTGCTCCAACAGGAAGGTCATGCCGCGCTGAACGGGGTCGGCGGTAATGACGTGGTAGTCATCCAGCACGAAGGCAACATCCCCTGCATCGCGGCTCAATAGGTTCATTGGTGAGCAGAGCCAGCACGGCCTCTGGTGGCGGGGGTTGCGGGGTGCGCAGCAACACGAGCCACACCACTGAGCCAGCAGGGTCGTTTTGCCAAACCCGGCAGGGGCCGAGACGAGGGTGAGTGAGCGTGCCAGACCCTGCTGGAGTCGCCTGACGAGGCGAGCGCGCGGGACCAGGTGCGTGCGCGGGCCCTTCTCTTCCCCCTTCCCCTTCGGGCATACTTCTCTCTAGAAGGAACGCTACAAACGATCCTGCGCGACTTGCTCTGTGTCGCGCGAGCACATAGCTATCGGGTGATCATCACCAGCACCGACATCAACGTATTCACTATCCAAATGCTTCGATATACTCTACAGTCAGAGGAACATTGAGCAAGGGAAGAGGCAAGGTAAACACTGAAAGGAGTACCAGGATGATGTTCAACAACTAACTGTACGAGAAGGCAGTATACGAGCGCCACAAGGACTTGCAACGTGAGATGGAACAACTGCGTCTGCTGGCACGCCTCCAGCGGCCCAGGCACAGCTTGAGACGACACATCGCCGAACGAGTTGGTATCTTTTTGATAGAGCTCGGGATGAAACTGAAACAAGGGGCTCGGCTCGAAGCTGACACGCAATGAGTTGAGCACTCGCCGCGGGTTCTCTGGAGCGCGCCACCAATGCTGTCGCCATCGTTGGTGCTTGTAAACGTCAAGGGGGAATAGTGAGCCATCCGCTACTGCAAAACTGAGTCACTCCATTGTTGGGCGTGTCACAAAAACGCTGGTGGTATGGTAAACTCTGCCGTATTCCTGAAGAGCAAAAGAGAAGTAGATCAAAGCGTTTTCTTCTTGTTGCGTATTGATTTCGCCTGCTCCTCTAGTTCCTTGGCCTCCCACTCGCGTGAGGTATTGTGCAATAGACTGGCCAGGTTATCCAGGTCGGTAGCAACATCGGTATTCGATGACCCTAAAGAGACCTCCCGAATATGCAAGGCACGCCGCAAGAGTGGTTCGGCCTCAGCATAGCGCTCCTGAACACAGTAAAGCTCGCCCAGATTGTTGAGGCTAATGGCGGTAAGCAGGTGCATCGAACCAAGGACCTGTTCACGGATTGTCAAAGCACGTAGGTGGTAGCGTTCAGAGGACTCGTAGTCTCTCAGAAACTGATAGTTGCGACCCAGGTTGTGCAGCGCTGTTGCCACGTTGGGATGCCGTGCTCCAGAGAGTTTCTCCCAATGCGTGTGGGCACGCAGATACAAGGGCTCGGCATCCTGATATCTTCTTTGAATATGATAGAGTACCCCTAAGTTATTCAAGGAGCTTGCGAGCAGGTTGGTTATTTCTGCATGCCCGGTAAATGCCCCTGCTAAGGCTTCCTCGCAAAGCAGAGCGGCCTTCTGCAAGAGAGACCCAGTCTCCCCAAACTTATCCTGCCACAGGTACACTACCGCTAAATTATTGAGACTGGTAGCCTTTTCCAGGTGAGAGACGGACGCCTGTTCGCGTAGTGCCAGGGCCCGTTCAAGCAGTGCCTGTGCCTCATCAAACTCACTCAGTTCCCAGAAGAGCAACCCCAGGTTTCTGCATGAAGAGAAGGTTCCCGAACATGTGCTATACTGTTCTGGAATCGCTGTCCTGGAAACATCTGGGGATGAGCATGAGGAACGATGACCACTCTACTCCTGTCGTGCAAGGTGAAACGCTGATCTATCTGTGCGATGGGCAAGACTCCCGGCTGACGGTGGGAACACCCGCCTGGTATGCCTGGCTGGGTACCGCCACCCACTTCGCCTTTCGCAGTCCGTTCGGGACCTTCACCGCACGCAAAGAGTGTGCGGGCAATAAGCGCGGTGACAGGTACTGGCGAGCCTATCGCAAACGCGGCGGGAAACTCTACCGGGCCTATCTTGGCCAATCCGCTGCATTAACATCCCTTCATCTGAATGCCATCGCGGCCAAACTGTCTGCACAACAGGAAGAAGATCCAGGAGAGCCAGTGGCAGATGTACACGATGCTGAGCCACTCCCGCAAGCACCGCTTCAACATGCGCCTGTACCGAAGCCGCTCTACCAGTTGCCCGTACAACTGACCTCGTTTGTTGGACGTGAACAGGAAATCGCTACCGCCTCTCAACTCCTCCTGCGTGATGATGTACGACTGCTAACGCTTACGGGGCCAGGTGGCGTCGGCAAGACACGTTTGGCCCTTGAGGTCGCGAAGCAGGTGCAGGAGCATTTTCGCGCTGGGGTTTGCTTTGTCTCACTAGCCTCCATCACCGAGGCCGAACTGGTCGTTCCGACCATTACGCAAACCCTGGGGGTAAAAGCGACCCGGATCCAGTCCCTGGAAGAGCGTCTGCTGTCCTACCTCCGCGACTGGCAGCTCCTCTTACTCCTGGATAATTTTGAGCAGGTCATCAGCGCTGCCTCACGCCTCTCAGCACTGCTCCTCGCTTGCCCCGCGCTGAAGCTTTTGGTGACCAGCCGGGCCGTGCTGCATCTGCGGGGCGAACACGCATTTTCCGTCCCGCCACTGGCCTTGCCTGATCCTCAGCAGCTTTCCGCACGTACTATACTTCCCAGTTCGAGCGCGGTGACCCTCTTCTGCCAGCGGGCTCAGGAAGTCCATCCCGATTTTCAGTTGACGCATGAGAACGCTCCCATTATTGCCGAGATATGCGTAAGCCTGGATGGGCTGCCCCTGGCACTCGAACTGGCAGCCGCCCGCATCAAGCTCTTTCCTCCGCACGCGCTGCTCAGACGCTTGCAGCAGGGACAGCATCTGCTTAAGAGCAGCGTCCGCGATGT
>VBHI01000018.1 GCA_005881495.1 Chloroflexota bacterium
AGAGCGGAATAGATGTGAAAAGTCGGTTCAAAGCGCTGTCGGAAGCTGATATTCAAGCCTTAGCCGATGACGCGAGCTTTCGAGAAGGACATGACTACTATCTCAATCAAGCAATTGTGGAGCCGACCCTGAGTGAGTCGGTGCTCTGGGCGTTCTGTCACAGTTCAAGTGGCGGCCCATACCGCGTCGAAGCAACCCTGGCACTGGCAAGCGACCAAAGCTCAAAGAAGCTGGTTTCTGGAATCTGTACTTGTCCACGAGGCGGCTTTTGCAAGCACCTGGTAGCCTTGCCCCTCACCTGGCTCCATCAGCCGGAGCGCTTTGTGGTACACACAGGACTCATGAGGCAGTTGAGTGAGAAGAGCCGCGAGGAGTTACTGGCCCTCCTGGAGCAACTGGTGCAGCGGCAACCTGATATAGAACCGCTGGTTGAACTGCTGATAGAACTTCCGCTAGGGGCGACGACCCAACAGAAGAAGCGGCCAGGCAGGGGCCGAGAGCGCACGCTTGATCCTTCTGCTATTCAAAGTCAGGTAGCCTCAGCTTTCTATCACGCGGGAGGAGGATGGGGTGCTGCCAGCCGCGTTGCTGCTGATTTAGAGCAGTTGTGCGGTATCGGCAAGGACTTTGCCGAGGCGGGCGAGTGGGCCAACGCGCAGACCGTGTATGCGACGCTTGCCGAGGAAACTATCATACAGTATGAGGGGTTACACGATGAGGGTCAGGTCAGTTGGATTCTGGGTGAGTGCGCCGCTGGCCTGGTAGCCTGTCTGAGTGCTCAGTCCACCCTCCCACGGAACGAACGATTGGATGCTCTAGCACGCGAAGAACTCCTGATCTCGCTGTTCGGCCTCTGGAAATTTGGCTCCAATTACGGTGGGATCGGGGTAGATGTTGCTGGAGCGATGGTGGAGCAGGTGACGAAGCACGAACGGAAGGACGTGGAGGCATGGGTGCGTCAGGAGATGAGGCCCGGGCAGGATTTCTCAAGTAAGTGGCACAACCGCAGAATCATCGATTTTCTGGCGACACTCAAACAAGCGGAGGACTTCAACGATGAAGATTTGCTTGAAGAGTATCGCAAAGTCGGTCTACACAAAGAAATGGCGGAGAAATTCCTGCAGCTTGGCCGTGAAAACGAAGCGCTGGGCGTTGCCCAGGCAAACTTGACTGAATCCATGGACGTGACCTGGTTCGCAGAGCAGTTGCTGAAATCAGGTGAGATGTGGCGAGACCAGGCCCTGGCATTTGTGGAAATGAGGCTAGGCGAGGTCAAACCTGCTCTGCAGGGCAAGCCGCAGGACTTCACATATGCACAAACTGTGGACACGTACCGGCGCTGGTTGAGCGAAAAGTACCTCTTGTACGGCCAGACAAAGCAAGCTTTGGACATGGAGCGCGCTCGCTTCAAGGCCAGCCCAGATAACACCACCTATCGCTCCGTTCGATCAGCAGCGCTGGCAATCGGTCAGCCAGAAGATCTCTGGCCTGGACAGCGGCCACAGTTGATTCGGACGTTAGAGCAGCAAGGCCGTTGGGGGGCACTCATCAGTATCTACCTGGATGAGAAGGAGGTCGGTCAGGCACTCGCTGCCCTGGCAGAGATAGAGCGCACACCAAGGGCACCGTTCTACGGATATGGATCCCGCTCTGAAGGCCCTTCGAGTCACTATCAAGCGCAAGTGGCAGAAGCTGCGGAGGAGGCTTACCCAGATGAAGCGATTCGGCTGTACAAGCCTGTTGTACAAAGACTAATTGACGGGCGCGGACGCGAAAATTACCAGCAAGCGACGGGCTACTTGATCCGGATCAGACTGCTGTACCAGAAGCAGGGGCGGGAAGCGGAATGGAATACGTATATTACCAACCTGCGGAACAGCAACAAGAGCTTACGAGCTTTGAAAGAAGAATTGGACAAAAGGGGTCTATAATGGAGGCACTGAAGCCTTGTGCGCTCACCGCGCATTCCCAGGGGAAAATGAGGAGAAAGAACTATAGCGAAAAAACCAAACGCATCGAAAAAGAAAAAGCGCATCATCGCCAGTCGACAAACAACTCGACCTCATCGGGCACCAGATCTTTCAAGGAAACTACGCTGAGGCGGTTGTTGAGTGCGAACGCCTGTTGAACTACCTTCCACAGCACGCGTCGCAGCGCGCTGGTGTTCTGGCGCAACTGGGAACCGCACAGGGCATGCTTCAGAACTTCCCGCAAAGCTATGAAGCTTTTACCGAAGCGCTTGCTCTCGAACCAAAGAACGCCGATCTTTGGTACAACCGAAGTATGGCGAGCCGCTTTACTATGCGCTTTGGTCAGGCGTTACGCGACATTGAGCGGGCAATCGAGCTAAACACGAGCAGTGAACTGACTGAGCAGTTCGATGAAGCATTGCAGTTCAGTCGTCAACTAGTGGAAGAGTCGATCAAATTGCGTGGGCCAGACTTTACGCTGGATCAACTGGTCAAGCAAGAAAACTTTTTCCAGCAGGGCCTGGTATTGATGGAGGCCGGGAAGAGGGAGGAAGCCGGGCAGGCATTTCAGGCATCGATTGCCATGGGTGATTGCTTGCCGCAGCCCTGGGGGAACCTGGGAATCTGCTTGATGATGCAGGAACGTTACGACGAGGCCGAGGCGGCGTTGAAACTCGCTCTTGAGATCGACCCCAAATACACGATCGCAAAAAACAATCTCGTAGTGCTCCGTACGTCCCGGCGAACAGGTCCGCCGGCTCTGGTTGAACTGAATGAGCCGTTTAAGAATAGCAAGCTCAACCAATCAATTACTTTTATCAAGGAGTAGCAATTTATCAATGGCTAATCGGAAAAAGAAAGCCACGACACAGCTTGGCAAACAGCCTCCGTGTTACCGCTTCTTTCTCAATCCGTATCAGGATATGCGGTGGACGAGGTGCCCCCAATGTGAGAACAAGATGCACCAGCGGAAGTTGCCACTGGTGATCCATGTCGATCCAATGTACCTGCTCTCTCTGAACAAGACGTGCCGCTACTGCCCGCACTGTGATCTGCTCATTGCTCACCAGGACGATGTGGAACATTTCCTGGCATCCTTCTTCATGGAGCAAAAGCCAGAAGTCATTGGCAATGATTACCTGGTGATTGGGACACTGGATAGGGCAGTGTGGAAGCGCGGGACGCAGCAACCGTTGAACTTGCAGGAGACACTTGAAGCATTGCATGATTTCAAGGAAGTCATCACGTTCAAGGTGACAGGAGGTTGGATGAGAGATGAGGCGAAGCCTTCTACAAAAAAGCGAAGGAGTGGAGTATGAGCGAGACTGATACATCCGATTACGATGTACGAGTACGAGCCATTCAAGCCGCGAATCAGCCCATTCTGAATGCTTTTGAGGTCTGGCTTAAGCAATCAGGATTGAGCGAGAAAACCATCCAAATTCATCTCAGCAATATCGACTTTTTTACGAATTATCTCGTGTATTATGAGCCGCTGAAGAAACTCGACGAGGCCAATAGCGGAGACGTGTGGATGTTTTTAGATGACTGGTTTCCTCGGAAAGCGTTGTGGGCTTCCATCACCAGCATTACATCCTATCTCGCGTCGTTCAAGAAGTTCTTCCGGTGGATGGGAGAAACAGGGCGTGTCTCTCCCCAGACCGTTACGGATGTACTTGAGATACTAAAAGAAGAGAGAGGCACATTTCTCAGAAACGTTGCTGAGTAATAGAGTGCAAGCTCCTGCCCTCATCTTTATCGACGCAGTGCCTCTAACATCGGCACTAATTTGTACTTGCGCTGATGACGGTCCAGCAACTCAGACAGGTACGTCCGCCATTCCTCTTCACGGCCCATGTTTCGATAGGCCGTACGTGCCTTTGCAAGCCAGTTCGCTGCCGTGCGGTAGTACTGTGCTTTGCCTTCATCCATGAACGGCTCCGCCTGCTGCCGACAGACCTTGATCACCCATGCGGGATGTGACTGCATAGCAGCGTCCACGACTCGCTCTACCAGGGTATGCGTTGCCTTGGGCTCTACTGCTGCTATGGCATCATCAATGAGTCCCTCGTGCAGGAACACATCGACTTGCCCTCGTGGAACGTATGACTTCGTGTGGCGTACGTACTCCAGCAGGTTCGCACGGCGCTCAGGCCATTGTTCCCCGGCGATCTCTGCCACGCGAAGATAGTTGGCTAAGCTCAGTTCCTCGCGAAAAGCCACTTCGGCGGCTGTAAGGGCTCGCGTTTCTTCGCCCATCGTCGCCGCTTCGTCCCGGAGCCACTTCGCGAGTGAAACCTTTGGTCCCTGGAGACGAAGACCTTCCTCTGCGATTTGCAAGCCTTGCTCACGTTCGCCCCGGTCATACAACCCCCTGGCCAGAGTAAGAGCCTCATTCGCAGTCTCCAGGTGTGCTCGCCCATAGGCTACTGCTTCTTGCGTGCGACCCAGGCGTACCAACATAGCGACGTAGGCTTCGTTCTGTCCTTGCGCTCTGGCAAGATGAAGATACTCTTGCAAGCGCCCACGCCGCTCCAATATATGGAGGCGGGCGACCGTTACTTCAGATACTTCTCCATCCCAGGAGTCGTTTTCGATGTCGGTTCCCTGCAAAACATGTTGGAGTTGAGGATCGTCCCAGCCTCGGAGGGCCGCTTCATGTGCTGCCTCAAAGACCTCCTCGACTCCGTAATCATCAATTTCCCGTTGCCAGGTCTCCAACTTGCTTGCCCATACCTTGCGTTCCCTGGACGAAAGGTCCACGCTGAGCAAGGCTTCTGTCCAGATAGGACCCAGATCTTGAAAGAACCCACTGGCCTCACCATCTGAATCATCCAGATTGGTCCAGTCAGCCACATATGCTTCAGTAATGGCTTCAAGCAAGGCGAGAGCACTGCGACCATCGTCAGCCTGGATCAATGTCCAGCCCTGCTCAAGCAACTGGCGTACCTCATTAGCGACCGCACCCACCTGCCAGTAGGCTTCAGAGGAACGCATCCGGTCCAAACTGTGTAAAATAGATCGTACCTGCCGACGTACAGCTTTGGCATCTACCTGCGCCTGTCGAGGTGAAGAGGTGTCAAACTTGCCCATGATTGCTTGCCTCCTTAGCGATTGGCAAACCACACAGCGTAATCCTCCACTAATTGCCGGATCTCGACATCCGCATCTGTGACCTTCAGATCACACAGGGGAAGTTCATACACCCCGTCTTTCTGCTTCACCGCCACGATGGTGCCATATGTCTCATCCAGGAAGGTGATGTCCAGAACCTTGACCCGAGCGCCCTGGCGAACCGGCCCGCGCTGATATTCTACTACCGTAGCCGCGAAAGGGAAGACCAGATGCTCCTCTAGATACGCATGCCAGATCCGAAATACCGCAAACTCGTCGTGATCCTGTGCCCGGCTCACGATCTCTTGAATCCGTTTGCCTTGTTCTCCTCCGAGATGTAGCCAGCTAGACTTGGACTCAATCTCCGCGATGGTCCTGGCCACGTCGTCTTCGGTATCGCGTGCTGTCCCAGGTTCCACTTCATGGTTAGACAGATTCATCTCTGACCAGGACATCCCCTCTTCTTCACACCAGGCAATATGAGTGAGAGGCATGCTCTTCAGTGTGTGGCTGTCCCATTGGATGGTCAGGGTTCCCATCTCATCAAAGATCGCACTGATGCGCCCCTGCCACCCACCAATATTGTGGCCCGTATCTGGATCGGTGACGCCTGGTTTGACTACGACGCTCTCACCTTTTGTCCAATTTCTGCTTTCCATCTTTCTTCCAACGTTCCAATATTCTCCCTCCTTGGGAATACACGCTTCAAGTGTATCACATAGGTAATGGCTCTCAGTCATCTGACTGTATTGAAAACCATCATTGAGTAACCGATAGGGTTACTTCTATATCGAGTAGCTCTGAAAAAGGTCAGAGAGGAGAGAAGGGACACTCTCAGTAGGATACCATCAATGCGCAAAGGGCATAATTTTGCGGATAACAATTGAAGAATATTGATTCCATAGAGTCTGTCAAGTAGTTTGTGGTGCGCCCTTTAACGAGTGAACGTATAGCCTGAAAAGGTGTATTGGCTACTTGGCACATCCGTTCGTAATTTGACGCCGTAAGAGCGATAGATCATGACTCCATTGCTTGCCAATGCGTGTGAGACCACAGTACAATCGGAAGGTATTCATCCCTGCTCACACGAGCCGTCGCTCTTCACGTTTTTCTGTCCTGCCAGCCTGCACTGCAACCATTGCACGGCGATCAAGGCCTTGGCATCCACTATGTTCCTCTCGTGCAGGGCTGTCCAGAGCTCAGGCAGCGAGAGTTCCACCTGCTCAATATCTTCGTGCTCAGCAGCACATCCGCCTCCCGCGGCAACCCGGTCCGTCTCACCGACTTCTGCGTAGTAGAGCGCAACGCGTTCAGATCTGCCTCCTGGTGAAACATAGAACGTGGCGATCGGTTGGAGGTCGCCTACCTGGTAGCCAACCTCTTCGTGTACCTCGCGTCGAATGGTCTCCTCCGGCCGCTCGCCCGGGTCGACCATGCCCGCAACCACCTCCAAGAGCCAGCCTGGACCTTTCTTGTAGGTCGGATACCTGAACTGCTTGATCAGGATGACCTTTTGTGTATCCCGGTTCCACAGAAGCGCCGCTGCCGCATCACCTCGCTCGAAGACGAGCCGACGGACAGGCTCGCTCATCTGCCCGTTGAACCGCTCAAAGCGCAGCGTCGCCTCCTCGATCTTGAAGACGTCATCAAACACTACTCGCTGGTTCACGATTTCTACGCGCTTCATCTTTCCCTTCTCTTGTTTCAACACCTTCTCTTTGTAACACGCTCGTAGACCAGATTCAGGCGCTGCTTCCTGAGCGTACTGTAAATCGTCTTACCTGACATGCTCTACTTCCGCTGCGCTACAGAGTCGATGGCGCTGTAGCGCAAAACTGTCATTGTTCCTGTGCAAAGTTACCATTCACAGATGATTTCCCCATTTGGACCCTCTTCAGCTAGGTTTTTGTTCCCCTCCTTGATTCCCTACCCTAAGAGATGGATACACTCCATGATCTCTGTGTTGCTGCAAGCAGCAGAGGAACGTGTTACCATAGAAGGGACGTGCACCAGTAACGGGGAACCCTCCTGCTCTATCACACAGGAGTA
>VBHI01000217.1 GCA_005881495.1 Chloroflexota bacterium
CAGCCTGGTCAGAGTTGCCAGGCGCAGCCCTCGTCTCCAGGTCAATCAGCCAACAATAGTGGATCACCATTTGCCGGTGGGCAAGCTGACGCAGTCTACGCAGGTAATCCGGGAACTGCATCGTCTTTGAATGCCAATAGCTTGCTTGCCGTATCCCAGTATGACGTGGCCTGCTTCCAGGTGTCACAACCCCAGCCGTAGCAACAGGCCGCAAAACAACGCGCAGGCATAGGAGCCTGTGACACATGGGGAAAGCGGGTATCCTACCGATTGGATACCCGCCTTTGTTATGTACTGAAGCAAAAGAGCGACGGCCTGCCGCAAGAAGCCTGCCGCCATGTGTTTCACATCTCATCGTTGGTATGTTCGCCCACTTATGGAGTAAAGGTACTCTTCAACAACGCTACAGGAAATTTGTTCCCAGCACGAATGAGGCGCAGACAGAGGTATAACTATGGGGAGGGGTAGGCTCCCCTCGGAATATACCAGACATAGCCATCAAGAAAAAGGCGTTGATATGCCCTATCGCCACCTGCCGCTGCTACCTTCTTTTCAAGCGCAGGTATGCGCTAGATATTTCATTACAACAATAATTTCGCAATACTCAGTAGCTGATCGCCAGTCAGGCCATTCCCGGTAATAGTAATACCAACGCCCTTCTCGGTCCAGGAGAGCGTCGTCGCGCCATTGGTTGTCGACACTGTTCCTGTCGTTCCCCGCAAGCTGACCTGTCGACCTCCACTGGAAGGCAAGTTCGCCAGCGCTTTCCCCTGGGCAATGGTAAAACTGCTGCTCCCTTTGGTATAGCTCAGTGTGTAAATCTGATTGCCTGGGGCGCCCAGCGCGTTAACATTGCCCAGGACATAGTCCGCCTGGGAGGCGGGAATACTGAGCAAATGATAGCCGGCCTGTCTGGCCCTTTGCTGTGCCTGGTCCAGGGTTAGCGAACCTGTGCCAGGGATAGTATTCGCTGGCGGTAAAGACAGTACTTTGACGCCCTCGGGAACAACGAAGGTAAATGTGCTTGCTGGAATGGGCTGATTGAGTATGAGCATAGGAATATTCAGCAAGACCTGGCCCAGGCCCTGGATCATCAGATTCACCTGTATTGGCAGGTTCGTTGTCTTATCAATGTAGACATTACCAGAATAGCTGAAATTCCCGAAGCCACCCCCACCACCCCCACCGCCCGTTGCTGATTGCCCCCGCGAAACAACATGTACATCGTACGCATCATGTCCATTAATCTTCGTCGAGGATGATACTAATGTTGCGTCACTTTGTGTAAAGACCGGGCGTAAGATATTCAAAATGAGCTGGCTCCGGCCATTGGCTGTCGGTGTCGCACTGGCTGTGCTGACCGTCACTGGTCCTTTATAGACAACCTTCTTTGTTGGATCGTACTGCCAGATTACTTTGCCATCGCTCACCGTAATTGAACCGGTAGGAAACTGCGCAACCGTTGATTGCAGTACAACCGTGCGAATTTTGTTGGGTAAAGCATTCCATATCTCGCTATTTTCGGTCCCATTAAAGGCCGGACCGGTAATCTTTACGTCGAACACGCCATGTAGCGTACTGGCCGTATTAAACTTCTGCGCCATTGTACTCAACAACTGCTGTCCCGGTCCGGGAGTTGGGGTCGGTGGGAGTGTTGGAGTAGCTTTTGTCTGTGCCTGCGGCGCATTGGAACCACCAAGGGCACCGCAAGCGGCCAGGAGCATCACTATAAAAAGTATGGCAAAACCACCACAAATCCGACGATAAAAGTGCATAGGAAGTTCCTTTATATTTATATTCACGCATATTCAGACATTATTTTTAGCTAGGCCATGTCCATGTTTTTCTGAAGCCTCATCGCTACGCTCTTCGCAATGATTTTTTTGTATATCAGAGTATAGCACAGGGAGGAGGTGGGTACATCTTTGGGCAGGTCACCAACTAAGATTGTGGATAGTCCTGCCACAAGCATCAGGTGGTTGGCCCGATGCATTTATGGCCAGATTATTGCGCAGTCACTTCAAAATCTGTGCTCACGGGGGCCGCACCTGGAGTCGTGATAATAACATGGACTTTCCAGTAGCCGCTCATAGAAAACTGTACATTGGCGAGATATGTGCCGTCACCTTGCGCACGAGCCTCTACTCTATCGACGCCCATATCCATTTCCACCATAGTACTCTCCAGCATAACATGTGCGTTGGTGACAGGTTGTTGTGAACTACTAGAGAGTACCTGTAACGAGAGCGTTGCGGGCTGCGTGATGAGAGGTGGATTCGGGTTGACCTGCAGAGTAACCTGGTAGGGGCCAGCACTAGCAGTTTGTTCCTGCGCGGTCACCCTATGGGGAATAATAGAGGTAATAACAGTGCCAAGCCACGTCAGCAAAATGAGAAAAGTGATCCCAAGAGCAACGACGAGCAGGCTACGCCTCATTGCCACGCCTTGGTAGAAGGGGAACCAGGGTTAACCGGTACCTCGACATAGACATTGCCATTGACTATTTTTGTATTCAAGCGCGGCAATGGGCGGAGGTAACGTAATTTAGCAGCGCCAGCATCGATCCCGCCATACTCAGTAAACAGGCCGCCATGACAGGGGCAATGGTATTTACGGTCCGAGTCCTGCCATTGCACAATACAACCCATGTGCGTACAAGCTGCGGAGATAGCGATAATCTTCCCCTTGTCTGGATCACCGCCATCGCCATCATCGCGTATGATATAGCCAACAACCGTGTCTGCGACAAAGCGCACGGCTTTATCTCCCAGGTTAGCAAGCGTAGTCACAAGGTGCCACGTGGTGGGAACGCCAGCCGCTATGAGTTGACCTGAATATGGGTCGGGAGTTTGTTGAGGTTGTTGAGGTTGTCTTGCCGCCTGTGCCTGTTCAACTATACGCTCTAGACCGGCTCCAACTACTAATGAAGCAGCGGCAGCGGCCCCACCAGTCAACAGCGCGCGCCGGGAGACATTGCGCTTCTGCTTCTGCTCTCTTTTGCGCTTCAGAGTTTGAGGTTGAGGTTCTACTTTTGCTCGCTCTTGGAGTTCCTGCTCGAGACGAGCCTGCAACTCGGCGGCAAACTCCGGTCGAGGCTCACTGGCTTCAGGGGACGCGGAGCGAAAAAGTGCAGCCATGCGATAGACATTCGCCTGGCTGGGTGTCAGCTCCGCCGGTGGGTGGGCGACACGGCCTGCCTGAAGCTGCTCAATATAGTGTTCCAGCTCCAGATAGTCTTCAAATCGTTCCTGGTCTTCACCTGGCATAGTCTTGTTTCTCCGGGTTAGTTATAATGGCTGGTGCGGGCAGGGTCCCCTACCCACTCATACACATTTACTTGCTTACTATGGCAATATGTTCGAGATCTGCGGCGCGTTTAAGCGCACGAAACTGTAACACTTTTACATTGGCCTCCGTCAAGCCCAAACTCAAAGCTGTCTCTTTAATTGAAAGATTGAACAGAAAACGACACGTCAAAACCTCTCGATAGTGTTCAGGCAAAGCCTGAAGAATACGCTGCACACGCTCCGTAGGCATGCTACTAACAGGCTTGTACTCTTCTTCTGCTGGGCCTTCCCAGCCGGCCTCGAGCAGTTCTTCTAAAGAGCTAGCTGACACGCGGTAGTAGACGCGCCAGTAGTCAGCAATGGTTGTACGCGCAACTTGAAACAGCCATTTCTGCATACTTTGCGGTCCGCGTTCAGTGTCAACGCCACGTATCGCTTTAATAAATATTTGAGACGTCAGGTCCTCGGCCTCTTCTCGGTTGCCAACTTTACTATACACATAGCGATAAATAAGGCCCAGGTTTTCCTGATAGAACGTCTGAAATTGCTGCACATCTTCCTCCCGCCGAGGTATCCGCGCTCCGGCAATGCCCCGTTCTACCCTGGCAAGATGTGGATTTTCCTGATTACTGTGCAGTGTACTCACAACGCTTCCTCTGCTATGGCAGCCTGCTACATACAGGCGCCACGAAGTAGACATAAAAAATTGTCGTAGCAGATATTATTACGTTGCCAGGTTACAATGACAGTTTTCGTTACAAACGATTCAACGAACCATGTTGTGAAGGATCCAACTCTATCTTAGCATGTGGTCATTGTTGACACAAGAGCAAGAGGTACAGGTGACCACAAAAAAAGGGGCGAGCTATGCTTTGCACACCCCTGCAAATACGCGCACGTCTGGCAACATTGCCTTTGCAGGGGCGAAGCATGGCTCGCCCTGAATAAATTCTCAGTGGGATTTTTCTCTGGTTCTCATATTATACACTACTTTGACGGATTTTTACAGGGGATAAGAAGAGCAAATTCTCGTTTACCCCTCTTTGCGCAACACCTTACTGTGCGCTATAATAAGAATACGACGTCAATAAGACTGATTGCTACCGGCACAAGAGTGTGCCTACATATCATCTTACCTAAAGGGCGTTGATTCTAGAGATGCGAGCACATTTGATGATGCTGGTAGATTCACCACCCAGACGTACTCACTCCCTTCAGGGTTAGCGATTCGCCTATTTTTGTTGTCAGGATATCCATCAGGGTTATCCAAAAGGCGAGAGCAAGAGCTGCGAGGCCGCTGAATACGTGCGATCCCTGATCTATTTTATTTTGCCTCAGGCCCTCCTCAGGCTCTTCCCCGCCACCAGAATTGAGGTTGTTATGTACAGAGGTCAATCCGGGATGTGGTCCTGGTTGCTTCATCGCGTTACAGGACTGGCTATCCTCTTGTTTCTCATGATCCATATTGTGGATGTGTCTTTGTTAGGCTTCGGCCCAGCCGTCTACAATGAAGGTATTTTGCTCTTCGACAGCATCATCGTTCGGTTTTTATCCCTGGCCTTGATAGGTGCTGTACTCCTGCATGGCTTTAACGGTATACGTATCATGGTGATCGACTTCTGGCGCAAGGGCGTGCGTTACCAGGTGCTGATGTTCGTTATCGTCATGGTTCTCACCATCGTCGGTTTCATCCCCATCGCATACTTTGTCCTTGAGCCGGCGCTGCCATTTTTACAACCACACGCGACGACAATCACAAAGTAATAACTGGATAACGTGGGCCTGTCCCCCCACCCCGCATGGGACACGATACATCGGGTCCCTACTAGGAGGAACACACATGCGTATTTCGACTGGATATGGAGCGAAACCAGCTAGCGGCGGATTTGAAACCTTTTCCTGGTATTTTTTCCGCATCTCTGGCATCTTGCTGATTTTCCTTGTTATCTTTCACTTGCTCATTATGCACGTTACGACTGATGTTGCCTGTACAACGTACCAGTTCGTGACAATGCGCTACGATAACCCCCTCTGGAGACTCTACGACTGGTTACTCCTGTTGTTGGCGCTCCTGCATGGTATGAACGGCTTGCGCGTAGTCATCGATGATTATGTTCGTGGGCGTGGCGCACGGCTGACCTTGATGTCAGTGGCCGGAACACTGACCTTGATCTTCTTTATGTTAGGTACGATTACGCTGATCACTTTCCAGCACACGGCAAATCTCGGCGTATCCTGCCTTCACTAGTAGTAGCGAGGATGCACTATGTATTATAAATTTGACGTGGTCATCGTTGGTTCCGGCGGGGCCGGTTTGATGGCCGCTATGCAACTGCCCGACACCAGCGTAGCCGTGCTCAGTAAAGTCTACCCCACACGTTCGCACACTGGCGCGGCCCAGGGTGGTGTCGCTGCCGCGCTGGGTAACCTAGAAGAAGACCATTGGAAATGGCACATGTACGATACCGTCAAAGGCGGTGACTACCTGGTAGACCAGCCCGCGGCTGAGATCCTGGCACGCGAGGCAATTGATGCCGTCTACGAACTTGAACATCGCGGCCTGCCGTTTAACCGCACCCCGGATGGACGTATCGACCAGCGTCGCTTCGGTGGCCACACGCGCAACTTCGGCGAGGCCGCGGTACGACGCGCCTGCTACGCGGCTGATCGCACCGGCCATATGATTCTCCAGACGATGTACCAGAGCGCAGTGAAAAACCAGGTACGCTTCTTCAGTGAATTCCTCGCGCTCGACCTGCTGTTCAACGATGGTCAGGCCTGCGGCGTTGTGGCGCTGGAGATTCGCACAGGAGAAATTCACACCTTCCATGCCAAAGCAGTGCTCTTCGCCACGGGTGGCTATGGACGAGCATGGCGTGTTACCAGTAACGCCTTCGCCTGCACTGGCGACGGCATGGCCATCGCCTACCGCCGGGGCATACCCCTGCAGGACATGGAGATGTACCAGTTCCATCCCACCGGTATCTACAAGGTGGGCGTTCTGCTCAGCGAGGCAGCGCGCGGTGAGGGCGGCAAGCTGCTTAACGGCAAAGGCGAGTACTTTATGGAACGCTACATGCCCACACTCAAGGACCTCGCTCCGCGCGATATCGTTTCGCGCTGTATCATCCAGGAGATCAAAGAGGGGCGCGGCGTAGAGGGCAAAGATTATGTTTACCTCGATGTACGACACCTGGGAGCCAAGACGATCTCCGAGAAGTTACCCGATATCACCGATTTCGCGCGTAACTATCTTGGCGTCGAGCCAATTACTGAACCTGTGCCGATCCAACCGACCGCGCACTACGCCATGGGGGGCATTCCAACCGATGAGGATGCGCGTGTCGTCATTGATCCACAATGGACACCAATGCCTGGCTTCTATGCCGCTGGCGAGGTAGCCTGCGTCTCGGTACACGGCGCCAACCGCCTTGGTACGAATTCACTGGTCGACCTGATTGTTTTTGGCCGGCGCGCCGGCAAACACATCGCGAAGTTCATTACTGAAAACAGCCACGCGCCGCTTCCAGACGAACCAGAGGCATACGCTCGCGAATTAGTGGACAAGCTCTATAGCTCTACCGGCGGAGAGTCAGCGGCCCGTGTGCGTAGTACGCTACAAAATGAGATGGACGAAAGGGTCTATGTTGAGCGTAGCGACAAGGGGCTGCACCATGCCCTCGACACATTGGATGGCTTGCAGGATACTTATAAGCGGGCACAATTACAGGATAAAGGCAAAAAGTTTAACACGGAGTTGGTTGAAGCTATTGAGCTTGGTTTCCTGCTGGATTGCAGTGAGGCAACCATTCATGGCGCCCTGGCACGTACGGAGAGTCGCGGTGCACACTATCGTCTCGACTACCAGAAGCGTGACGATGCCAACTGGTTAAAACATACCCTCGCGTACAAGGGTACGAAGGCACATGATGTACGCCTGGATTACAAGGATGTCAAATTGATTGATGATCCAATATTCAAGCCCAAGGAACGGAAATATTAAGGAGGCAAACCATGAATGTGTTGGTGCGTATCAGACGCTTCGACCCCGAAAAGGATAAGAAGCCATACTGGGCCGATTATCGCGTGGAGGTCGATCCCATCGACCGCCTGCTGGACGCCATGAACACCATCAAATGGACAATGGATGGCTCTCTCACATACCGCCGCTCCTGCGCACATGGTGTCTGTGGTTCGGATGCCATGCGCATCAATGGCCGCAACCGCCTGGCTTGCAAGGTCCTGATGCGCGATGTTGGCGATAAGGTGACGATTGAACCTATGCTTGGCTACCCGGTCATCAAAGACCTTGTAGTCGACATGGATCCGTTCTTTGATAAATATAAATCCGTCAAGCCCTACCTGATCACATACGACAGTGAGCCGGGAACGGAACGCCTGCAAAGCCCTGCCCAGCGCGAGCGCTACGATGAAGGCACGAAGTGTATTCTCTGTGGCGCCTGTACGGGTTCTTGCCCATCAGTATGGGCCAACCCCGACTGGGTTGGACCTGCCTCGATCGTCAACGCTCACCGCTTCATCTTTGATAGCCGCGACCAGGGAGCAGCGGAACGGCTTGCCATCCTGGGACAACGCGACGGCGTCTGGCGCTGCCGCACCATCTTTAACTGTGCGGACGCCTGCCCTCGCGGTATCCCCGTTACCGACCTGATCGAGCAAGTGAAACGCGCTATCGTCTACAACGACACCGCCGGGGAATAAACTTGGAATGAAGGGTCTCACGGCAGCCCGCGCTGCTAGAAACCCTTCATTCTGTTTGAAGGTGATAGGTCCTTATGGCAATCACAACGGAAACCTGGCAGCACCGCGACATCATCAGCAATGGCATTCGCATGCACTATGTTACCCAGGGCAGCGGGCCTTTGATCGTCCTCCTGCACGGCTTTCCCGAGTTCTGGTACTCCTGGCGTTACCAGATACCATTCCTCGCGGAGCACGGTTACACTGTTGTCGCTCCCGATCTACGTGGGTACAATGACACAGACAAACCGCGCAAAGGCTACGACGTGCCGACGCTTCTGAAGGACATTGAAGGCTTGATCAAAGGGTTAGGACAAGAGCAGGCCATCATTGTTGGACACGACTGGGGCGGCATCCTGGCCTGGCATTTTGCCATTCACTATCCACACATGACCAGCCATCTCATCGCTATGAATGCGCCGCATCCATATGCGATGCAGCGTGAATTTCGTACGCTCAAACAACTCCGTAAAAGCTGGTATATCTTCGCGTTTCAAATTCCCTGGCTCCCTGAAGCGCTATTGTTGCGCAACCATGCCAATGAAATTGGACGCATGCTCAATGGAGCAGCGCTCCAAAAAGCCGTATTTCCTCGCGAAGTGACTGCGCTATACCAGGAGGCCATGAGCAAACCCGGAGCCATGACTGCCAGTCTAAACTATTACCGTCAACTCTTTCGCCGCCTGCCACCTCCAGCTACAAGGGAGAACACCTACGTCAGCACCCCAACGCTTTTGATCTGGGGAGAGCACGATATCGCACTTGGCATTGAGCTGACGTATGATCTTGAGCCATGGGTGGACCATATTGAAGTTACATATCTCCCCGACAGCGGTCACTGGGTCCAACAAGAACGGCCCGACAAAGTAAACCAGCTCATGCTCGATTTTTTGCAGAATTCCAAAAAGTAGTCTTTTCCTCACAAAAAATAACGGGAAGTTTATCTATCAATGGAGCGCACTTTCTTCCATGCATTGGACGTGGTGCCCTCCATTCTCTGAAACGCTCATTACTCCTCCCCCTCCATAAGACTCTTCCACTGCCGCCAGCCAACTATTCCCACATGTCTGGCACATCCCATGGGATGCCTTATATATTTTCGGCACCGGCACAGGCGAGATGTGTTCCCCCGTGCTATCGATTAATCGTAAACACCATGCGCACTGTTGTACTATTTTTTTTCTCATCCTTCAACCCGTTCTGCTGTTTGCCTCGACATATCTTTTCATTTAATGCGTGGAATGCTATCCCGCCGCTGCCGTCGGTGCCGGAGAATTACAATTCAAAAACTGAATATTTTGCAATATCTGTGAAATTTCGGCCGTGTGTCCCGGGGTCACATCCTGCGCATAGATGGATAGAGGCACCCATTTACAATTAGAGGCAATCCACGAGATCTGGAATATGCCCTGTGCACTTACAGGTACCAGGAATTTATACCTGGTTCGACTAAAAGCGAAAGTTACGACAAGCTGGACTTGATCACCCGCTGAAAAATTACTGCCACAGAAACGTAAGCGCGATTGTGTCTTGTCACTCGTCGTCGAACAGAGACTGATTGTTGGTTTGGGCGGACCGGGCGTCGCTGTGACTGTCGTCTCCGGAAAAGCTGGAAGCGCTTTCACTGGTTTCGCGGTGGGTGTGATGGGTGTGATGGGTGTCGCAACCGAGTGGGGTAGAATGTTTGGTGTGGACTGTGCCACACCGGTGCTCGTCACATCAGAAGGCTGAAACTGCTTGAGTTTCTCGCTATTGGAAGCCAATACCACGAACACCGCCAGCAATACCAGGAACAGCACCGCAGGAATAGCAGCGACTGGTACTGATGCCATTGCCATATTTCTCGGTTTTAGTCGTCTTGATCTCAACAAGAAAAGAACTGGAAGAAGGGGGTATAGTGCCAGGTCTTCCCGTAGTCGCTCCTTCCGACGTTTCAGGCGAACAAGGCGGGCAGCGGCAGGATTTTGTATAGACTCACGCACTTTCACCGTCAACGGCGGATAATATTGCGCATTTTCAAAGTGTGCCAGCGTTTCAGTAAGCAGATCGGCGGTGCTTTTCAGCTCACCATAACGAAGTTGGCACGGCTCACACAGTGCGAGGTGCTGGCGTACATTCGACCTGGCTTTATCAGGGAATGGCTGACCAATATAGGTAAGCAGTGTGCTATCATCTGGATGCACTATTTCATCCACATCCTCTGACACCCGCTTTTGTCCTGGCATAGATCAACTACCTCACCTGCAATTACTGTTTGCTTCTTTGCTCGTCTGAGTAGATGCCTCATACAGAGCACGAAATTTCTCCACGCTACGAGCAACGCGTTTACGTACTGCTTCTGGCGTCATGCCTAACACATGACTGATCTCTTCGTAGGTAAAACCGCTCCCATAATGGAGATGCAAACACGCCGCGTCCTGCGGCTTCATTTTCAAGAGCGTTTCATGCACAAGAATACGCGTTTCCGCCTGACTTTCTGGACCAGGCACCATCAAATGGTGATTACAGTCTTCAGGGCAAGAGGGATCGTCCAGCCCTACAAAGAGGCGCAAACGTCTACGGTTTAGATAGCGGAGACCATAATTTGTGGCAATACGATAGATCCAGGCGTCTAGTAAGAGGTCTGGAGATGTCTTCTCAATCTCTTTATACACCTGTAAAAAGGTATCTTGCGCAAGGTCAAGAGCCACTTCGCGGTTGCCTACAAGGCGGTGCAAATACGCAGTAACGGGTTGCTGTAGCCGTTCGATTAGTGAACAGAAGGCCCGAGCATCCTTCGCTCGTAGACTCTCAACCGCCTGGACATCCATCACCATTTTGGCCTTATCCGCTCAAACAAGGTCTTTCTCGTCCGTTTTCTCTATAGCTTTGAGATGCCTCTACTACTACAATCAATAGCAAAGGCCGAAACGGACACTTTTTACCCGAAATTAGCAAAGATTAACAAATTGCCTGATTATACAACGGATACATCAATGGTATGATATCCAGATGACCCATCTGGTGCAGGCGGTTCTACGTTGGGGTCCTGCACATTCCCTTCCATATCGACGGCACGAACAATGAGGGTATAGAAGCCACGCGAAGTCGGTAGCCATGGATACTCCCAGAGCACCCATGTGAGGGTAGAGAGAGGTCGTTTGAGGGTTGCGAGCTGCCAGCTGTTGCCCCCATCGAGGCTGATATCCACTTCGGAGATACCTTTATTGCCTGAGAAGGCGACACCACCAACATATGTCAACCGGTTGACGGGAACACTCGAGCCAACCAGGGGAGTATCGATACGCGAGGTCAAGCGAATGGGCGCGGGATCGCTCCAGCCGCGCTCTTGCCAGTAGCCCTGGTAATCTTGCGACACAACCTGAATACGCGTCAGCCATTTGCAGTGCTTCATACCGTAGATGCCGGGCACAAGCATGCGCACAGGAAAGCCATGACCCTGCGGTAGCGTCGCACCATTCATACGCACAGCCAGCAGCGTGGTAGGCTCGAGCGCCTTGTCCAGGTGAATACTATCACTATAATCGTCCACCGCGTAGAAAACGACTTTGACAGCGCCCGTTTTGACCTCCGCTCGCTCAAGCAAATCTTTCAGACGCACACCTTCCCAGAGGGCGTTGCTCATGTATTGACCGCCAACCTCATTGCTGATGCACATCATGGACTCGTATTGCTGCTGCATCGGCAGAGCAAGCAACTCCTGGTAGCTCAGCGTGAAAGGTTTGTCAACGTATCCATCAACCGTCAGGTGCCAGCCACTACTGTTGACCGTAGGGTCAGAGAAGAGGTTTTTGGAGACCACGTAATACTGGTCGTTCGAGGTAACCTCCGGCGAGAGAAACCGTGTGGGATGAATTTCGCCATAGTTCGGCACCGGCGGCACGATCTTATTTTTATAATTCTGGATCAGTTTAGATACAGGAGCGGTGGCACTGCTCACGCCCTGAGTAATAAACCGCCATGCTCCAAAGCCCAGCAGCCCGACACCAGCTATAATCAGGCCGCGTGTGATCACCGTGCGCCGCGTCAGTCCGCTCTCTGCCTCTTCGCCATCCTGGGCTGCCTTCCTCTTATGGCCGCGGGTCGCAAGCCAGTTCTGAATAGACACAAAAAGCAGGCCATACACCATGCCTACTGCCGCGAGACTTACTAACGTGTTGTTCAAACCAATAGCGAGGTCTACCCCAAAGATCCCAGCGCTCGTCAGCGGAAGCAGCACAAAACCGACCAGCAGCCAGAGTATAAAGGCCAATATCAACCCCTGGTAAAGTTGAAGTTGTCGGCCAGCCGGCGCTACCTCCATATCCGCTTGCGGCTTTTCACTCTTATAAAATGCTTTAACCGCAGCAACATGTACCACTCTCGCCAGGTAGAGGTTATACAGTCCCCCGCTCAACGCAAAAACAAGACACTGCCCTACGATAATGCCATAGAACAGGTAGTGTTTGGCGTCGCCACCGATTAATTGATGTAAATAATCAAACATGGAGGCGGGCATGAGCGCGGTGAGAAATGATCCAAACACCTCCGGTAACGAGATGCCACCCAGGGCTTGATTGAGGATCAGCATAAAGCCCGTAGCGACTATTCCCGCCCCCAAGCCAGCGAGAAAGCCGGTATTAAATTGTTGTTTTTTCGTAGTCGTCTTCATGGCAGTGTTTCTTTTATGTAAAGCGTTTTTGGTCTATTATTATTATATCCTGTACCACGTTACACGATTCTTGGGATGGGGATTTACATAATAGTGAGAGGAAGCATTGATTATGGCAACAAACGAAGTAAACGTCGTTACCGGGGCATTCAGCTATACTGGTAAATACATTACACGCCGTCTCCTGGCGATGGGGAAACAGGTTCGCACGCTCACCGGGCATCCCGACAACCCAAACCCATTTGGAGAGCAGGTCTGTGTTTATCCTTTTCAATTTGATAATCCCGCGGCACTGGTCAAGAGCCTGGAAGGGGCAACAACGCTCTATAATACCTACTGGATTCGCTTCGCGCATGGCTCATCCACCTTTGAGCAGGCAGTGGCAAACACTAAAATACTGTTCGATGCGGCCAAAGATGCAGGCATTCAACACGTGGTACACATCAGTATAACCAATCCAGCTGAAACGTCACGGCTGCCCTATTTCAAGGGCAAAGCCGTACTGGAGCAGGCTCTCATCAATTCTGGCTTATCGTACTCGATCATCCGGCCAACGGTTACCTTTGGTACGGAAGATATCCTCATCAATAATATCGCCTGGCTACTCAGGCGCTTCCCCGTCTTTCCAATTTTTGGGTCAGGCACGTATCAACTCCAGCCAATGTATGTAGAGGATATGGCGGACCTGGTGGTACAGGCCGGGCAGTCGAAAGAAAACGGTATTATCGACGCTGTTGGACCGGACATTTTCACGTTCGAGGAACTGGTACGGCTGATAGCTGCTAAACTTGGTCGTAGCAACGTGTTGTTTCCACATGTCAATCCTGGCCTTGCCTTTTATCTGGCGAAGCTCATTGAGCCGCTGCTTGGGGATGTGTTAATCACACAGGATGAAATAAAGGGGTTGATGGCAAATCTGTTGGTTTCACAGAACGCTCCAACAGGACATAGGCACTTGAGTCAGTGGTTAGAGCAAAATGCCGCGACAGTTGGAAAGGTCTATGCTTCTGAGTTAAGTCGGCACTATAGGTGAATCACAATTGTAGACGTCACCCCAGCCAGGGCGGCGCTGCCTTCATCATTCACCGAATTACGAGCTCATTGAGATAGCTTTTATGTATGGTATGCCCTGAACCCTGGACCTTCCTGGCGGTACAACCCACTTGAGTTGGGGTACGTATTTTCGTATGTATATGATATGATGTAAATACAAACAAAGCTTTTCACTTGTAACCAAAGGCAAGATGCTACATATGTATAGATCAGGATATACAGGCACACTTTCACATCTAGCGCGCTGGTCATCCCGTTTACTGCTGGTATGCGGATTGGTGTGTCTTTTTATAATTGGAACAGTACAAACTTCGACAACGACTGCCTTCGCCAGTGGCAAGCCGGGCGGTAATGTCGCTGATCCCGTTGTGCGTGCGGTAGATATCGCCGAGCCCGCGGTAGTACGCATTTTCACGACTCTTGGCGGTCACCTGACGGTGCATTTTTCTCAGACAAGCAACGTGACTTTCCCTCAAGGCACAGGCAACAGTTATCCACTACAATTATCGGGCAGTGGTACGTTCATTTCCGGACACGGTGACATTCTGACCGCGGATCATGTAATTAATCCGCCGCATGACCAGTCATTAAGCCAGTATCTTGATGACACAGCGGCAAAAGACGTGACCGCGTATATCAATTTAAATGCCAAGCCCGGTTCTCAGGTCACTGCGGATCAAGTAGACCAGGAACTCAAGAGCGGGCAACTGATCGCGACGCCAAGTTATGACCCGGCCTCGAGCGAAGTCTTTCTTAATACAAGCTATACCGGTCCACTGAGCGCACCAGATTTGTCAAGCCTGCCGTTTCAGATGCACGCCGCGGTTGACCGCATTGAAAAAGAGAGCTCTTTTAACGAAAAAGACGTGGCTATTATCCACGTTGGCTTGAATGATATGCCAAGCGTACAACTTGGAGATTCGGGGAATGTTCAGCAGCAAGATCAACTGACGATTATTGGTTTCCCAGGCAACGGGGATGTCAGCAACAGGCCGACAGATCTTCTGACAGCTTCGGTCAATACTATCAACGTCAGTTCCACCAAAACAACGGACTCGGGGGCGCAGGTAATTCAAGTCGGCGGCAACGTCGAGCATGGTGATAGCGGCGGGCCTGCTCTGGACAGCAATGGAGCCGTTGTGGGTATTGTGAGCTTTGGCCTGGTTAACTCCGGCTCCCCAGGCGGCACCAGTTTCTTACAGGCGAGTAATAGCGCCCGGGAACTGGTACAAGCGCTCAACCTGAATACCTCTGCCGGACCCTTTCAGAAAGCATGGAGTCAGGCCTTAAACGACTATGCATCCAATTCTACCGGCCACTGGCATAGGGCCCAACAGGAATTTGCGCAGATCGCCGCAAAATATCCCCTGTTCAAAGGAGTCACACCCTATCTGACATATGCGCAGCAACAGGCCAGAACCGAGAATGTATCGCCACAGCCTACGCCAACAGCGAATACGGCCCCAACAAATACAATCGCAGCCTATGTATTGACGATTGGCGGCATAGCTTTGCTAATTCTCCTGCTGGCGCTGCTCTTTTTGGTGTTTTTCCGCCGCCGTAGTAAGAAATCAACCACTTCCAGCACAGGAAAAGCTGGACTAGACTCACAGGAACCACGCCCGGCTGCTATTGCCCAGAAGGGGCCGAGTCCCGCGGGGGGTTCTATGCAGCAGAAGCAAGCTTCGTCACTGGATGATGCCATGGTGGCCTTTGGTGCGCCGCCTAAAACACCTCAACCCGTCCAGCCATCATCGTCATCAATACAGACGGTCGTCTCTGGAACGCTGCGGCCATGGCCCTGTGGGCACATGAACCGCTCGAACGCGCGTTACTGTAGCATCTGTGGAGAGCCTGCTCCCCCGCCACCCACCGGTCGCCGTGTAGAGCAATAAAAATATTATAGGATACAGAGAAGAAAACGGGCACCAGTGGTGCCCGTTTTCTTCTCTGTATCCTATTTCGTATCTCCAAATCCCATGATGTTGTAACCGGCATCGACAAACATAATATCACCGGTGATCGCGCGGGCCAGGGGGCTGCAGAGGAAGAGAGCTGCGTCGCCCACCTCGCTCTGCTCAATGTTACGGCGCAGCGGGGCTATATGATTCATCTGCTCGCGAAAATGGGTTAAGCCAGAGACACCGCGGGCGGCCAGAGTGTTGAGTGGACCCGCAGAAATCGCGTTGACGCGAATATTATGCTCTCCCATTTCGTAGGCCAGGAAACGCACACTGCACTCCAGGGCGGCTTTGGCAACGGCCATGACATTATATTTGGGCACTACGCGCTCACTTGCCATGTAGGTCAGTGTGAGTATACTGCCACCGCCGCGGGCCTGCATCATCGGCATGGCACGCTTTGCCATCGGGATAAGTGAGTAGGCACTGATATCCAGAGCTGTGTGAAAGCCTTCGCGGCTCGTCTCATAGAACGGGTTCTCCATCTCGCGTGGAGGGGCATAGGCGACTGAATGGATCAGGATATCAAGCTCACCATGAAAGATTTCGCCTGCTCGTGCGAAAGCCGAATCGAGTTGCTCATCACTCTGTACGTCACATTCCATCACTTCGGTACCAGGAATCTTCGCAGCCAGATCGCGTACATACTTTTCCATACGTTCCTGGTATGAGAATGCAAGCTGAGCGCCCTCGGCGGCAAGTGATTGCGCAATGGCCCAACCAATTGACCGGTGGTTGGCAATACCAAAGATAAGGGCCTTTTTTCCATCTAGTAGGGGCATTAGGAAACTCCTCTCAATTTGACCGGCGCACATTCCTGGCGCCAGACGGGGATGGCGTTCACTTACCGTTCGATGGGGTAACGTCGAGCAACCCATCCATTCATGCCGTTTGCCAAATTATATACTTTTTTCAGGCCAGCAACCAGGGCTATCTCCGAAGCCGATGCACTGCGCTGCCCGGTAGCGCAGACAAATATCACATCTTCCTCCTCAGGCAACCCCAAATCTTTGAGCGCCTTGCCAAAGGAATAGATTCCATTGAGCGGTACTAACTGAGCTTCAGGAATACGGCCACGAAACCACTCATCTGGCTGTCGTACATCAATGACATATGCGCCAGCCTCGATCAACCTCTTCGCATCATCGGTGCCAATTGTGGTATAGGGAAACGCCTCTTCCTCTTCTTCATTATATGGCATTCTTCTTCTCCTCATTGCTATACTGCTCTAACCACAGTCGTCCCAGCATGGTGCCAGCTATGACATATTCATCGCCAACAAACGTCATGGTGAGCAAGCCCTGGTCTTCCATCTCGCGAAAATCGTCGGTAACAAGAAAGTATTGTCGCAGCATCCGTGAGAAGTCGCTTTCTGGCAACTGTTTCCAGGCCTGTAAGAGGCGCAACACGGCCTCGTATTTTACGCTGCTATCATCGATCGCTCGCATAGAGACTCCTTGATCTAGTCCTGTGGTCTGTGTACAGTCTAACAAATCTATGTCCATTGAGCAAGTAACCTATCATATGCGCCATGGAATAGCTAAAAGCTGATTTGTCTGGTTCGCGAATGATGAGTTTGCATTTGAGCGGACATGGTAATACACTCATCTCAACACCTGACCAGGGCGTTCTCGGAGGATGCGCTCGGCCTCTGCCACAGTTTGTCTGAGGATATCGCCTGCAGATTCGATGCTGTGAATCAGGCCCACAGCGTTGCCAGCACGGACAGCCGCGATATGTGCGTTGCCCTCTTTCATCGCAGCAATCACTTGTTCACGCAATTCCTGGCGATGGGCTATCACCTCTTCGTCACGTCCATGCCAGGTTGCCGTGTAATCGTTGTGCAGCACGCGGTCTCCAATAGTGGAGGGAAACGGCAAACCAAGCGTGAGATCATAGATTCTGGTCTGAACTGTGTCATCTGTTCCTGCCTCTACCATGCGCTCCTTTTCCCATGCACCTCCACCCGACTCCCGGCTGGCATAGAAACGCGTCCCCATCCAGGCACCTTCAGCGCCAAGCATGAGCACTGCTGCCAAACCTCTACTGTCGGCGATACCACCGGCCGCCAGAACAGGGATAGTGCCTGCGACATCTACCACTGCTACTACAAGCGGAAGTGTGCCACTGTGTCCTGTGTGACCGCCAGCCTCAGTGCCTTGAGCAACGAGCGCATCAACGCCTGCTTGTGCTGCCGTGGCTGCCTGGGCCACGGTTTGCACCTGCGCAAGCACTTTCACGCCTGCTGCATGGGCGGGTGAAACGTAAGGGGTCGGGTCTGCGAAGGAGTGGCTCACTGCTGTCACGCGCTCCTCCAGCGCCACCTGCACAAATTCATCCAGCCCAGGAAATGAAGAGATGAAGCCAACACCGAATGGTTTGCTTGTAAGTTCGCGAACCTTGCGGACCTGCGCGCGCAGCCAGTCGGGTCCACCGGTCGTCATAGCTCCGATAAGGCCAAAACCGCCTGCCTCGGAGACCGCCGCCACAAGTTCCGCTCCCGCTATCCCTCCGCTCATTGGAGCGCTGATGATTGGATGCTCTATGCCGAGCAGGTCACAGATACGCGTGTGTATCATGGTTATCCCTCTGCATCGTTTTCTTTGAAGTTTCCATGGATACTAGTACTGCTTTGTTAGTTTCTATGAAGCAGATTTCACTCAAGCCTGGTGGCAAGCTCATTGCTCTTGCATTGACTGCCAAAAAGCGGTTTCTGCCAGTTGGCTTGTAGAGCCGACCGAATCGAAACTAACAAAGCAGTACTAGTATTGGAACGGCAAGTCCAGTCATTCAAGGGTATTGTAACATTACTGCTCATCATTCGCGAACCAAATAATTCAGCCTTTAACTATTCCATTACAGAGAAGGACCAGAAAGTCCCGTCCATTCAAGGCCGGGGAGGTTTCAGTTCGTGAAATTGCGAAAACTATCCAAATTTTTGAGAAGCGGCGCTACTCGACTACAACTCCCAACTGTGCTATAACGTGTTCAGAGAACGAGTGTGAAGGAGGGCCGACCGACTATGCCAGATCCAGCACAACCACAGATTCAGGCAAACATGGTCATACACAATATTGGTCAACTTGTTACTGTTGCGCAACAACCCATCCGAGGGGCGAGCGGACCCTTACAGGTCATATCACACGCTTCTATGGCTGTACATGACGGGAACATCGCCTGGATTGGTCCTGATGACGAGCTCGAACCTTTGTTCCAACATAGTGCGAACGCTTCACAAGACGGTATCACCATCGTCGACGCTCAGGGAGCAGTAGTCACTCCTGGCCTGGTCGATTCACATACCCACCTGGTCTTCGCGGGAGACCGCGCGGAAGAATTTCACCTGCGCCGCTCCGGCGTTAGCTACGGAGAGTTACTTGCACAGGGACGCGGCATTCTCACCACCATGAATGCCACCCGCAAGACGGATACCAATCAATTATTGGAGCTGGCCAAAGCCAGAATAGATAAACTGCGCACATATGGCACAACAACTGTAGAGATAAAAACGGGCTATGGATTAGATAAGGTTACTGAAGAGGCCTGCCTGCGTATCATCAACAACCTCAATGCGCTCGAGGAGAGCTCTATATACCAGAATAGCCAGGTGCGTGTCATACCGACTTTTCTGGGCGCGCATGTTGTTCCGCCCGAGTATCGCGACCGCCGCGACGACTTTGTCAACCTGGTTATTGAGGAGATGCTGCCCTCTTTTGTGGGACTGGCACGATTCTGCGATGTGTTCTGTGAACGGGAAGCCTTTACTCTTGAAGAGTGTCGACGCATTCTCAGCAGGGCCAAAGCACTGGGTTATCAACTCAAGATACATGCTGACCAGCTTAGCCCGTCTGGCGGAGCTGCACTCGCAGCCGAACTGGGTGCAGTCTCAGCCGATCACCTCGATCACGCCAGCGACGCCGACCTGGATGCGTTATGCGAAGCCGGTGTAGTGGCAACGCTGCTGCCCGGTTGCTCATACACATTGCGTAGTCCTTACCCACAGGCGCGACGTTTCCTGGATCATGGTCTCCACGTTGCCCTGGCCACGGACTTCAATCCGGGTACATCCTACTGTGAAAATATGCAGACGATCCTGGGGCTGGCAATGTCCTTGATGGGCATGTCGCTTGAAGAGGCGCTGACGGCCACGACGATCAACGGCGCGCGCGCCCTGGCATTGGAGAATCAAATCGGCAGCATTGAAGTGGGCAAGAAATGTGAGCTGGCCTTCTGGTCCAGCAATGATTATCATGAAATTGGCTATCATTTTGGCGTCAATTTAGTCAAGTCGGTCCTTGTTCAACGTTAGGCAGGAGCAAACACCGCTCGTCTCTTTTTGTGTGGGATGGTGCTGCTTTATGATTGATGCTTAGACTAATTTCGCGTCAAAGAGCTTGTAGACTGGGATCACGCGATTTCCATAAAATATGGCTTGCACGGCTTCCCACCTCGCTTCGTCAGAAATTAGTCTAAACGTCAATTATGAGAAGCACCACTTGTTTCTACAAGAAATGACTGCGTCAGTTACCCCATGTCTAAAGACAAGGGGCTTGTGTCTATGCTCCACCGCAATTCTGCATACCTTTGCAGGCGTGCAGCTTTGGCTTCATCGCATGACACATCAGGGCGTACTGACAAGACGCCCGTGCTCATCCAGTCTTGCCGAACGAGCAGCGTTCTGAGAGCAACGTTCCGCGCACCAATCAAATCGGCATGGAGGCTGTAATGGCAACTCTGACACCTGAACAGCAGTCCCTTATTTGGGCGGTTGGCAGCCGAGGTGTAGCCGCACCTGGGACAGGCTTGGCTGGTGTAGTGCGCATCGACTTTGACCGCCATACTGCCCGTCAGGGTGGCTTTGTAGGCGATGTAGCTATGCAGTTCAGCAAAGGCCCACTTGGAGGCATGCCGGTTTGCTTGTCGCTGCTTCTTCGTGGCTTGTTTGCCGTGCGGGCGTTTGGTGCGTTCGCGAATATGGGTCAGGTCCTCCAGGCCGATGATGCTGTGTGGGTGCGCGTCCACAATATGACGACTGATACGATGGTTGCAATCTTGTTTCAACCGTCTCTCTCGTCCGCTCAGCACGAGCAAGCGTCGTGTAGCGGAACGAGTGCCTTTCTTCTGCAACCGTTTTCTCAGTCGCGCATAGTGGTCAGCTATGGCTCTGACCTGTTTGCCGGAATAAAAGCAGGCGTCATTGGTGGGCGTGGCAGTGACGGCCAGATAGCGTTGTCCCACATCGACGCCTACCACCTGCGTATGGCTTTCGGGGCTTGGGTCTGTTACTTCCAGCTCAAGGGTCACGAGCAGGTAAAACTGCTTGTGGGGCTTGTCATACCAGAGCTTGGCGGCTCCGATAGCCGCGCCATGCTGGAGGAGGGCAACATGCTTGCTATATCCCGTATAGGGTATAATCACGCGCCCATCCAGGGTCAGGATACTCACCTGGTTATCTGGCTTCAGACTGTAATCCCGATGATAGTTATAGGTCAGCGTGGGAGACACGTACTTGGGGGGAGTATCCAGTCCCTTGTAGCGTTTCGCGGGTATGCCTGCCGCACGAAGCGCCGCGTTTTGCTTCGCCTTCGTCCACAAGACTTTGTAGGTAGCCCCGACCTGGCGGGGGACATTGCAGGCCATCTGAGCGGGCAACCCATACTTCAGACGTATCTCCTCGTAGCAAGCGCGCTGCAAGGCGCGCTGATTACTCATCTTGCCGTGCGAGAAACTGTACTGGCTCACAGAGTTCAAGGCAGCGCGATACGCCAGTTGCGTGTGTCGCAATGCCTGGAACTGGGCAGAGGAAGTCAGCAGTTTCAGCTTGGCGGTGATGATCGTTTTCATGAGAGGAGTATACCATATGTTCACACTGGTGTCAAACAAGAAAAGGTGTGAAGGTAGCGCCAATTCCTCCCCACGGCTACAAGCCGGGGGACTCCTTGGCGCGAACCGTTGATGAGAAATGTTTCACGTGAAACATTTCTCACCTCTGGCGAGAAGATATTACGTATGAGCCAGGTAATAGAGAAAGAAAACCGGTTTGTTGTTGATCTACTGACAACACTGCGCCAGGACAAATTCAGTCCCGTTGGCTGGTGGCGTTTTCTCGGACGCTCGTGGGAGATGTCGTGCAAGACAGCGCATGGAAATCCGTCGTTGAAGCGCTCCTGGGCGATGGTAACCTTACTCATAGGCATACTCGCTCTCGCCATGCTTCTTGCCAATTTCTTGTTCGAGGGACCTGGCACGACATTACGCCTGCTCCCCGCATTTCTATTCTGTGTGGCATGGCAGCAGAGCGACCTGTTCTGGCATCTTGGTCTAAACAAACAGGCGCAGTCGGGTAGATTGTTGCCCGCCGTGGGCATTGCTAACACACTAACATGGTTACGCGGTTTAGCTGCTTCGTATCTTCTGGCCAGGATTATCGGCGGCGCCGGCACCCCCTCCTGGCTGGCATTGACCGCCTTTCTCGTGGGCGTGGCGACAGATATACTCGATGGACAGGTTGCGAGAATCACTATGACGCAAAGCAAATTGGGGAAGATTGGTGATGGTGAGACAGATTTTTGCTTATACCTGGCTCTGACTATCATTCTGATACAAAACAATGTGCTACCACTATGGCTGGGATTGATCATGCTGCTGCGCTTCTGTGTTCCATTCGTAGCGGTCCTGACGAGCTACTTTGTTTTTGCCCACCAGGTACGTTTTGGTTCAACCATCTGGGGTAAGTATGCCGGGCTGGCACAGTGCCTTTATTTCCTTGTTTTGCTGACCCCCACTCAATTTGCACCGGTTGTCCAGGCGATTCATCTTCCCTTACTCGCTGTTACATTGATCCTGTTGATTGTGGCTCCATTGGCACAGATTTTGGAGAATGTGCGGACGGGCAGATGA
Organism: Chloroflexota bacterium; assembly: GCA_005881495.1. The sequence continues at coordinate 22,614 of VBHI01000217.1, forward strand.
TAAGGTTATTCGCGCGCATCTATCGCCTCTGCATGACATTTACGACGGTGTCTTTTATCTGCTACAATGCTGATTATGAGCAGTGCAGCGAGAAAGGGAGACTTCAACGATGAGGACGGACGATATGAACCAACTACCGACAAAATTGATAATTAACGGGCAAGCGTTAACCAGTGCAGAGGTGATCGCTGTCGCTAGACACTTTGCACCTGTAACCTTAGGCGACGAAGCAATTTCACGTATTCAGGCCGCTCGTGCCGTGATCGACAAACTTGCTGCTGAAGAGCAAAAAGTGTATGGCGTAACTACGGGTTTTGGTCACCTGAGTAAGGTACGCATTAAGCATGAGCAACTCGTTGAGCTTCAACATAATTTACTGCGCAGTCATTCCGCGGGCGTTGGTGAACCACTCTCTGAAGAGGTCACGCGCTCGGTGATGCTGCTTTTAGCGGCCAGTCTTGGACGCGGCAATTCGGGCGTGCGCGTAGAGATCGTCGAAACGCTGCTGGGAATGCTCAATCATAACATCCATCCAATCATTCCATCCAGAGGCTCGGTAGGAGCCAGTGGAGACCTGGCCCCGCTGGCGCATCTCGGCCTGGTTCTCATCGGCGAAGGCGAGGTTATGTATGACGGTCAGCGCTCGAGTGGAGCCGAGGCCCTGCGCCAGGCTGGACTAACTCCCTTACAATTACATGCGAAAGAGGGCCTTGCACTGATCAACGGCACCCATGTAATGGAGGCGGTAGCGATACTGTCGCTGGCTGATGCTCAAACCCTCCTGCAAACTGCCGAAGTTGCCTGTGCGATGAGCATCGAGGCCCTTTTGGGCAGTCATATCCCCCTGGATGCGCGTATTCACCTGCGCAGGGGACAGCACGGGCAGCAAATCAGTGCGGCGCATTTACGCAGCCTGGTTAGCAATAGCGAGATCAATGCCAGTCATCAAAACTGTGCCAGGGTACAGGACCCTTATACCCTGCGTTGCGCTCCCCAGGTATTTGGCGCTATCCGCGACGCCATTGACTTTTGCGCAAACGTTTTTGAGCGCGAACTCGGAGCCGTAACCGACAATCCCCTTGTTTTCCCGGAGGACGACGGTGTGCTCAGCGGCGGGAATTTTCACGGGCAACCACTGGCGCTGGCCCTGGACATGCTGGCAATCGCGCTGACGCAGCTGGCGAGTTTCGCCGAGCGACGTATCTACAGCTTGATGGGCCCCAACGACTGGGATGAAAACGGCGCACCTCTTTTTCTGACACCCAATCCAGGGCTTAATTCTGGCTTTATGATCGCGCAATATGTCGCCGCGGCCCTTGTTAACGAGATAAAAATAATGGCACATCCTGCCAGCATTGACTCTATCCCAACATCCGCCGGCATGGAAGATTTTGTCAGTATGGGCGTAACCAGTGCCAACAAGCTGCTGCGTATCATAGAGCAAACACAACAGGTCGTCGCCATTGAATTGCTTTGTGCTGCGCAAATGCTCGAATTCCGCAAGCCATTGAAACCAGGAGTGGGTGTTCAGCAAGCCTATGAATTAGTGCGCTCATATGTCTCTATGCTTGAACACGACCGCGTTCTATCGCCCGACATTGCGACCATGAGTCGAGCGGTTAAAGCAGGGGCGTTTACTGTCCTGTAGTTTGACAAAATGTTTCACGTGAAACATTTTATCAAACTACAGAATAGTAAGAATAATTGTCAGCTTGTTTTTGCACCTCACAATATGCTACACTTTTAGGTACAGCCAGTCAATGTGGACCGGCTCTTCTCTAGTGAGAATGCGCCATGAAGGGCGCAACGAAGGGAGTAACATGGTGATTACCCACAAAATTCCTGTGGCTTCGCCCAACTCTTCCATAACATTACCCTCGATTTCCGAACAGCATACTATGCTCCAGCAGCTACGCCATCAATTGCTTCCCCATTATCGTCCTATACTTCAGCAAGGTGCCGGCCCCATTCGCGTCATGGCACAGATGGTTGCAGAATTGGAAAGACAGTGCCGGGAATTGAACATTGCTGAAGAGGTTATGCAGACAGAGATAGTGAATCGCACGATCGGCGACGTAAATGTACGTTTGATTACCGAGTGCGAGGGAGAACCGGGCGGTTCCGGCGACTATCGCATGCTGGCGGAAGAGTTAGGGATCGCGCTACCAAACGAGCAATTACACGGATATATCGCGACGGGCGAAACGTATCTCTGGCTACGACATCAGATGATGGAGTGTGAACGATTACTTCTAGCGGAACACGTAGACCTGCGCATCTACGATATTCACGCTATAGGAAATCCCATTTTACGCAGTTGGCTCGCAGAAGAAATGCAAGTTTGGGGCCTTTCAGCCACAAAGGAACAGGTCTACCTTGGCCTCGGCGCAATGGACTGCATCAACAAAGTATTGTGCGGGTTAGGTCAGATGTACCGGGAGCAAGGCTTTACAGAAACAGCCATCCTGTTCCCCGAACCCGGCTTTGGTGTTCCCGAATGGCAGGCAAGATCTTACGGATACCGCTTGCACACATATCAGACCCGCGAGGAAGATCAATTTAAGCTTACCGCAGAGAAGCTTGACCAGATACTCGAAGACGATCCCCATATTCGCATCATCTACCTGACCGTCACCAATAATCCCACCACCCTCGCTTATACGCCTGATGAACTTAATGCTCTCCATGCCGTACTTGCAAAGTATCACGAAACAGGCAGGGAGGTTCTTATCCTTGCTGATCTTGCCTATATCGGCACTGGCAAGCCAGAGGAAGATCGCGCGCGCATGGCGACTTTTACCACTCCTGGTGTCTTGCAGCACTGCATCTTTGTGAGCAGCTTCTCAAAGACGCACACATTAACAGGAGAACGTTTTGGTTGGGTGACTTTCGGCAATCCTGCTATTGCGTCCGCCATTGCGCCCGGCTGGTCAAATAGTATGGCAACGCTTCCGGCGGATTGGCAGTTACGCTTTATGGCATACGTGCGCCTGGTACGCATACGTCCATGGCTCGGCGGAAAGTTACGAGCCTTCTATCGCCTACGACGGCAACGCTTCATCGCCCAACTACAACGCATCAATGAAGAGCAGCATGTGTTCGAGCGCATTTTCATCGACGATGACGCCACAGTCTACAACTGGAGCAAGTTGCGCCCCGGAGAAGATGCTTTCTCTCTCTTTGAGAAGACCGGTATTGCCGGCGTGCCCGGTTCTGGTTTTGGCTATACCGACGATTATGTGCGTTTCTCTATTGGCGTGATCCCCGTCCCAGAGGCTCCTTGACCATTTCTTAACGCAGGTGATACTCTTTACAGGTGATACTCTTTAATAGAGAAACTATACTGTGAAACAGGAGAATGTTTCACGTGAAACATTCTCCTGTTTTCTTGCGTCTCAAGAGTATTTGCAATCAGAGGTTCCGTTAGTCTTTCGTGAGTCGCTTCACGCCTTTTGTGATTATTTTGTGAGGTACATTGGTGATACTTAACAAGGGAGAAAGCTCCACTCCACAGCATTTTTCACCAAGGCGTAGAGTTCTGGAGAGCGGAAGCAACGATTTTTTCGAGTGTATACGCAGTAAACATCCAACTGAAAGAGCTCTATTTAGAGCAGAAGGAGAACAATTCGCATGACAACTCGCATCGGTATTAACGGCTTTGGACGCATTGGGCGCCAATCTCTCAAGGCTATCCTTGAGAGGCACGGACGTGACCTTGAAGTCATCGCAGTTAATGATCTGACCGATACAAAAACAAACGCTCATCTTTTGAAATATGACTCCACCTATGGCCACTTCCCCGGAGAAGTTGAAGCGACGGCCGACACGCTGATCGTGAACGGGCATACCGTCAAGGTTCTCTCTCAACGCGACCCCGCGCAGATTCCCTGGAGTGATCTCGGGGTTGAACTGGTTATTGAGTCGACTGGCCTCTTTACCGAAGCCGAAAAAGCGTCGGCACATCTGCGCGGTGGTGCTAAAAAAGTGATTATTTCTGCCCCCGCTAAAGGCGAAGATTTGACGATTGTAGCGGGCGTCAACGACGAAATGTATGATCCGGCCAAACACCACATCATTTCAAACGCCTCTTGTACCACCAACTGTCTTGCTCCAGCAGCCAAAGTCCTCAACGACACCTTTGGTATCAACATTATTCCTACCTCAACCGGTGCCGCCCGCGCGCTAGCGCTAGTTATTCCTGAACTCAAGGGACGTTTTGATGGTATGTCTCTGCGCGTGCCAACGGTGACCGTCTCGATGGTTGACTTCGTGGCCGATGTGCGCAAAGAGGCAACAAAGGAGTCTGTGAACGCCGCCTTTAAGGAAGCGTCTGAGGGTTCACTCAAAGGCATTCTCGGATACTCGGATGAACCGCTCGTCTCCATGGACTACCGTGGCGATGATCGCTCTTCGATTATCGATGGCCTCTCGACATTGGTCACCGGTGGCAAAATGGTCAAAGTTCTTGCCTGGTATGACAACGAGTGGGGTTATTCCTGCCGCATCGCTGATCTCGCACAGTTCATCGCACAAAAAGGCTTCTAGCCTGAGGTGAATAATATGAATAAGAAAACTATCCGCGATATAGATGTCGCGGGCAAACGAGTCCTTGTGCGCGTTGACTTCAATGTGCCGCTTGATGCAGAGCAGCACATAACCGATGATACACGTATCGCAGCAGCATTGCCAACCATCCAGTACTTGCTCGATCGCAGAGCGGCGGTCATTCTTATGTCCCACCTGGGCCGCCCAAAGGGGAAAGCCGTCGATACTATGCGCCTGACGCCGGTGGCGCAACACTTGAGCGCATTGCTGGATAAACCTGTGCAGATGGCGCCAGATTGTATTGGACCAGCGGTTGAGGCCCTCGCCAGAAACTTACAGCCTGGTCACGTGTTGTTGCTAGAAAATCTGCGATTCCATAACGAAGAAGAGCAGAACGATGCAGAATTTGCTCGCCAGCTTGCCTCCCTGGGTGAACTTTATGTCAACGACGCTTTCGGTACGGCGCACCGCGCACACGCATCGACCGAGGGTGTCACCCATTACATGCCGGGCGTGGCCGGGTTCCTGATGGAGAAGGAAATCAATTACCTGGGAGGTGCATTGGAGAATCCTCGCCGGCCATTCGCGGCAATTATCGGCGGTGCCAAAGTCTCAGACAAGATAGCGGTGTTGGAGCGCCTGATCAGCATGGTTGATATTCTGCTGATCGGCGGTGGCATGGCCAATACCTTCCTGAAAGCTGAAGGCTACGAGATCGGCGATTCCCTTTTTGAACAGGGCAAAGTCGATGTCGCCAAAGAGTTGATTACGAAAGCCCGTCAGCGTGGCCTGAAGTTCTTGCTGCCAACCGACGTGACCATCGCTGATCGCTTTGCCGCCGATGCAACCCACAAAGTCGTTGCCAGCACCGAGGTCTCCCCGGGATGGCGTATCATGGACATCGGACCCGAGAGTATCACTGCTTTTCGCCAGGCTCTCGAAGGTGCACAGACCATCGTCTGGAATGGCACACTCGGCGTTGCTGAAATGCCACCCTTTGCCAAAGGATCCGACGCGATTATTGAGATTCTAGCCGAGCGCACCAGGGCTGGTGCTACCACCATTATCGGCGGCGGCGATTCGGCGGCAGCGGTCGAGCAGGCCGGGGCTGCTGAAAAGATGAGCCATGTCTCAACAGGCGGCGGCGCCTCGCTCGAGTTCCTGGAAGGGCGCGTTCTACCAGGTGTAGCAGCATTGCAGGATAAATAGCCATGACAACACCAAAACGTACCGCGATCATCGCGGGAAATTGGAAGATGAACTATGGTCCACAGTTGGCCGCGAACTTCGCCAGGGAAGTTGTTCCTGAGCTTGGAAAACAACTATCCCTGTACGAGCGCATCATGTGCATTCTGTGTCCACCAGCTATCTCGCTGGCGGCTGTCCGCCAGGTTCTGGATGAACAACCGGTGACACGCCTGGAGTTGGGCGCACAGAATATGTACTACGAAGAGAAGGGCGCCTTCACTGGTGAGATATCGCCAATGATGGTCAGCGAACTTTGCAGTACTGTTATTCTAGGCCACTCGGAGCGGCGCACGTACTTTGGTGAAACGGACGAGATGGTGAACAAAAAAGCACAGGCTGCGCTCCGCCATGACCTGCGCCCAATTGTTTGCATCGGTGAATACCTGGAACAGTACGAGGCAGGCCAGACCGAGCAGGTTATTCGTACCCAGGTACAATATAGCCTGGCAAATTTTTCCGCCGAGCACGCCAGCGATGTCGTTATCGCCTATGAACCGATCTGGGCCATCGGCACAGGCAAAGCGGCTACCGCCGACGGCGCGGGCAAGGTAATTGCGCTCATCCGTCAACTGTACAGCGATATGTACGGCAGCGAGACCGCTTCAACCCTGCGCATTCTCTACGGCGGCAGCGTAACCTCAGCCAATATCAGTGAATTTATGGCTCATCCCGACATAGATGGGGCGCTGGTTGGCGGGGCTAGCATCAAGCAAGATTTCGTGGAGATTGTGCACCAAACAATTGAAATAGTGAAATAGTAACAGTTGAAATGTAACATAAGAGGCGCCGCTGAAATGCTGGTGCCCTTATGTTACATTTCAACTGTTACAAATCCCATACCTTATTATAAGCGGATGTCAGTGTTCGCGCTCTTGACAATATATAACAAAAACGTTAATATTTCATCGTATCGTTAAATATATTGACGCCACGTTCGCTGCGTGGCAGAAAACGTTCAGGCGCTTGAACATCAAGAACCTGGCAATGCGCATGCAAGCAAATCATGAATGATCTTGATACTACGCTCACTGCGTTGGCCGACCCCACCAGGCGTCATGTGGTAGAACTTCTGCGAGAACGTCCTCGCCGGGCCGGTGAGCTCTCCGCTGATTGCGCGATGAGCGGTCCCGCGATGAGCCGGCACCTGCGCGTGCTGCGGGCCAGTGGCCTCGTTGAAATCGAAGAGGAGCAGATCGACCAGGATGCACGACTACGTGTATACCGGCTGCGCCCCGAGCCATTCGTCGCCTTGCAGGCGTGGCTCGACCAGGTGCAGGCATTCTGGACCGAGCAGCTCGGCGCCTTCAAAGACCACATTGAGCGTACCCAGAAAGGAAAGCAGACATGAGATCCACCGACATCGTCACTGCCACCGTCGAGGTGGCCGTTGACCCCGCTACCGCGTTCGCGATCTTCACCGAGGAGATAGGCCAGTGGTGGAGGCCAGGTCCCATCAACTGGAACGACTCCAAGCGGGCTATTGGCATCCGCATCGAGCCCGGCGTGGGTGGTCGCTGGCTAGAGGTGTATGATAACGCCACGGGCGAGGGCTTCGAGTGCGGCCGCATCGTTGCGTGGGAACCGGGCGAACGCCTTGTGTTTTTGTATCGGGACGCTGGCCACAACATTGACGACACGGAGGTCGAGATTCGCTTCGAGGCAATTGACGACGGCACCAGGGTGACTCTCGAACACCGTGGATGGGACAAGGTACTCTCCGACATCGTCGCCAGAAGCCGTGCACTTAAACGGTGGGGGTGGGCCAACATCCTCGGCTGGTTCAGCGAGTGGGCATTCTGGGGGTCTCCGCGCCGCGTGAGAAGCGGGTCCGAAGCCCAGCTCCAGGATACGGCCCACTAACGAGGTACTATGGAACAAAAAAGACCTTTACGATCCGAATTGGGGGCAGAGGAGCCGTGGACAAAACCGACCACTTGAAATCTGACATTGCCGACCTTATCCCAGCTCTGATAGTTATGCGCCGTGATCTGCACGCGCATCCCGAACTAGCCTTTGAAGAGGTGCGCACTTCCGGCATCGTCGCACAGCGCTTGCAGTCGCTCGGTCTGGAGGTCCAGACTGGCATCGCGAAGACTGGCGTACTGGGTCTCCTACGTGGTGAAGCGAGCAAACCCGGCTTTCGGACCATTGCTATTCGAGCCGATATGGACGCTCTCCCTATCCATGAGATGAACAATATTGAGTATCGTTCATCTAGTGACGGGAAAATGCATGCCTGTGGACACGATGGCCATACCGCTATTCTGCTTGCTGTTGCCGATCTGTTGAGCCGGCGCCGTGCGGAACTGACCGGCAACGTGAAATTTGTCTTCCAACCTGCCGAAGAGCACATAGGCGGGGCCAGGCTAATGGTCAATGAAGGAGTCATGAAGGGAGTGGATGGCATTATCGGCCTGCACCTGGGCGCTGATCGTCCCTTCGGCACGATAGGCGTGCGCCCCGGCTCCGTCTACGCCAGCTCAGACTCGTTTGTTTTGACCGTCAAAGGCAACGGTGGGCATGCGGCTTGGCCGCATGCATCAGTCGATCCCATTGTCATTGCCGCCTCTCTTATCACGGCCTTGCAAACACTGACTAGCCGTGAGACCTCCCCACTCAGTCCAGCCGTAATAACTATTGGCCAGTTCACCGCGGCATCGGCCTGGAACATCATCCCTGAAACCGCGGAACTGCGGAGAACGGTACGCTCCTTCAGCTATGAGCATCGCGAAAAGCTGATACGCCGCATTCGCGAGGTCGCCAACGGGATCGCCAGTGCCATGGGAGGCAGGTGTGAAGTGACTTTCTTGGATGGGTGTCCACCCTGTATCAACGACCCGGATGTCACAAAGATCATCCGTAAGGCCTCGATTGATGCCGTTGGCGAAGAACATGTCGATGACAGCGAAGCTGTGATGGCGTGCGCCAGTGATGATATGGCTATTTTCTTGCAAACGGTGCCCGGTTGTTACTGTATCGTGGGTGCCCAGAACGAGCAGAAGGGAGCCAGCTTTCCGCACCACCATTCACGCTTCAATATTGATGAAGATGCTCTTCCCATCGGCGTCGAGGTCTTGACAAGAGCCGCCCTGGAATATCTGAAAGAGACCCAATCTGAGTTCTGATTACGACGGCTCAGCCAGGGGAGGTTCGGTAATGTGTCCTCCCTCGTCGCCCAGTTCGGGAAGAGCAATGCCCTGCAAAAGGTGTTCAATCTGAACGTTTTAAAGCGTTCTAACCTCTAGCAAAGCTTTATTGAATCCTGCTGATTGAGAGATGGCCATAACTTTTGCGGTTCTCCAGTATCGTCATCCCAAAAAGACAGATACAAGCACTGGTTCCCTTCCAGGCTCTGTATTACCTTCGCCTGATTCATCAGGCCTGGCAGCGTTTCATAATAGAGATACGACTCAGTGCCATGATTATCCGTGTAATGGATGTAGGGGTTATCAAGAGCTTGAGAACGGTCGTCGATTGTCCTGCCACCTATCCCATGCTGCAAATCATGGACCAGCTTTGCGGCTTCCGGATATTCGCACGTTTGGCTGGACCATCCAGCATGTAACTTCCATATCCTGCAGTACGTAGGCAATTCCCACTCAACCGCCAGTTGAGGGAACTTTTGTACGTAGCTATAAATTTGTTGGAGCCAACCCGTATCCACAATAGGCGTTGGATAAGAGTAAAGCGTGTCGTGATCTAAGGCCATGATCACCACAAAATCAACTGCTCCAGCCACTAAACCCTGCCAATTCTGCCATGTCGTACTCAGATCTGTCGTCTTCGCGATAAGAGTTGTCCCAAGGAGGAACTGGGGATTTTCGCTGTGGAGCATCTTCGAAAGATTGGTATTGTATGCGGTAAATGCTGCTGGGTTCTGATCATCTCCTGCCTCGATGTCGTTCACAAGTCCATCATAGTGATATTGATCCAACTGGTGGATAATGGGTTGCAGAACGCTAGCATCCTGGGCAGCTCTTTGTGTATAGGCAATGACGTTATCCCCGGTCCAGGCTCCTGAACCTAAGTCAATTCCTAAAACTCCGTACACTTTGGCGTGGTTTTGATGAGCAACTTGAAGCACATTCTCTACACATTTCTCCTTGTCGGGCTGCTCATGCTGGATATAGTCCCATAAGCTTCCATCGGATGGTTGTATCCAAAAATGTCCATACAGATACACATCTCTGGGCTTTTCCTCTCCCTTTCCATCTCTGTAAGTAGGATGAGCCTGGTACGCTTTCCAACCGGCCTGGCAATGACACTAGGATCGTAGAGAACAAGAGTATTACTTCCGCCACATGCTGACAGGAATAAGGTAAGAAGCAGTAGGAAACTCATACTGCCTGACTTTCTGGAACGTAGAAGCATCTCTCACTCTTTCTTTATTGTAGACCATTCTCCTCACTCTCCTTCGAGGGGTTCTCTATTGTATCACTTTCCCTCTTTGGATGCGATTGCCCTGGTGCCAGCGGTGCCAGCCAGTCTACTCTTACAATAACCTTTTGGAAGACGTGGGCCTGGAGGGACCATCGAGTGGTAGTTGCCCCTTGACAAAACTACCACCATCCATGTATCATCTATTTGGATGGTACATGGATGGTAAGGAGATGGTAAAATGACTGAAATCGAGAAAACCGAGAAAATTACGATCAACCTGGGTCCAGTTGATCTAGGGCAAATTGATCTGTTGGTGCAGGAAGGCTTTTATTCTAACCGCACTGACTTTATCCGCACAGCGATCCGCATCCAGCTCACTACACATGCGGAGGTGGTCAAGCGCACGGTGGCACGCAAGACGCTGGTGCTCGGTTTGCAGCAGTATACACGCCGTGACCTGGAAGCTGTGAGAGCCGCCGGCGAGAAGTTGCAGATCAACGTGCTCGGCCTGGCGAGTATCGCTGATGATGTTACGCCGGAACTGGCCCTGGCGACTATCGACTCGGTCGTCGTGCTTGGGTCCTTCCGAGCAAGCCCCGAGGTGAAGGCAGCCTTAGTGAGACGCATCACGTAAGGTACGTAGATTAGCAACGCTTTTGACTGCAAGGCACTCTATGCATTAGGAGATACGGAGACACAACGGACCGAAGAGACGTAATCAAAGTGGCGCTGAACGTTATGCGCGAATGAAAGGAAACATTTCTGATGAATGATCACAACAATCCCATGCAGGACGCAATGGCTGAAGCGACGCGCCTCACACGCGCTGGGCGACTTGCCGAGGCAACCGCACTCATTCAACGTACCCTTGGGGGTATAATACATGACGATGTACCTAATGCAAAGGATAGCAGTGCCAAAGAACCAATTGAGGCTACGCATCGCATCGTTGAAGAAAAGCCCTCTGCGACGGATACATCGACGCAGGGCACAGTTCCCAGGAATGGTGCATCCGCGGGACCTGCGAGAAGCCACCCTGCTACAGCGCCGGTAATACACCTCCCTGGAGCGCGGAGATCGCCTGGAAGCATGCACAGCGCCACAGAGCGCTCACACGCTGTCAAATCAGAGGTGCCACCCTCATCGACTCAAATAGGCGGGCAATTTATTGATAGAGCCTTTACCAATGCGGTGGGAACGCGTGCCTACAAACTGTACATCCCCAGTGCTTACACCGGGCAGGCACTGCCCCTGGTGATCATGCTGCATGGCTGTACCCAGTCGTCCGTTGATTTTGCCGCGGGCACGCGCATGAATGTGCTCGCGGAAAGGGGACTTTTTTTTGTTGCCTATCCTGAGCAAATACAATCGGCCAATAGCTTGAAGTGTTGGAACTGGTTCCAGCCAGACAACCAGCACCGTGATGCAGGTGAGCCGTCCCTCATCGCTGGGATCACACGAGAGATCATGAGCGGATATCACATCGATGCCGACCGGGTCTACATTGTCGGGATGTCGGCGGGAGGGGCCATGGCAACGATCATGGCCGCCACCTATCCCGATCTCTATGCCGCTGTCGGTGTGCATTCTGGACTCGCCTACGGGGCTGCACACGATCTGCCCTCCGGGTTCGCGGCGATGAAAAAGGGGGCATCCCAGCACATACGACAACTGACAAGGGTAATTCCATTGATCTTGTTCCACGGGGATCGCGACACGACCGTTGACATGGTCAACGCGGACCACATGCTCGACCAATGGCTCCAGGGGATCGAAAATGGCGGAGGGTCCGCAAGAAGCGCAACGGTAGAACGAGGACATGTGGTCGGCGGACATGCCTACACACGTTTCATCTACCACAACGCAGGCGGTCAGGTCATCATGGAGAAATGGATCGTTCACCATGCGGGTCATGCCTGGTCAGGAGGGAGTTCCAGTGGCTCCTTTACTGAGCCGAAAGGACCCGACGCCTCTGCTGAGATGGTGCGCTTTTTCAGCATGCATTCCAGAAGGTAATAGGAATGAGATCATTACAGAGGCCGATGAGTTTATCTACACCAGGATGTGAAAATCCATGACCACTCCCCCAACTCCGTCCGAAGAGTTTTTGGACGCGCTATCATCGCATTGGTGCAGGAGTTGACGCTGGACCAGCAGACGTGCCGCCCATTATAGCCAGGGGAACAGCGACGTTACACTTGTATCAAGAAACAGCCAGGTTGCTGTGGCCCATTCTCGAACCACCACATCGAGAAGTCATAGAGCAATCGCTGAAGGTGATTGGCGAAGCTGGTGGTAAATAAGGCGAAGAGTGGTCAAATTTTGAGGTGACGAGTGATCAATCAGCGTGAAGAGTGATCAGCTCAACCATTGAATGTTCGAGAACCTGCTCCATCTCCCACTTCATTCAGCACTGTTTTGTCAATTGACAGGCAAAGGATCGAGCAGGAACATACAGATTTGTTGGGATGAGGAAGAGTGGCTTCACTCAGGTTCCTCGTCAGAACTTTCCGGCTGAAAACCCCGTCGGGAAGCCACGACCGAGAGGAGTTCAGCGGCCAGCGCCAGGGCCTCGTCTTCCGTCAGAGAAACTGCCACTTTGAATGATGGAGCAAGAATGTCTTGCTGCGTTGGAACTTTCCGCCGCAACTGGTAAATGACCTGAAGGATCGAACGAGAATACTGGGTTGAGGGCCATCACGTCGAACATTGAGGGCTTTTTTTTTGCGTTGAATGTTCGACACCATTTCCAATGTCCGGCTTCTTTTCATGCAACAGGACATTTTTCAGAAGAAGAGACGTAGTACAGATTTTCATCTTTCACATCAAAGGTCCTGCTCCAGAAGCGGTTCCA
>VBHI01000116.1 GCA_005881495.1 Chloroflexota bacterium
AAGATAAAAGCTCTCAGGAGGCAACATCTTTCGAGCAGGTGCTCCAATTGGCTGGCCTGAGTGAAAACCCAGAGCCATAGCAGTTCAGTCTCTTCGGATAAGAGTGGCCCAGTACAGATGCCCCAAAAAGTAGGATAGGCAGCTAGCGAGGTGCCAGCGCTGGCACCTCGCTAGCTGCCTATCCTACATATTCAGAAAAAACGGGTGCTGGCTAGCCACCCGTTTTTCTTTGAATGGCCTCCTCTCAGGTTGATTCACGTGGAATCAGTTGTGGAACGAGGGAGCGGGTGAGTTCTGCCAAAAGTGGTAGTCCTTGATGCAGCGCGTGGAGCATATCGACAGCACGCTTTCCGATGTCGAGCGCGTCAAAACACAGGGAGGTCCCGACCAGGGAAAGCACAGCAGAAGGTCTAAAAAAAGTGGGCGCGTAGGATTTTTGCTGCGGCGAATTACTTCTCTATGAATCTTTGTGATAGAGTTATATAAACGTTGAAAACCAAATGGGTTTTTGTTTGAGCACAAAAACAGAACGAGCGTAAAGGAGTAAGTAAACTATGCCTGATCTAGAAGACCTGCTCGGTCAGATGACCTTGCAGGAAAAAGTCGCGCTGCTTGCCGGAACGAACATGTGGTACACCGTCCCTGTTGAGCGACTCGGTATCCCCTCCTTAAAGACGAGCGATGGTCCTAATGGGGCCCGTGGAGCCGGAGGCTTCACCGGCGGGGTCAAGTCTGCCTGCTTTCCAGCAGGGATTTCGCTGGCTTCAACGTGGGATACGGACCTGATTGAACGTGTTGGGCAGGCGCTGGCGCGGGAAACCACATTAAAGGGAGCGCAGGTGCTCCTGGGCCCAACGGTCAACATTCAGCGCTCCCCGCTGGGTGGGCGCAATTTTGAATGTTTCTCCGAAGACCCCTATCTGTCTGCTCGCCTGGCTGTGGCCTATATCAAGGGTCTGCAGGGAGAAGGAGTGGGCGCCTCGATCAAGCATTACGTCTGTAATGACGAGGAGTTCGAGCGCTTCACCCTCAGTTCAGAAGTGCGCGAACGGGCGCTGCGCGAAATCTATCTCCAGCCCTTCCAGACTGCTGTGCGAGAGGTCAAGCCATGGACCATCATGGCCGCCTACAACCTTGTAAACGGCATCCCTGCCTCGGAAAACTCGTACCTCTTAACCGAGATATTACGCAACGAGTGGGGGTATGATGGAGTGGTGGTGTCCGACTGGTTTATGTCGGTCAAGAGCACCGCTGCCTCAGTGAATGCTGGGCTCGATCTGGAGATGCCTTCTCCCAAATGGCGGGGCGAGAAACTGCTCGCAGCCGCCCAGCGGGGTGAGGTTGAGGAAGCCACCATTGATACAAGCGTGCATCGCCTGCTACAGTTGCTAGTCAAAGCGGGCCTCTTCGGACACCCGGAAGCCGTGCCAGAGCAGGCCCTCGATCTGCCGGAGCATCGCGCTCTGGTGCGGGAAGCGGCTGCCGAGGGGATCGTCCTGCTCAGGAACGAACAGCACGTCCTGCCACTCGATCGCGAGCAGCTCACCTCGATCGCGGTGATTGGCCCCAACGCCCAGGTGGCGCAGATTATGGGCGGGGGTAGCGCTCAGGTCAATGTCCATTATGCGATTACGCCCTTCGAGGGCATCGCAAACAAGGTCGGCGACCATGTCAGCGTGCGCTACGAGCAGGGATGCACCAACCACAGGCTTCAGCCCTTACTCGATATGAGCCAGCTGCTCGCTGGCGAACAGGGAAGCGAGCAGGGATTAGCCATCGAGTACTTCAATAGCAGCGACCCGTCTGGCACTCCCATCTTCAAGGAGACGAAAACAATATCGGAGTTTATGTGGTTCGGTGAGATGCCTGAAGGAGTCGATCTGCGGCAGTTCTCGCTGCGTGCCACCGGCCGCTTTACTCCCCTGGAGACCGGGGACTACACTTTTGGGCTGGTCAGCGCAGGGCGTGGCCGCTTCTCTATCGATGGGAGAGTAGTGATTGATAACTGGAGTCAGCCAACGACTGGGGGAGATTTCCTTGGAACGCCAGAGGTGCAGGAGACCATCACCCTGCAAGCCGGACGCGAATATCTCCTGATGCTTGAATATGCCAAGTCTGAGGAGAGCATGCTGGCTACAGTCCGACTGGGGTACCTGCCACCGCTACCTGCAGACGCCATCGAACGGGCATCGGCACTGGCGGCTGCCTCGGATGTTGCCATTGTTTGTGTAGGGTTTGGGGGTGAATGGCAGAGCGAAGGCTTCGACCGGGAAGCTTTGGCCATGCCGGGCAAGCAGGATGCACTGATCGAGCAGGTGGCGGCGGCCAACCCGCGCACGATTGTGGTCCTTAACACCGGCTCGCCTATCACCATGCCATGGCTCGATAAGGTGGCGGCGGTGGTGCAGGCCTGGTACCCTGGTCAGGAGTGTGGCAACGCCATCGCGGACGTGCTCTTTGGGGACACCACGCCTTCGGGTAAGCTCCCTCAGACCTTCCCGGTGCGTCTGGAGGATAACCCGGCCTACCTCAACTTTCCCGGCGAGAACGGCAAGGTCTACTATGGGGAAGGGCTCTTCGTCGGCTATCGCTACTATGACAAGAAACACATCGCGCCGCTGTTCCCCTTTGGCTTTGGCCTCTCCTACACGACCTTTAGCTATAGCTCGCTCTCACTGAGCGCCCAGGAGATCGGCCCGGACGACATGTTGCAGGTCTCGGTCGATGTCACCAACACGGGAGAGCGTGCGGGCAAAGAAATCGTCCAACTCTACATACGGGATGTTGTTGCGAGCTTGCAGCGCCCCGAAAAAGAACTGAAGGCCTTCGCGAAAGTCCACCTTGAGCCGGGGGAGCGCCAGACGGTGACACTCAACGTAGCCCGTGACGCGCTGGCTTACTACGATGACCTGGCGCACGCGTGGGTGGCTGAAGCGGGGGAGTTTGAGGTGCTGGTTGGCGCATCGTCACAGGACATTCGTGCGATAGCCCCGTTTGTGCTGACGGACTCAAGCAGTTGGCTGTAATTGCCCACACCCTGCTCGAAACGCCTCGGAGGCGTTCTAGGGCATGGCAGTTTTAAACCGTAACACAGGGAAGGGAACAGCTTCTTCGCTGTTTCCTTCCCTGTGTTACTATCCTTCTACCTCGTCAACTCCTCAAACCTATCGATATCGCCCTGTACAATATCCAGGCTTGATATACGAAATCAAGTGCAAAAATATGTGCCAGGTGTGGAAGGCTTTTTCTCTTGAACGGTAGTATCGCACAGAGTCAGGGTGATGGCAAATTTCCTGGGTATCAGTCATCATTCCGCGGATGAGCGACAGATAAACTCAACCTCATTACCGTCAGGATCATCGATATACATCGTTCGACTGGCGAGAACAGGATGTTTGCCGTCTCGCGGTTCGTAGCCAGCCGCAACAAATACCTCGTATTGGGCATCGAAGGCTTCTTCTGGAAGTTCCAGGGCCATATGGTGAAGTTGGTAGCCGAAAGGTGCAGCTTTCACCATTTCTGACTTGGGTACAAGCACGATCATCTGTGGGATTCCCGCGTTGCCTTCACCAACTTTGAGGAAGACATTTGGTAGAGTGGGTGGTGAAATGACTTCCAACCCCAGCAAGTCACGATAAAATTTCAGTGAACGCTCCGTATCAGCCGTCCAGAGCACGATCTCCGAGATACCTACAATATATTTCATCACGTCAAACCCTCCAAAAATAGATAGTTCGCTTTGAACATCAACATGCGCAACACATACTTCCTTGCATCGCCGCTGACCGTAGGTACTACCTTGCATCGCTGCTGACCTCCCAACAGCCGCGCGTGCGATGCGCAGCATCGCGCCGAGTATAGTAGGGTTGACCCTTGCGGTCAACCTAGCGGCTTGCGGTCAACCTGGCTTCGTTGCAGCGATGGATACCATATTGTACACCAAATTCCCCGAACTTCCCCAGGGATGAATAAGGACAGAAATACGCGTATGGAGACCCAGGTAGCAGGTTACTACGTTATCGTCAATGTGACCGTGACAGTCTGCGCTGCTCCAACAGAAGGGCTAATTGCAACTTTTGCTGTGTAGAATCCACTGGCTAGCCCGGTAGCATCGACTTCGAAGGGAATAGTCGAGGTTTGTTGATAATTATCACTTCCATGAGTCAGGCCCAGCTTCAACCAGGATCTAGAGGAATGTGCCTTCCATGTCAAGCCATCACCACCACTATTGGTGAGGTTTACCGATTGTACTTGAGGGTTCACCCCAACGGAAGCTGTATATGCAAGCGCATGCGTATTGAGCTGCATAACTGGTGGAGCGATGTTAATGGTAATAGGGATAGTCGGGCTGCTAGCAACGGGTTTGCCCGTAATGGGGTCGGAGGCGCTGGCAGTTACGGTGGTCGAGTATGACGTACCACCCGGCACCCCTGTCGCATTGACGATGACGTTATCAGAAACGCTAGCACCTCCCAGGAGGTTTGTACCAGCACCAGCCGATAGCGAAACAAAGGAGGGGGCATCCACACCGAGCGCGGCTGTCCAGTTCAGCGGCTTGCTGCCAGTATTATTAATGCTAAAGGCTTGAGATGTCGTTCCGCTTGTGACATTGATTGTCAAGCCTTTCGGAAATGGGCTTACCGTCAGAGATTGTGCTGCATTCACGGTCAGCGTCACCTCGATTGTCTGCGGCGTGCCTACAGACTGGTGGGTAATACTATCGGTTGCTGTAATTGTTACCTGGCCTGTATAGGTGTTGGGACTCAGGCCCGAGAGCACAATGCCTATATTTGTTGCGGAGGTAGAGTTAACACTGACGGTGCCAGAGGTAGGTCTTCTAGTCAACCATGTTGTATTGCCTGTGGATGCCGTCCAGTTCAACGTATGAGTACAGGTGCCACTGGCGCTGATCGTCACTGCCTGAGTTAGAGGGGTAGGTTGACCAACCACCCCCGTGAAGCTGAGAGCGCTGGGAGTGCCTATAATTCTACAGGGAGCCTGCACGACGAAATTTACAGAGATCAGCTGTGGGCTACCAGGGGTGGTATGGCCTGAATCGTCCGTTCCAGTAATGGTCACCATGCCTGTATAGGTATTAGGAGTCAGTCCTTTGAGGAGTATAACCGACACATTCACCGTCGCAGACTGATGTGAAGTAAGAATACCGCTCGCGGGAGCAACAGAGAGCCAGGCGCCGCCAAAATTCGTAGCCGCGCTCACCTGCCAGCTCAGGGTACCGCCCCCGGAATTCGTAATCGTAACGGCCTGTTCAGCGGGGTCCGTCTGACCAATAGTAGCACTAAAAACCATCGTGGCCGGAGTTGTCGTCATCATCGGCGTAGTATGCTGCCCTATTGTGAAAGATACGGGCAATGTCAGCGTACCCGCCGAACAACTAAAAATGATTGAGCCACTGTAAACGCCTGGTTTTAGACCGGTAGCATTCACGCTTACCGCCGGAGAAGATGGGGTAGTACCACTATTACTGCCAATGTTGAGCCAGTGGCCGCCAGTTTTCGTTGTGACAAGTGCATTCCAATGCAACGGCGTGCTGCACCCCTGGGTGACATTCAGGCGAATGGCCCTGGCGCCAGGTCCAGGCTGTAAGTAGGCACCAGAGAATGCCAAAGCTCCTGGAGAGAGTTGGAGTGCGCACTTCGGCACAATGGTTAGACTGACATAGACGTTTTGCGGACTGTCCCTGGTTGGCGCCAGGCCGCTGCCAGTAAAGGTCACGACACCGGTATAAGTACCCGGTAACTGGGTACTTATATTGACCCCTACCTGCACAGATTGGCTGCCACCTTTGCTTACATCTCCAGACCAGGGAGTAATTGAAAGCCAATTACTGCTGCTGGAAGCACTCCAGTGCAGTGGCAACACACCCGGGTTGCTCACAGTCAGCACCTGCGCAGGAGGGTCGCTACTCCCATCAACGCCTGTCAAGGAGAGGACGGCTGGTGTAAGCTGGAGACTTGCCTCGTGTCCAGGTTCAAGCTGGGTAGTTCGCATTTTCGCGGATAGTATCTCCTGGCCCGCATTAGAGGTGAAAATTATTCCGGCAGCATAGGCGCCTGGCAGCAAGTTTGAGCGATTTGCCGCAATCGTCAACTGGATACGCTGTCCGCTGGAAAAGGTTCCGCTTTTCGGGCTGAGCAGAAGCCATGAATGTGTCGTCACACTCTGCCAGGTGATTTGTCCACCGCCGCCGTTGGTTAAGGTGATCGTCTTCGTACTATTGGTGGCTTGATCACCAGCGCCAAGATCAATAGCGCTGCTTGAAAGTATCAGGTGTGGAGGACGCAAGGAAGGGCTATGGCCCGTCACAGCTATAGTGAATGCCGCTGTTTTATGCAGTTTAGCATCTTCTGCGCGTATAAGATGCGAACCAGCCTGCCATTCCGCTTCAACGATGACCGTTTCGGCGAAGGAACCTTTACTATCTGCCTGGATAATCGTGTTGCCCACTGTATCGGCGATAGGTATGTTGCTATCGCGTGTCAGCCCAATCTGCCCGTGTGGACTAAAGTTAGAGCCGCGTAGTTCAATCACGTTCCCAAGTGCCACAGTAGCAGGTGTAACCTGTAATGTAATCTCGCCCGCATGGGAAGATTTCTGTGCCAATGCACCGTGACCAAGGCTCAGCACTACCCCCAGAAGGCTTCCTGCCAGAGCAACGAAGAGTACCAGTATGCTTATCCAGAAAAATAGGGAAGGTTGCCGCTGGCGCGGGCTGGTCAACGGCGGTCGAGGCGACGTGGCTGCCGGCAAATGCTCTGGAGGCAAAGGCAGAGGTCTGCGTAGCGCTGGTATGGCAGTCCGCGACGTTGAGGGCGTGCGAGGCCGGGAATCCACAATTTTATGCCAGTTCCCACCAGGTCTGCTACTTTCTATTACCTCGTCCTCTAAGAAGTCGTTCGCGATTTCGGCCAGCGGTATCGCCCTATCCCTGGCGGATCGTTGAGGTTTCTGCGCAAGTTTTATCGTCTCTGACGAGGTCGAGGATAGCTCGGCGAAGGGCAAGGTCTCTTCAGCATCACTTCGAAAGGCGAAAAAGCGGGGCATGTTGAAGGCTCGAGGGCACCCGGCGGACTGTATTGCAGTACTTGTTGAGGAAGGTATGAGGATTTCTCCGCAGATTGCACAA
>VBHI01000117.1 GCA_005881495.1 Chloroflexota bacterium
CTGTCTTGCCGCAGCACCAGATTCCAGCCTGTCGGAGGGGTGATCACATTGCCTGCTGGGTGAACGATCACATGGGCGACCATGACATCACCGCTGGTTGTTCCTGCCGGGAGCCCGATGGTGAGGGTTGAGTCTCCCTGGCCATTATTGCCTATAGCTGCTGCTCGAAGCGAAATACTCCCTGTTGGTGGTGTAGGGGTAGGCGTGGGCGTGGCTGTCGAACTGGTAATAGTAAAAGAATCAGTAAAATTATTAGGAGCGGTGGAGCCCGTAAAATTCGCAGAAACAGTCAATTGATCGGAAGATACGGTAAACTTAGTAAGCCCATTTGTTGGGTTTACGTTGTTCCCCATCCACTTAGCAAAGTAGCCGGTATCTCCATCGCAGAGGTTAAGAGTATGGAGTCCTTCTCCAGCAGTGCCTACAATAACAACTACGGGTCCCGAACCTTGTGTGTAACTTCCTGTTGAACCATCATTGACGACACAATTGCTATTGTATGTTCCTACTTGAATAGCAGTACAAGTTGGGCCATTTAAAGCGAGTTGTTTACTTCTCTGGTAATCATGGTCATGTGCTTGCAAGATAAGATCAACTTTTTTACTGACCAGCAGGTTTAAGAGATCATTTCCTATATCACAAGGCGCGATACCCATGCTAATACAGACTTTATGCATGCCAACAATCACCCACTTGATGCCTGCCGCACGTGCACTATCAATAGTATTTGCCACCCAGTTGTAGTGTGTTGTTCCAGCTGCGTATGAATACGATCCTCCATTTGTAAAAGTGAGATTTGGGGAGATCATAACAAAGCGTGCGATCGGGGAAGAGGCAGGATAATCAAAGTAGTATTCTTTCCCGTACGTTCCTACTCCTCCTAACCTGTTAGGAAGACACTGAGTAAAATTATCTATCAGTCCGTCTTGAGCCTCTCCTCCATCTTCATGGTTACCGGAAAGAAGTTCAAATGGAAAGGTGCTGCTCACACGACTTTTCACATACGAACACCAGTTTGATTCAGGCGCGATCTCTGAGTAGCTGAGGTCTCCTATAGCTAGATGGAATTGACTACCAGACTGTGCAATAAGATCAAGTGCTGTCGAAGTGTTACTATTTCCTCCGATATCCCCCCCTGCTGTAAAGGAAAAACTTGTAGACGTAGTAGCTGCTTTAAGATTTGGTAAAAACTGATTTGGAATAAATAATGGTATAGATAGTATTATAATAAAAATGAAAGAGAAGAAATATTTATTTGTATATTTCGCTCGCAATGAGAAAAATTTCATATTGCTGTGGAACGATTTCTTATTATTTGTATCTGTAACATGTAGGTTATTCATATTTTTTTCTCTTCTGCCAGGTTATCTAACCAATGTGCTAGTTCACAATGGGAACTCAGCGATACTCACGTGAAACGGATCGGCGTCAGGATGCAATTGATGAGAGAGCGTGAGCGACACGTTGAACATCGCAACAAGCGAAAGGCTCTGATAGACTACTTTCTAATTTATTATGGAAGAAATATATAGAACCTGGAAGAGCAAATCGGTAAAGATATGGTTATAACTTTAAGCCAGAGGTTAAGCTTTTCACATAACCACTTAGCTAGTCTTCTCCTGAAAACTTCTGTCTGCCAAGAATAGGTGAGCTGTTCTGTGGTCACGCCGAACTTTCTGGTGAGGAATGTTCTCAGGAGGATGAGGTCAGTTGCGGCTCTCGGTACAGCTACATGGTAGTGGTCAAAAAGGGAATGCTGTGATAAAGGAAGAGGAAAAATCATGTGAGAGGTGGAATAGCTCATGGTAACAGTCACAGTTCATTGCCCGCATTGCGGAAGCGAAGACTTGAGGCGTAACGGGCAAGCCCCCAATGGAAAGCAGAAATGTCGTTGCAGAGCATGTAAGAGGCAAAGCCGTGAAAATCCGACGCCACATGCCTACTCAGAAGAACGCCGAGAAGAGATACTGAGAGCCTATGAAGAGCGAAGTAGCCTACGAGGGTGAGAACGGACCTTTGGGGTATCACGTACCTCAGTGATGGCGTGGATAAAAAAAAGCCACAAAGCTGCCAGCGCTTCCGCGAAACGCTGATCCCTGCTGATGCGAACGATGCAGAGGCGAGGGTACTGGAATGGGATGAACGGTGGTCGTTTGTGCTGAGGAAGACGAATCAAGCCTGGATATGGATAGCTTTATGCAGAAAGACGCGTCAAGTGGTGGCGTACGCGAGTCGGGAGATCGAAGTGAAAAAACCTGCCGCCGTTTGCGGGAAGCCATTCCTCAAGCATACCGTACCGGACAGTGCTACCCCGATTTTTGGACTGCTTGTCAGGCGGTGCTTCCAGAAAAGCAGCATACGGCGGTCGGGAAGGAACCAGGAGAAACGGCTCATGTAGAGTGCTGGAATAACACGCTGCGACAACGTTTAGCTCGTTTTGTTCGAAAAACGCTCTCTTTCTCTCAATCCCTGTTCATGCATGATGCTTGTCTGAACCTCTTTCTCCATCGCTACAACCTTGAACGGGCAGCCATTCTCATGTGAACCACTCCCCCCTGTCCCTTTTGACCTCTTGCGCAACACGTCGGATTCGGGCAAAATTGTTCCGACGGTTCCATCGGCTCTGATGTGTTGTTTTGCATAGACACAGCATGCTCTGGACCGTCGCATTTTTCAAGCCTTTCCCCCTCTTTCACCAGTTAGTGTGGCTGTACCTGCAAAGGATAAGCTACCGTTTATTCAGCCTTTTTGAAGTACTCGACTGTTGCGCGAATTCCCTCTTCCAGGCTTACTGCCGCTTTCCATCCAAGGATGCGGGCCGCCTTACTGCAATCGAAGTAGGCCATATAGAGATCACCGTGTCGTTTGGGCGCTCGCACAATCTCTGGTTTGTGCCCTGTGATTTTTGCTAATGCTCGGTACAGTTCATTAACAGAAGTACCTTTCCCAGTACCCATGCACAATATCTCGTTATCAGCCTTATCAAGCGCGAGCACATGAGCTCGCGCTATATCTCCTACGTAAACGTAATCTCTCTGTTGTTCACCGTCCCAGTCAATACGGATGGGCTTGTGAGCAAGAAAACGCTTTGCGAAAATGGCTATGACACCTGCCTCGCCGTTGGGGTCCTGGCGGGGGCCATACACATTCGCATAACGAAATGCTGTGTATGCCAGGCCATGAGCCTGCTGCCAGTAGCGTAGGTAGTGTTCACCAGCCATCTTAGTGATGCCATAGGGTGACTCAGGGCACTGTGCCACCTCTTCGTCAAGGGGTAAACGTGCAGCAGTGCCGTAGGTTGCACCGGATGATGCGAAGATAATCTTGCGTGTACCAGTGCGAGTACAATTGGATAAGACATTTATTAGACCCAATATATTCACATGAGCATCAAGTATAGGATTTTTTGTTGAAACAGCTACACTGTGTTGTGCGGCTTGGTGATTAACAACATCTGGTCGTACTTCGTCGAATACATGTTCCAAACTCGCTGCATCTGTGATATCTATGCGATAGAAATGTGCTTTGGGGTTGATATTTTCTTCCTTACCTCCACCTTCTTCCCATAAATTATCTACTACAGCAACCTCGTGACCTTCCGCTATATAATAATCAACAACATGCGATCCAATTAAACCAGCTCCACCAGTAACTAATATTCTCATGAAGAGCAAAACCCTTTCTTTGGACCTAATTAAAGTGTGAATTCAAACGGAGTACAATGCTTTACTCCGATGTCCTCTATTATAGCAGCGATATGAAATCTCATCAAACTAATTGCTCAAACGGGTACCGGAAGGGATGCAAGGATACGAGTTAAAATGTGAAGGTGAAGAGGAGGCTTCTATGCTCCCAGCTGCGGATATCGAATGCGCTACTACTCTCCGCTATGGGAGCACAAAACAACCTACCATCAAAGTTCCATATGATAGTGCTTTGGCTTGGAAGCGTTAAATTTCACCGTTATGCCCTCCCCAACGTGATGTTTTGGAGGATACTTGAGGTGGGGGCTACGAAAGATGAGTGTCTGTCCGCTCTGCGTATCTGACCATTGCGCTATCACAACCCACCAGTTGCTCATCGTAGATGCTTCTACCTTGATCTGCGTGATGGTGGCAACAACACTCTTGTTGAAGCGCCTCGCTCCTCGACTCCTGATGAGGAGAACCAAACAGATAATGATGACAAGAGTCGAGACTGATACGGCAATAAGTACAGTTCCTATGTCCATACCATCTTCCTCCTACCAGCGTACATTTAAGCATGCAAAACGGGTGACAGAGTAAGTGTACACGAATTATGTTCCATATGCTATTAATATGCTATTAAAAGAGGATTAAAAAACATCAACACCATTCTTTCCTATCTGTATCGGAGGGTTTGGAGATTATCACGCGAGTAGTAGGGGATAGGGATGGTGATTCTAAATGAGAAAGAGAAGTCGGTTTGTGGATAATTCTTTGGGGAAGGCAATGCGAAAGGCGCGGTATCCATCTCCAGAAGCCGCGCCTTTTACGCTTCGTAATCGAGTATCCACAGGGGCAGATTTAACAGCAGGTTTATAGGAACGCGCTTCAATATCGCATTTCGAGCACCGGACGCCAGGGGATTCTTCCACTGCACAACCCGGCCCATGAGTCCTGCTATTTGCCCGTTTGACCCGTCGCGTTTCATAGAGCTTGAGGGCAGTAACGACATCCCTTTCTACTTCGAGGCAGCTTGCCAGCACCACGCCATCCTCAATAGCTTGACACCCTCCCTGACCAAAATTCGGCGTCATGGCATGGGCCGCATCGCCGAGCAGCGTTACACGCCCGCGACTCCAATGGCGTAAATGCTTATGCTCATAGACATCGTTGCGCAGTATGTGTGCCTCTTCTGTTGCCTGGATAACCCTCGGAATTGGGTCATGCCAATCATGGAACAGTTCGAGCAATTCACCCTTCCTCCCGCAAGGCTTATCCTGAGCGCCCTCGGGGACGTAGCGTTGAGCGAACCAGAATGTCCGCCCATTGGTCATGGGGGTCATGCCGAATTGGTAACCCTTGCCCCATGCCCAGGTCTCCAGCCCTGTGATATCGATGTCTGCAATGCCGCGCCAGCATGCGTACCCGACGTATTTCGGCTTTTTTGCACTGAACAACTGTGCCCGGGTGAGGGAGTGGAGGCCATCTGCGCCAATCAATACATCACCTCGTACCTCCCGCCCGTCCACCAGGCGAGCGCACACCTGTGTTTGATCTTGCGTAACGCCTATACATGTAGCTCCCAGCTCCCAGCCTTTTGAGGAGTTCGTCGGTTCTCAAATCAGCCAGTATGTCGCCTTTCCAGGTGCTGATAGTCCCGGAAGATACTGATTTACCTATTGACTCAAGTTCCTCGGCTAAATCAAGCTTTTGTAATGCTCTCAACGCATTTATAAAAAGCGGCAAACCGGACCCTACCTCTCGCAGTTCTTCGGCTTGTTCGAGCACAGTGACGTCGATACCCACTCGCTGTAAGGCTATGGCTGCCGTAAGCCCACCGATGCCTCCGCCAATAATGATAGCTTTTGTTTGCATACAGCATTACCTCCTGTTTGTCCTGAACTTAATGATATCATAGTGAATCCAGCGTTTCTGAAACGTTTCGGAAACGCCGGATACGCTACACTTCCAACAAGGTTGATGTACAATCATTATGATAGGGACCGTCACTCTGATCACGTTCCAACCGGTCGTGGGAAGCCTCGGCCCTCATTGCCTGAAATAGGGCAGAAGGAAGTATTATGCCAGTTGATAATGAACTGTACGACCGCCTTGCCTCGACATGGTGGGACGAGAACGAGACGCTCTGCATGTTGCGCACGGTGATCAACCCTGGTCGCTTTGGCTACTTTCGGGCGGTACTCCTGGAACAGCTTAAGATCGACCCCCGCGGCAAACAGACGCTTGACGTTGGCTGTGGTGGAGGACTGTTGGCAGAGGAGTTTGCCCGGCTTGGCTGTTGCGTGACAGGTGTCGATCCGTCGGAACCCTCGCTAGTCGTCGCACGAGACCACGCACAACAGGAGGGTCTTACGATTGACTACCGCACAGGTTTTGGCGAAAGCCTTCCCTTTGCTGACGTATCCTTTGACATTGTGTACTGCTGTGATGTATTGGAGCATGTGAAGGACCTCGAGATGGTCATCTCAGAGATTGCTCGTGTACTCAAGGAAGGTGGCATCTTTTTCTACGACACCATTAATCGTACCTTCATGAGTAAGATTGTCACCATCAAACTGCTCCAGGAATGGAAGGCGACGAGTGTTATGCCGCCCAACCTCCACGATTGGAACATGTTTATCAAACCGCGAGAGCTGCAAGCACTCATGGAACGGTATAGGCTCGACCAGAAAGAAATAGTCGGGTTAGCTCCCAACATCAACCCTATTACACTCATCAATCTACTCCTTAAACTGAAACAGGGCAAACAGTCCTTCAAGGCAGCGGCATCCCAGATAAAACTCACCAAAAGGAAGGGCACATCAAATTTGTTTATGGGCTATGCGATAAAGGTTTCAGATTCAAGAAACGCTTGATGAAACGGTTAAGAAACGCTCCTAAGTTTATACTCGGATTGTTCCAGATAATAGAACATGTTATCAGAACAACAAAACAAACGCTTATTGAAAGACAGATCGCACCGATGCAAGCACTTCTAGCCTGGTTGCAATCTGCAAGAAATCAATAATTGAAAATACGAGACGGCACTGTGGTGCCACTATAGAAGGAGCGTACAACATGTTTGCTACAAAAACACAACAAGTTAGTAGCAGAAACTGGCGGCTACTGATCTTCAGGTTCGTCGCCGCACTCATCACGCTTGTGTTTGTGGCAGTGGCGGGTGCTGAATACATCCAGGCCTGGGTGCTCAGAGCCCCTGCTGAGAGTGTTCATCTCTGGCATATCGCGGAGTTGGTAGCCTTACTGGGTATCCTCCTGGGAGGGACACTACTCTCGCTTATGCACAGGCCACAAGACAAGCCGCTGCTGGCGCAGTTCTTTGTAATCAGTATGGTTCTCTGTGCTATCGGTATCATGCCCTTTGAGATAAAGGCAGGTGCGCTACTTATTATTATGGTTTTGTTTATTGCAGCCTTTCCCAGATTCCGCGCGCTACTGAGCTTCTCACGACAAGGCCCAATCAGTCTGTCACTTCTCTGGTTCAGTCTCCTGCTCGCCTTTTTTCTGGCTCCGATTGCCTGGCGAGAGCTTCAGTGGCAGATTATAGGCATGTCTGAAGGTGATGCTCATGCGCTGGCCCTGCACTGGATTGGCTCTGTCTTACTCATGGCGCTGCTTGTCCTGGCAGGTGTGCTCTCGGCCACCAGGAGGCCAGGCTGGGAAGCACTCGGCATGATTACCGGTGTCACGTACTGTTTCCTTGGTGTGACCGCCATGATACTACAAGATGCCTATGCAGGTAGCTGGAGTGGCGGGTTAGGATTGATCGCGATCATTGCCGGCGTCTGGTATATCATCATCTCTTTAAGGGGAGCCCATATGCTCCCGGCGGCTGAGAGAACACACACAATCGCTTCAAAGTCAGCTGTGCAACGTGTGCTCAGCAGCAAGACAGGCACTTTGATGGCAGCAGGAGATGTTCCGTCCGTTTTCAGGACTGCTCCTCTCCCCGAGACGCGGGTATTGCTTGAAGCACATTCCTAGCACGCTTCTGATGAGAATGGTGTGAAAAGATAAATGATCCGGCGGCAGCAGTGGTGCCCCACCCTGCCCCACGTGGGACGTGATAAATCGGGTTCCTGCGCTGCCGAAGGTCAGATAAAGAGGATATAACATTATGAAAATCGTGATTTTCGGTGCCGCTGGTGGCACCGGTCGGGACGTGGTTGAGCAAGCACTGGCACAGGGACATAAGGTAACGGCTTTCGATCGTAATCCATCAGCTCTTACTATCAAGCATCCTATGCTCACCCTCGTACAAGGCGACATTTTCGATGCTGACCAGGTTGAGGCAGCAGTTGTAGGCCAGGATGCGGCGGTTTGTGTGCTTGGCGTGGGACCGCAAGTAACGAAACCGGTCTGCTCGATCGGAACAAAAAATATTATCGATGCTATGCAGAAACATGGCGTAAAACTCTTCATCTGTCAGTCGGCCTTTGCGGTCGCAGCGCTCGACGGAGAGTGGCAGGAAGTTCCCTGGATAGTACCGATCTTGCCATTCTTCCCAAAGGTGAAAGCCATGTTTGCAGACAAGATACGCCAGGAACAATTCGTCCAGCAGAGCAATCTCGATTGGGTGATCGTGCGGCCTGCACAGTTGACGAATGGTCCAAAAACAGGGAGATACAAAGTCGGCGTACCGCACATTATTGGGCCGAAAGCGAAGATCTCACGAGCAGATGTCGCGGACTTCATACTCAAGCAACTTGGTGACAAAACCTACCAGCATCAAGTGCCGCGATTGCGCTACTGAGTTTCTAAGTAGAAGGTGCAAGCTCTGCCTTTGCCAGATAAAGTAGGAACCCGATCAGGACTTTTAACAAAATCATCTGGCTAACCGTAGGGGCCTATTATGCAATGTAACAAATTGGTCCAGGAATCTGTATGGGTCACAGCACGGTCATGCTGAGCACATTCGCTCCGCTCAGTGTCAACTCCGCGAAGCATCTCGAGGCCCATGCAGCCAGACCCTTCGCTGCGGCTCAGGGTGACAAGGGAACGCTGTCATGCTGCGCGCAGCGAAGCATCTCGAGGCCCATGCAGACAGACCCTTCGCTACGCTCAGGGTGACAAGAAGGGGCCGCCCTCGCTCTCTGGAATCCTGGACCTGTGTCTTCGGCTGATGCATATCAGCGCCGGTTTGTCGGCCCCTGGCGGATTTTCCGCTATCCAGATGAATACATTTGACAGCATTATGACGTCCCTGTAAGGACTATTTCACAAGAGATGGCGCAAAGCCGCCTGGGCAGCAAAGTAGCCGCACATACCGTGCACTCCCCCGCCAGGAGGCGTGGAAGACGAGCAGAAATAGATTTCCCGCGCTGGTGTCGAATACGGTACGAGGCGGATTGTGGGGCGTGTGAAGAGCTGCCAGAAGTCCTGGACTCCGCCATTGATGTCACCCCCAATGTAATTGGCATTGTATCGCTCAAGTTCTATAGGGGTGGTGACGTGACGCGCCAGGATGCGGTCGCGAAAGCCAGGTGCGAAGCGTTCAATCTGGGACTCAATACGCTCTGTCATATCGAACGATGAGCCATTAGGAACGTGGCAGTATGTCCAGAGCGTATGTTTCCCCTCTGGTGCCCGCGTGGAATCGAACAGACTTTGCTGGGCAACGAGCACAAAAGGATTTTCGGGAGGCTCTCCTCGCCATACCGCGTGCTCTGCGGCAGCAATCTCCGCCAGCGTGCCACCAACATGGACCGTTCCAGCGCGGCTACATTCCACGGATTTCCATGGGACCGGACCATCAAGGGCGTAATCGACCTTGAACACCCCTGGACCGTAACGGTAGCGCCTGAGACGACGTTGATATCCACCCGGCAAACGCTGACCTGCGATACGCAGCAACTGGCGGGGGGTTACATCAAACAAAACAGCGCGGGCAGAGGGCAGAGCATCAATGGACTTGACCTCAACGCCGGTGACGATTTCACCTCCCAGCGAGCGAAGGTAAGCTCCTAGTGCGTCAGCGAACTTCTGCGAGCCTCCAAGCGGCATTGGCCACCCAACGGTATGTCCAAGGATGCCCAGGGTCAGACCAAATGCCGCGCCTGGCGACTGATGAAGACGCAGCATAGAGTGCGCACTCAACCCGGCGAAAAGCGCACGAGCACGCTCTTCCTGAAACGCGCTTTGCGCAAGTCCTTGGGGCGAACGAATGGCCTTCAAGCCGAAACGGACGAGCACGAAGGGATGAGACATCGATTGCAGTCGGAGTGGGCCGAGGAAGGCGTCTGCGAGGGTATCCCAGTCGGCAACGAGTGGTGCCATGAGCTTTTGATATGCCTCCGCATCGCGCCCAAGTCCCGCACCCGTCTCCTCCACTGAACGCTCGAGGAGGACGGCCGGACCATCGTCGAGGGGATGGGCCAGGGGGGCCGAAGGGTGAATCCAATGCAGGCCGTACTGCTCAAGAGGCAGAGTGCGGAAGAACGGAGAGCCAAGCCCAAGGGGGTGTATGGCCGAGCAGACATCGTGTATGAAGCCCGGGAGCGTGAGCTCCATCGAACGGGAACCCCCACCAATAGTATCTCTGGCTTCGAATACGACCACTGACCGACCAGTCTGAGCTAAAGTGATCGCTGCGGCGAGACCATTGGGTCCAGAACCAACTACAATTGCATCATATGCATCTCGTCTAGACATCACTACGCTTTTTCCTCACTGTACGATTGGTTTTTGCCTGGATTTGCCGCCTGGTGTCCGCATTGATATGGACCGCATGGTTGGATGGTGTGGCACAAACCATTGTATGTATCATATTACACGGTCTGTCCGGATTGTTGCAACAATTTGAAGAATTCTGGCATGCTCTCTCCTTTCTACGTTCAGATCGGATTGCTGAGTTCCGGTAGGATTCGAGTTTTACTATCCTTCGGCAAGATGGGTGTATGCACCCATAGGAAGACTCGGGAGGGCTGCATCGTTTCCTGGATCACTGCCAACAAATGTTCGTTGAGTTGATCCAGGTCAACTTCCCTGCGCAGCGTCTCGCTGAAAGCGGTTATGGTGCGAGTCGCGTCATACTTGTGGCGGTAAAAGCGCCGGTCAATAATTACCTGGATGTGTCGCCGCAAGGGGTGGAAAGAGACTGCAATGACCAGCGTCGAGACCACGACCACAGGTTCGGACTGATGCTGGCTCGTAAGGATAACAAAGGCCGCATGTAAGAGCATTACAAGCCCCAGGTAGAGGAGCGCCAGCGTCGCCGTAAGAGTGCCGTAGACCAGTGTACGATTGATGAGTAGATCGATATCCCACAGTTGGTAGCGCAAGATTGCTATTCCAAGGGTCAGTGCGACGAGTAGTCCGGGCAGAGTCAGGCAGACTGGAACGCTGACCACATTACCGAGTATATGAGCCAGGCCAGGCTGGTTAAGTGGCGAGAAGAGGAGATGAATCAGGACGTAGACCACCCCTCCGAGCACCAGTATCCCCAGGCTGAATACGACCCATTTGGTCTGCTGTTGCTGCCCCGGGGTTGAGACATACTTGTACCGGTACAGTTGGGCCAAAGCTCCTACCGCGAACAAGCTCACCATCACTACGATCTCGAAATGATCTAATGAGAATGGGGTAGTCTGGATGAAAAAGGGACGGATGAGGCTCCACAGTGTCCAGCCAAGCGCGAGAAGCCCCGTCCAACGCGGAACAAATCGTCCATTGGGAAAGAGTTCTTAACAGTATTGAAAAAGAGATGATGACATGGTAAAATATATGCATGGAGCATACATATTCGCCGAAACAATTTGGGAAACTGATTGGAAAGTCCGTCAATACCTTGCAGAAATGGGACCGCAAGGGGATTCTGCCTGCCTTCCGTAGCCCCACGAATCGGCGCTACTACACCCATGAGCAATATTTGCAGTATCGTGGGTTGATCTCCTCCGAGCACGGGAAAGTGCTTGCGTATGTTCGCGTGTCCTCCCCCTCTCAGAAGAAAGACCTTGTCATCCAGAAAGAAGCGCTTCGTGCCTACTGCCAGGAACATGACATCAAAGTAGACCAGTGGATAGAAGATATTGGTTCGGCGCTCAACTACCAACGAAAAGGCTTCAATGAGGTGGTTGAGCAAATAGAACTCGGTCAGGTTCACCGTCTGATCATTGCTTCCCAGGATCGGTTTGTGCGCTTTGGCTATGACTGGTTTGAAGCTTTCTGCGAGCGGCATGGAACAGCCATTACGGTCATGAATGGCGAAGCCTTCTCGCCAGGAGAAGAATTGGTATGGGACCTCATCGCCATTGTGACCGTTTTTTCAGCTCGGCTTCATGGGTTAGGCTCGCACAAAAACGCCATCCGAGCAGCAGCTCTGGGAAAGGAAGAGAAGCGATGATCAAGGCGCACAAGATCAGATTGAATCCCACACCTGAGCAAGCAGTGTACTTTGCCAAAGCTGCGGGAACAGCAAGATTTGGGTGGAACTGGGCACTGGCGGAGTGGAATCGGCAGTATGAAGCAGGTGAGAAACCGACGGCGTTAAAGCTCAAGAAGCAGTTCAATGAGATCAGGCGGGAACAATTCCCCTGGACCTGGGAGGTGACCAAGAATGCCTCTGATCAGCCCTTTCTGGACCTGGGAAAAGCGTTTACGGCCTTCTTTGAAGGAAAGGCTCGCCGTCCCAAGTTCAAGAGCAAAAAACGCTCAAAACCGTCATTTTACCTTGCCAACGATCAATTCGAGTTAGGCGATCATCGCGTCTGGGTCCCCAAGCTCGGATGGGTCAACATGGCAGAGCACCTCCGCTTCCCAGGGAAAGTGAGAGGGGCACGGATGACCAAAACGGCAGATTGGTGGTTCATCAGCATCACCGTCGAAGTGTCCAACGCGCCGGAAGATCAGAGGAAAGCCGCAGTTGGCATCGATGTTGGTCTGAACCGGCTGGCAACCTTAAGTACCGGCGAGGGATACGAGAACCAAGCATTCCTCAAAACGGCCCTGGGCAAGCTTCGTCAGGCCAATAAGCGCCTCCATCGAAGGAAACTGGGATCAAAGAACCGTGAGAAAGCCCGTCGTCAGGTCGCACAGCTCCACTATCGCATCGCCTGCATGCGCGACGATGTGCTTCACAAACTGAGCACGAGGATTGCGAACTGCTACGGGATCGTGGGCATTGAAGACCTCAACCTCAAAGGGTTGCTCAAGAACCGGCGCTTATCCCGCTCCTTCTCCGATGCGGCGCTCGGCAAACTCTTGACGCTTTTGACAAGGAAGGTTGA
>VBHI01000118.1 GCA_005881495.1 Chloroflexota bacterium
AATTTCCCCCCATTCCTCCACAACTCCGTCCAGTGGCGGAAGTTGCTTCAGCAGCGGAGCGTGACGTCTCTATCACGCCCAGGCAGGGCTACAAAGTGCAGATTGGGCGCAGTCACCAGACGCCGTTGATTGGGCGTGACCAGGAACTCGAGACTATGTACCAGGTGTTGCTGGCGAGCGAACAGGGAACACGGGCACATGCAGGTCACAAGAAAGTCTTTTCCCCGTCGTTGGATACGCAGCACCATCCGCAATGTTTACTGCTGGTAGGCGAGGCAGGCATAGGTAAGACAAGATTGGCCGAAGAGCTGAGCCAGGAGGCCCTGAAGCGCGGTTGGGCCGTAGCATGGAGTAGAGTCTATGCGCAAGAGAGCAGCGTGCCTTATCGGCAGTGGACCGAGGTGCTGCGCAACGCATTGGCGCACGGCCTCTGGCAGCGACAAGAGATTACTAAGCAGCGGCTCGTCTATCAACCCCTGAGTACATTGCTGCCAGAACTGCACGACCTGTTCCCCGAGGTAGTCTATCCATCGCCTCAGTCTCCAGAACAGGAGCAACTACGCCTATGGGAGGCCACGCTCAAACTGCTCAGTACCATCAGCGAGCGCACGCCGCTGCTGCTCGTGCTGGACGACTTCCACTGGGCTGACGCCAGTAGTAGTGAACTGTTTGCCTATCTTGTGCGCCGAATGCACGGGCACTCAATTGTCATGGTGGGAACATACCGTGATAACGAGCTTCCCGCCAGTAATCCTTTGCGTCCACTGCTGACCGACCTGCAGCGCGAACAGGTTATCCTGAGCATTCCCATCCAACCCCTCAGCGACGAGCAGATCGCCTCGCTGGTCGCTCACCTGCCGGGAACGATGGTGCAATTTATCCAGAGCAAAGCGGCAGGGAACCCCTTCTTCGCCGAAGAACTGGCCCGCACCGTCGAGAGTGCACCTGGTACGCAGGTCGGCGCACCGGACCAGCCCAACACCAACGGATTGACTGATGGTGAGTTAACCCTGCCCGACACCATCTCAGCCGTGCTCGAACTGCGCATGAGCAGGCTGAGCAGTCTCTGTCAAAGGCTGTTAAGCAACGCTGCTGTGCTTGGCGGCTCTTTCACCTTCCACGTCATTGAACAGATGGAAACAGGCATCAACGCCAGAGCCGATGAAGATACTATCCTTGACCTGCTCGAAGAGGCCATCCAGGCCGGTGTGCTCACCGAAGAAGGAACCGGCACTCGAATCACCTACCAATTCTGGCACCCCCTGCTGGTCAGCCACCTCTACGACCAGTTCTCAGCCGCCAGGCGCGCGCGCCTGCACCGCCGTGCCGCCGAAGTTCTGCAACGCGTCTACGAGGGACGCGAAGAGGAAGGGGCAGCCGTCATCACTCACCACCTCGTTGCGGGGGGAGCAGATCCACTGCAGGTCGTTCACTATGCTGAACTGGCAGGTGACCGTGCTTATAACCTCTCCGCTTATCCTGAGGCTGAAGGCTTCTACCGCATTGCCGTCAGCCAGTTGGATGAACACATAGGGTTATCTCTTAGCAACGCCAGCCAGGACGAACGAACGCGATTAGCCTATTTTCTGGAAAGATTAGGCGAATGTACCAGGGTCCAGGGGAAATATGAAGAGGCGCGCCACCTTTACGAGCGCGTTCTGGAGGTCAGAAGTTACCAACGCACCTTTGCCACAGACGATGAGTATCGATTTGAAGCTCAGATCGATGCCTTATTATGGCGCGAGATTGCTTTGACGTGGTATGACTCATGGGATAGTGAACAGGCTCAAGCGTGTTGTGAGCGTGGAGAACAGGTGTTGCGTGAAGCTGGAGTAAAGGGAGGGTCTGCATGGGCTATTTTACGTTTTCAACAAGGTTACATTAATTGGAGAGAGGGAAACTATGACTCGGCCTATGGCTTTGCGCTTGAAGCATTGGAGTTATTCAAAGGCCTATTCGAACAGCAGAATTTCCAAGAAGGTAGTGCTTTACGTCTTACGGGTACAAAACGTTCGATTGCAGGTGATCCAGTCAATCTTGGGCGGGCACATACATTGCTCGCTGCTATTGTTGCTACTATTGGGAAGCCAACTGAGGCTCTTGTCTATCTAGATACGTCTTTGGCACTGTTTGAGCAATATGACCGCCAAAGGGAGATAGCTAATGTTAGTTGTAACATAGGAGATATTCACTTACGGAAGGCAGAACATCAGGAAGCACAAGCTTCTTTTCGTCGATCACTCCACCTTGCAAATCGTGTAGGTGATATACCTCTCAAGGCTGTAGTCTTTTGTAATCTTGGAGTGCTGGCATTCCGTTCTGGTAGCCTCTTAGAGGCAGAAGAATGGTTCAAAAAAGGCATTATACTGGCGGAGCAAATTAACGATCAGGTTTACGTTAGTTTGTTTTGTGCCTACTTAGCAACGGTGTATAAAGATCAGGGCAAATTTACTGAGTCAAAAGATTCGGTGTATCGTGCTTTAACAATTGGGCGCGCCATTCGCAATCCACCTTGTATCAGTCTCTCTTTGGTGGCCTTAGGTAGTCTACGCATCGCACAAGCAGTTGAGCATACTATCGGGCATAATAGAGAGCAGAAAGATAGTGGATGGCTTCATACTGGTAGGCAGGATCTCGAGGTAGCTGACATCCATTTTCTCTTGCGGGCTAAAGCGACGTTAGAACGTGTTCTTGTTTTGCAGGAGGAACTCGAAGCAGAAACCAAAATTGAAGCTCAATTGGCATTGGTAGAAGTCATACTAATGCTGGGAGATCTAGAGACTGCGAAAGACTTTGTTACACGAACACTGGAAGAAGCAAACCAATACGAGCTTATCTGAGGACGTGCACGCTGTCAGCGACTTCTTGGAAGAATTCTTGCTAGACAAGGACAACAAGAACAAGCTGAGTACTATTTCGAACAGGCGGTACAAGTATTGAGTAAGAGTGAGATACGCCTGGAATATGCCAATACCTTGTATGATTACGGTGTTGCTTTAATGGAATACAGAAGTGCCGAGAAAAATAGATATCAACAAGGGCTAAGCTACTTGCAAGAGGCTTATAAGATATTTGAAGCAAGCCGTGCTACCCTGAAATTACTGAGGATTGAGCGCGATATTTCGATATACAAGGACCGTAGAGGATAGTTCGACTCCTGTAGTGACCCAATCTAATGAGGGCAGTACATACCTTTAAGTGTCATGTGTCATTGACATCCGAATCAAAGAGATGTTATATACGATCCTGGTGATACTACTTACAATCCACGAGAAATGACCCAAGCATGAGGGGATAATAGCTGAGTCTAAGTAGATTTATCCGTTAAGGGAAGTCATACAGTATGGAGACATCCTGCAGTCTCGGCAATTCGCGTAACTCTCTCTGGTAAAGATGGAGATGACGCACAACAATATCAGTGATGATGTTCGAGACGCTTTAAGAAAGGTATGTAAAGACCTATGAACCCCAAACACTATTCAATGGTCATCCAATGGGACTCAAGGGATAACATCTATGTCGTTACTGTCCCTGAACTTCCTGGATGCAAGACACACATGGGAGAACATATACAGAGGCAGTTAAGAACGCTCTTGAAGTGATCGAACTTTGGATTGAGGATGCACAGAAATCGGGAGAGCCAGTTCCCCCGCCTATGGGTGCGGCCTAAGTAGCAAGAAGACACCCTAGCTTATGTTACCCAATACTTTAAGCTAGGGTATTTTTTCTTTCCCTTTGGCACTATCATCAAATAGCTTGCCATTTGAAACCCATAGCACCATCACAAAAGTTCTAGAGAAGCCCCGGTAGCTCAAGCCTGGAATGAAGCACCATCACCTCTCTCAATACGAGTGAAAGAAACATCCTGCTCAAATAGTATAGCGAACAAAGCTGTTCTGTGCTATGATAGCCACAGAACCCGCAAATGAGAGCGCGAGCGAGGAAGCAGTAGGAGGTCACGTCACGATGAGAAGTGAGGCGTCTCCTCTCAGAGTGTTTATCAGCTATAGCCACGACTCCCTGGGACACGCCGATCGTGTGCTGGCACTTGCCGATCGTCTGCGCCAGGATGGCATTGACAGCATCCTTGATCAGTACCTCCTCGGTTCACCTGATGAAGGCTGGCCTCTGTGGATGGATCGGCAGATACGCGATACCGACTTCGTACTGATGATCTGTACCCCCACCTATTATCGGCGTGTGATGGGAGAAGAGGAACCTGGGGTAGGGCATGGCGTGAACTGGGAAAGCAATCTCGTCTACCAACACTTCTACCAGGATGCAACGATCAATAAACGCTTTCTCCCGATCTTACTGGAAGGAGGGAGCGCTTCGGACATCCCTGTACCCTTTCGGGGCGTTGCCTACTACCGACCCATGACTGAAGAGGGTTATGAAGCCCTCTATCGTCGCCTGACCAATCAACCCTTGACACCTCCACCAGACATAGGCACACCAAAGAAGCTTCCCCCTCGTGAACGCCCACCATGTGCCTTTGGGAACACACGGACAGACGACACACAACAGGTCATCCTGTCAGCGGGGACGAATCAGGAGGGTAGTTCCGTGCCAGCGCAAACCTCACTGGTTGGCATTTCGTCGCACATCGGTCGCAGTCACCAGCATCCACTCTTAGGTCGCGACCGCGAGCGAGGGGTCTTGCGCCACTTCCTCTTCGAGACTGAGCAGTGCGGAAATGCTCTGGTTGCCGATCACGCGACGCTTCACCTCTCAGAACACCGACCGTCTCGCTCACTCTTCATTGTATTGCACGGGGATGCTGGGATTGGCAAAACCCGTCTCGCTGAAGAAGTCGGGCGTGAGACGCAGAATCGTGGATGGACCGTCCTCTGGAGTCAGAGCTACGCTCAGGAGATCCCCTTGCCCTATCGGTTGTGGATCGAGGTAGTGCGCCAGGCAATGAACCAGGGCGTCTTCCCCTACCAGGAGATGGGCCAACATCCTCGCCTCTACCAGCCGCTGAGCACTCTACTGCCCGAACTTGCTGAGATGCTGCCACAGGATGCCGCCGTCTCCGCAGTCGTACCGGAACAGGGGCAATTGCGGCTCTGGGAGGCCGTGCTAGCCGTGCTCGGAGCGTTCAGCAGACGCACTCCCTTGCTCCTGGTGCTCGATGATCTGCACTGGGCCGATACAAGCAGTCAGCAGCTGCTCGCCTATCTTGCTCGTCGGCTACATAGCTATCCCATCCTGCTGCTGGGGACGTACCGTGAGAGCGAAGTACTCGCCACTCACCCCTTGCGCTTGTTGCTCACTACGCTCCAACGAGAACAGATCATCGCCATGCTTACCGTCCCTCCGCTCGCCGATACCCACATGGGCACCTTGTTGTCCCATCGACCCAAGCCATTGGTGCAACGCATTCAACGTCAGGCGGCAGGCAATCCCTTCTTCGCCGAAGAGTTAGCACGGGTGGCCTCTGCCGAGGAACCCCTGGCTCAGACCTTGCCCGCAACCATCACTGCCGTCCTCGATCTGCGTCTCGGGATGCTCAGCCATGACTGTCAGCAGTTGCTGGGCAAGGCGGCTGTTCTGGGGAATTCCTTCTCATTTCAGCAGATCAGCATGCTTGAGGCCAGTAACCTGACCAGTCTAGAGGAGGAGCGAGTGCTCACCTTGCTTGAGGAAGCCCTGCGCGGAAACATACTTAGCGAAGAGGGGACCAGGACCCACATCACCTATACCTTTTGGCATCAGTTGCTGGTGAACCACCTTTACGACCAGCTCTCAGCCACTAGGCGCGCGCGCCTGCACCGCCGTGCCGCCGAAGTGCTTCAACGCGACTACGCGGGACGCGAAGAGGAAGGGGCAGCCATGATCACTAACCACCTGGTAGCGGGCGACGGCGAACCGCTGCAAGTCGTTCACTATGCCGAACTGGCGGGCAACCGCGCCTATAACCTCTCTGCCTATCCTGAAGCTGAGGGCTTCTACCGCATCGCCGTCGGCCAGTTGGATGAACACATTGGGCCATTTCTTGTCAACGCAAGCCAGGACGAACGATCACGGTTGGCCTATTTCTTAGAGAGATTAGGCGAATGTACCAGAGTGCAGGGAAACGACGAAGAGGCGCGCCACTTTTATGAGCGCGTTCTTGAAGTCAGAAGTTACCAGCATACCTATGCTACAGACGATGAGTATCGATATGAAGCTCAGATCGATGCTTTATTATGGCGCGAAATTGCCTTGACATGGTATGACTTATCGGATAGTGAACAGGCCCAAAAGTGTTGCGAACGTGGGGAAAAGGTGCTGAATGATGCGGGAATAGTGGGAGGAGCTGCGTGGGCTATATTGCACTTTCAAGAAGGTTATATAGATTGGAGAGAGGGAAACTATGACTCGGCTTATAAATTTGCACTTGAAGCATTAGAGTTATTCAAAGGCTCGTTCAAGCAGCAGAATATCCAAGAAGGAGGTGCTTTACGCCTTACAGGTACAAGACGTTCGCTTGCAGGTGATCCGGTCAATCTCGGGCGTGCTCATACATTGCTTGGTCTAATCGCCAATTCAGTTGGCGAACAAAGGGTATCCCTAGACCACCTGCAAACTGCACTGACCATATTTGAACAGTACAATCGCCAAAGAGAGATTGCCAATGTCTGCTGTAACCTGAGCGACCTCTATTTGAAAAAAGCAGAACACGGATTGGCGCAGGCCAACTTGCGCCGCTCACTCAGTCTTGCCGAACAGATTGGTGATGTTCCATTAATGTCTGTAGACTATTACAATCTAGGAGAATTAGCAATACGTCTTGGCAATCTAGAAGAAGCTGAGACATGCTTTAGGCAAAGTCTCTCTCTTGCCGAGCAAATCAACGACCAGACATACGTTAGCTTGTTTAATGTTGGATTAGCAACAGTCTGCCAAATTCAAGGCAAGCTTTCCGAGGCCCAAGCATGTATACTCCGAGCCTTGACAATTGGTCGAGCCATGCGCAACGCTCCCTGCGTCGGCTCTGCTTTAGTAGCCTTGGGCAATTTCCGCATCGCACAAGCGATGGAAGCCTCCGAAAAACGAGATATTGATGAGAAAAACGGCACTTTGCATCAAAAGGAGTGGCAAGGCAGCAATGATACCCACGTCCGTTTGCTCAGACGCGCCAAGATGACTTTAGAGCGGGCACTTACTTTTAATGAACTGGAAGCAGAGACCAAAGCGGAAGGGCGGTTGGCATTGGCGTACGTCCTGTTATTGCTCGATGAGTTGGACACCGCCTGCTATTACACTATCCGTATATTGGAAGAAGCTCGTCAATATGAGCTTATAGGGACATGCGCACGCTGTCAGCGACTCCTTGGCAGTATCCTGACCGCACAGGGCAAACAGGCACTAACGGAGCAGGAGTTTGAACAGGCTATGCAGGTGTTCCGCAAGTGTGGTATGCGCTTGGAGTACGCCCGAACTTTGCATAGCTATAGTGTTTCCTTGTTGGAACACAAAAATACGGTACAACAGAGTTATCAAGAGGGATTAAGTTTCTTGCGGGAAGCTCGCCAGGTATTTGATGAGTGCCATGCAGCACTGGATTTGCAGCGGGTTGAGCGCGATATTGCGTTTTATACAGTTAGCTGGAAAGAATAGGGTGGTCAATAATTGGAGGAAAAGCGAGGGAGTAGCGGTTTTTCCGCTGCTCCCTCGCTTTTCACAATTAAATATGAAAAATGCGAAATCATACTTTAACGGCATCAGTAGAGGTACTTTGGTTGTTCATCCACAAAAAATAGTACGCCCGCCAAACCGATCGGCAATAGGTGTCACCAGAATCTGCTAATAAACGTAAGAAAAACACATGAGCTTCATGTATATTTGTTATTAATATCATAGCCCGATGATAGAGTTTCACCCTTTCAGTACAGGTATGTACAGAAAAGATAAACCCGGATGCCAGTCACTACTTTTTTCGAGCATACTGAGCTAACAACTAATCACCGGGTGAGTATATTGCCTCAAGAACTGAATACCCCTCGCCACAGTATTTCGTCGCTGCGTATCGCTATCTATTTTCCACCCATCATTTCAAAAGGAGCACACTTCATGACAATCGAACAACAGAATCAACGCTTACTGGCACTTGTTATCTTTTTGGCAATCTTAGCAACCATCCTACTATCTGTTCTCTGGTTTGAAGGCAGTCACCTCTTAAATGGTTTCTGGCACACGATCAATGGCGCAGCGAATGTAGCTGTAATATCTCATCATCCCTAAGTTGAAAGTTGTGCGAAATCATGCATTTTATCTAATTTT
Source organism: Chloroflexota bacterium (assembly GCA_005881495.1). Next base: position 8,269 of record VBHI01000118.1, read on the forward strand.
GTAGGAAATTCATCAATGGCGGACGAAGAAATCAGTAATCGATAGGGTAGACTGCCATACAAGATATATAACTGGGAAAGGAATGTGCATATGTCGCATATTGATTAAGTAGATAGAATGTTATAACAGTGAGATGTTCGATTTAGAACATTTGTACTTTTTATAAAAAGTCACAGGGCGAGCACAAGGCATCGCCCCTACCATGGACGGACGGCGCTTTGCGCAGGGCCTCAACGTAATGTGGTAAGGGTGATGCCTTGTGATATTGTGTTTGTCTTATACTTGCTCTGATACAGGTGCCTACAAATATTCCGCCTCATCGTTGACGTGTAAGATATAATCAAAGCAGTTGTTTGCTTGTCTGTTATCCTCAACTGGCATGCGCTTCTCTCGTTTTTTTCTGGCAGAGAGCATAACAGGGAGATGGAGAGGGGAGTGTATGTCGAGCGGAACGCAGTGAAGCCGACATAGCGATGCGGGAAGGGTCCGAGATGGACAGCAATACCATAGGGCGCAGCCACCGCAACCCACTAGTAGGGCGCACATCCGAATTGGAGATGCTGCGTCAACTTCTCTTCGTGTCGGAGCATGTTAGCCAGGCCAAATTCCACAGCCAAAAGCCTATCAACCAGCAAAATGTTTCAGCCATTCCTCTTGATACACTGCGCAGACCGCAGTGCATGGTGTTGATGGGAGAAGCGGGTATCGGTAAGACGCGATTGGCTGAAGAGATGAGCCGGGAAGTACAGGAGCGAGGCTGGGTTGTGGCCTGGAGCAGGAGCTATGCCCAGGAGAGCACCATCCCCTATCGCCTGTGGATTGAGATCTTGCGCAGCCTCATTAATAGCGATCCCTGGCAGAAGCAAGAGCTAAATGAGTACGCATTGGTCTATACGCGATTGGCTGTATTGCTCCCTGAATTATATGAGCACTTGCCCGGGGAAGTTTCTCCTGTCAGTCAATTGCCGGGGCAGGAGCAGCAAAGCCTGTGGGAGGCGATCCTTGAACTCTTCAAGATGGCTATTGAGCATTCACCTTTGCTTGTCGTGCTGGACGATCTGCAATGGGCCGATACCAGTAGCTGCGAATTGCTCGCTTATCTTGTACGCAGATTGTCCGGCTCCCCAATTGTCTTTCTCGGTACGTGCAGGGAGGTCGAACTTGCTCCTAAACATCCCTTGCGTCCGCTCATCGCGCACATGCAGCGCGAACACACGATCAGTACGCTGCAAATCCAGCCGCTCAGCGATGCGGTTATCAGCACACTTATTGCCAACACCCAATTGCCGGAGAAGGTAGTAGTGGACATACGCAGGCAGGCAGCGGGCAATCCTTTTTTTGCCGAGGAACTGGCCCACTCTTACAGCGTCATGTCAACTACTAAACCCGAACAACCGCCAAATGCTCAGCGAGCCACTCGAAAAAAAAGCTCGTCGCTGCCTCGCTCAATTTCTGCCGCGCTTGACCAGCGCATGAGCAAGTTAAGCCGTGACTGCCAACAACTGCTGGGCAATGCCGCCGTTCTGGGCGGCTCCTTTGAATTCTCCCTTATACGCTCGATGGAGATCAGCGGTTCTACCCCCACCGACGAAGATACTGTCCTTGATCTGCTTGACGAGGCCTTGCAGGCCGGTGTCTTAACGGAAGAGGGCAGGGGAGCGCGCATCAACTATCATTTCTGGCAGCCCTTACTGGTCAGTCATCTCTATGAAAGCCTCTCCGCCACCAGGCGCGCTCAGCTGCACAGGCGCGCCGCCGATATCCTCTGCCAAACCTATGCCAATCGCGAGTCAGAAGGTGCCGCCACCATCACCCACCACCTGGTTGAGGGAGGCGCTGAGCCAAAGCGTATCGTCCATTATGCTACACTTGCCGGAGACCGCGCCTACAGCCTCTCCGCCTATCCCGAGGCCGAACGCTATTACCGCATTGCCACCGAAAATGTGGGAGGAGGGGAGCGTATGCCGAGCGGGGAATTACGGGCGATGCCAGCTGCCGGCCTGGAAGATCGCGTGCGCCTTGCTTACCTGCTCGAACAACTAGGTGAATGTTTGCGTATCCAGGGAAATTATTTGGAGGCCCGCCACGTCTACGAGCAGCTTTTGCAAGAGCGAGCAAGGGAAGGAGCACAACAAAAAGGTGCTTCACCTGTTGAGACACAGCGAGGGGAGGGAAAGGAACGCAGAGGAGCTTCCCTTGCCGACATAGCGATGGGGGAAGGGTATGAAGCCCAGATTGACGCGCTGTTATGGAGTGAAGTGGGCTGGACGTGGTACTACGCGGCGGATTATGAGCACACCCGTCAATATTGTGAACGCGGAGAGCAGGTTTTGCGCGAATCAGGTGTAGTTGGTGGTCCGGCGTGGGCCAGGTTGTATTTTCAGCGTAGTTTTATCTTGTGGCAAGAAGGCAAGTATGGCGAGGCGCGGCAAGCGGCTAACGAGGCATTGCGACTTTTTGAGGAAATGCCTCCTAAACAACAAGGTCAACCAGGAAATGCTCCTCCTTTGACACGAATGAGGAGTACACTTGCGGGTGATCCTGTCGACCTGGCACGCACCCATAGATTGCTGGGCGCGCTCGCCAGTAGTGTCGGTCAGCTTTCTGAGGCGCTCACTCATTTTAATACTGCTCTGCGCATTCTGGAAGAGCACGACCACAAACGAGAGGTGGCCCATGTCTCTTGTAACGTGGGCTTTGTCCATTTGCAGAAAGCGGAACACGAGCAGGCGCTACCCTACTTACGCCGCTCACTCTCCCTGGCTGAACAAATAGGTGATATCCCCCTGACAGCAGTAATTTATAGCAATCTTGGTGTGCTGGCAGGACGTACAGGTGATCTGCAAGAGGCGGAAAACTGGCTGAAGCGCAGCCTCGCGCTGGCAGAGCAAACCAACGACCAGGTCTATTTAAGTATGTGGAATGTTGAGTTAGCGGCTGTTTACCAGGATCAGGGCAGGCTAGCCGATGCAGGCATATGTATTGGCCGTGCTCTCGCAATTGGTCGTGCAATGCAGAATACTCCCTGTATCGGTCTCGCCCTGGTGGCTCTCGGAAATTTACGCATCGCGCAAGCAGTCGATCATAGTAGGGGCGACCCTTGGGTCGCCCAGTTCCCGCGGCACGAGCCGAGCGATCCCTTGTGGTCCCCAAGGGCCTATCTTGCTCGTGCCAATAAGACGCTACAGCGAGCGCTCGCCTTTGAAAGATTGGAGGCGGAAGCCAGAAATAGAGGACAACTGGCCTCGGCGCAGGTCAACTTCTTGCAGGGTGACACAGAGAACGCACGAGTACAGGCGCTCCACGCTCTCAATAAAGCGCGCCAGCATGAATTGACATGGCTCGTAGCCCGTTCCCATCATCTACTGGGTAACATTCTTGTCGCGCAAGGGCAGCAGCAAGACGCATACCAGCATTTCGAGCAAGCCCTCCAAATATTTCGCACATGCACTATGCGTTTAGAGACGGCTCGCACTTTACAGAGCTATGCTCTTGCTTTGTTGCAG
>VBHI01000119.1 GCA_005881495.1 Chloroflexota bacterium
GACATGGGGATGATTGGCATGTTTTCTGATGACACACTGACCACGATCAACGGGTACGGCTACTATGACTTCGGCTTGACGCCTGCGCAGAATGCACAGTTCATTCTCAGGATGCCGCGCATTGTCGGAGCCGCGTCCCGCCTGCTGCGGACTTCGCGGACACGCTGGCAGGAGGCCCGTGCCAGTTATGCAGAGATCGTCAGTCGTTGGGAAACAACGGATCTGCATACCACACCAGGAGCGCAATTGCTCGACGGAGTGCGCGCCATCACGGCTGAAGCCGCCCGGTACTACCTCTCTGTCCAGAGTGGTATTCTCCCGGCAGCGTACACGAGCGAAGCCATCTTCACTCTCGTATACAACCGTTTCCTGAAGGGCCGCAACGCTCCACCCGCGCTGACGTTTATGCTGGGCTTCGACAGCGCACCGATACAGGCCGAGAAATCGCTGTACGATCTGGCACAATGGGTACGCGAACAGCCGGAACTGGCCCCTGTATTGGCGAACATGTCGAGCGAGCAGTTCAAAACGGCGTATCGCAAGCAGACAGCACGAGGAGCGGTAGAGGATGGACCGTGGCCCGAATTCTGGCGTCGCCTTGCCGATCACCTGGCATGTTTCGGGCACACCATCTATGACCTCGACTTCGCCAAAGCAGTGCTCGCCGATGATCCGGTGCCCGTCGTAGAGACCCTCAAGTTCTTCTTGAGTGGTCAGGCGCCCGATCCCTATGCACGGCAGGCAACCGCGCAAACTGCGCGTAAACAAGCCACACGCACTATTGTTACCCGCTTGCGTGGCTTCCGCTTGAGGACCTTCCAGCGTCTTGTAGAGTTGGCTCAACGCTTCGCCCCGCTGCGCGAAGATGCGCTGGCGGATGTGGGCCTGGGCTGGCCGGTTGTGCGCCGCATGCTGCATGAGATCGGAGAGCGTCTGGTCAAAAGCCTCGCGATCGACACCGCGAACGACGTGTTCTGGCTGAGACTAGACGAAGTGCAGGCGGCCGTGGCCGCACTTGACGCGGGACAGAAACCTCCGGACTCACATACGGCCGTAGCCGAGCGGCGGGCAACCTGGGAGAGCCAGCGCGCGCTCACGCCACCGGTGACCTTGCCGCTCAAAGGCGGTGCCACTTTCCTGGGGATTGACTGGAGTTCATGGATGCCAGCCCGCACCGACCAGCCCACAGGCAATGTGCTCAAAGGCATCGCCGCCAGCCCCGGTCATGTGACTGGCCCGGCGCGGGTGATTCATGGCCCCGAAGAGTTCGGGCAGATGCGGCAGGGTGATATCCTGGTAGCGAGGATCACCACACCGGCCTGGACGCCACTCTTTGCGCTTGCCGCGGGTGTGGTCACCGATGTGGGCGGGCCGCTCAGTCACAGCTCCATCGTGGCCCGCGAGTATCACATTCCGGCAGTGCTAGGCACCGGCTTCGCCACCGCACGTCTTCTCAGCGACCAGCGCATCACGGTCGATGGAGACGCGGGGACGGTAGCAACAGAAGCTTCGAGGGTGTAAAAAGAGAGTAACCTCTTGCCCTCTCATTATTTTATGCGCCTTGGAGCGCGTTTTGCGCCCAGGAATAATTTCAGTCACGGGAGGGGGTTCTCAAGGGTAGATATTTTATGAAACGAGCAGGAAAGCGGGTTCGCCTCGTACGGACGGGTTCGCCTCGTAGGGGCGGGGGTGGCAGGGAAGAAGGGTGGGGACCCTTGGGTCGCCCGGCGTCCTGTTCCCCTGCCGCTTCGCGAGCCGGAGAGCGGGCCAAATGCCGAGTCCACCCTGCGTAATAATAGGCGTTTTTCAAGATCTCCAACACCGAGCGTGGAGACAATTTCCTGGTCACGGCCGCATCCAGCTCCCGAATCGCTTTGGAGGGCCGTTGTGTGGGCGTCCGCTTTAAACGGATCTCTTCTGTGACCGTAATGGTGGCCTGGCCATCTGGAAGGCGGCGATCAACCTGCTCTGCGACGGATGTTAACTCCGCGCGCAGGGTTTTCACCAGCGTTTTGCCATCAGGGGGAGATCCAGGATGAATGGTTACTTTTCAAAAAGTTGCCTGAATATGCCAACCGTAAAAAGCGGAAGAACAGTGAGGTCACCCAGCTTCTTCTTCCAGGCTTTGACAAGAGCCAACCGCAAGCGATGTAATGTCCCAACTCACAGTAAGGGTTTCGAAGACCACGTCAGCTTCTCCAGGGAACTTTCCAATCTTCTCCCTTGACAATACGTCCATTACGGACATATACTACATTGCATGAAGACGATCAACACACTCACACCTTTAACACCGGCCGTGTTCTACATCCTGCTCGCGCTCGCAAGCTCCGAGAAGCACGGCTATGAGATCATGAAGCAGGTCAAACAGGATAGCCAGGGTCAGGTCAAAATGGGAACCGGGACGCTCTATGGTTCGCTCAAGCGCATGCTGGCTAATGGGCTGATCGAGGAGGCTGGCGAGAAACCTGATCCTACGCGTGCTGATGAGCGACGCCGCTATTACCGGCTGACCGAACTGGGACGACGAGCTTTCACGATCGAGTTGCAGCGCTATGCGCGGGTGGTTTCCATCGCCGGGCAACGCAGTCTTCTCCCCACTTTCTCTTTGGAGCCAGGTGTATGAAACAGCAGCAAGATGTTCAGAAGAGAGCGCGAGCAGAGCGGGTCTACGCCCGGTTCTTGCGCCTTTACCCCCGTGCCCACCGGCAGGCGTTTGGAGAGCCGATGCTCCAGGCGTTCCGGGACCACTATTGCGATGCCATCGAGACGGAAGGGGAGCAGACCGCGCGGTTCTGGCTGCGGGTGGTGGGTGATGAAGGCAGGAGCCTGCTCCGTGAGCACATCGCGGCTTTCGCAGAAAGGATCTGGTTCATGAAGATGCTCCTCGTCGCGCCAACGCTTGGACTGTGGCGGCGACGGCAGACGCGCGGGCTGGCGCTAGCCGCCCAGCTGGCGATGATTGCGGCGGTGCTGCTGGTATGGGCTCCGCCGCTCTTCAGCCGGGTGGCGCTCATGGTGGGGCTGCCGGATCTGGTATCCACCAGCCACGGCCTGCATCCCTACTGTCTCAGCGCTGCGGTTGATCGTCCGACCAGCTCGTTCATCACCGCGTTTATGCAGGGGACGGCTGACATCGGGGCTGGGGAGTTGCATGCGTACCACTTCCGCACCTCGCGCGTGGAGATCAGTACGTTCCCGCTGGCGCTGGCTGGCACAACCGCTCACCTGCCGGCGTTCCTGCTGGATGGCGAGCCAGCGGCGCACCTCACCACCGACCTGCGCGTGGTGCAGGGCCGCTTGCCTGTGCCATCTGCCAGCGTGCTCGAAGTCGTCCTCCCGCAGGCGACGGCTGATCAGCTCCATCTCACGGTCGGTGCGCTGGTTCCGATTGCTGCACCGACCGCGCCGCTGGTGCACGTCGTGGGCATCGTGCAGCAGGTCGACACGGCGTTCCCGACGAACCGTCGCGCGATGGACCCGGTCAACGAGGACCGGGTGCGGTATTACGCGCAGTCCAACCCGCTCGACTACATCCTCACCAGCGATGAAGCCATCGGTGCCTACACCTTTGACTGGTCACAGGTTAAGTCGGCATTCCAGCTGACCCCAACCCTGCCTGGCCTCAATCGTAATGCTTACTGAGTGCCCACATCACCGCGAATGGTGCCTTCGGCTGCCGCAAGATCAGGATAGGAGCATGATTCTCAAAGTCCACACAAGCATCGCAGGAAGTCCTGGCGACCAGCGTCACCGAGCCGAACCACCGTGCAGCGTCTTGGGGAGCAATATTGATCGTGATGACGACCTGGCCGGTACACCCTTGCGGTCCCCAGATATAGAAGGCGTTGTGTCCGCTGATCGGCGGGGGCAGATGATAGCGCCCACCGAATTGCACGAGCGCCCCAGCCTCGCCATAATTGGAGGTAAAGATGCAGGCCACCCGCTGCTCATCTGGTGGCAGGCCGTGATACACCTGAGCAATCAACGCGACCTGTTCCTCCCAGCCAAAGCGATCCGCCTGCAGCCCTGCGCTGCTACTCTGTTCATACACGGCGGGTGGCAACACTGGCATCACTGCGAGGGCCAGCAGCATGCCACTGATGGCCAGCACCACGGGATAGACCGCGACCCATCTGCGCCAACGCACCCGCCATTCACCCAACAGCACGGCCCCACCAGCATACAACGGCGGGTAGGCCGGCGCCAGAAAATAGAATTTCCCCTGGATCGCGATGAAGAGAACGAAGAGGATGAGATACGCCCACCCGAAGACCCGATAGCGCGCACCGCGTGCGGAGAAGGAGTACCACAGTCCTGCCCCCCACAAGAGCACCGAGAGGGGATTCATGCCGAGGATCTGGTTGGTCAGGAAATCAAGCGGCGACCCACCAGCACTATGATTTTGGGGATAGCTCGCCCAATACTGGAACGATGCCCAGCCATTCGTGGCATTCCAGAGAAGGAATGGCAAGACGAGAGCGAAGGCGATCAGGCCACCAAACAGCGTCCAGCGGGTGAACAGCAGGCGGCGTTGTGGAGTCAGCAGCAATCCGACGACCAGGGCGAATCCCCAGAAGAGGATGGTTTCCTTCGTCAACAATCCCAGGCCCGCCACCAGGCCGAACGCAAGCCAGCGCTGGGGGCGTTCATCGCGCAGCAGGACGATGAGGATGGTGGCGGCCAGCGCCCACCAGAATTCATCGAAGACATCATAGGCGTAGATTGAGCCGAAGACCAGCAGGACGAGGGCAGTCGCCGATCCCAGGGCAGCGAGTCCCTGGACCCACCCCGTGCCGCCAAGGAGCCGGGCCATCAGTCCTGTCAGGATGATCGTCCCGGCACAGACCAGGGCCGAGATCACATGGATGGCCCATAAGGCATTGCCGGTGAGGAAGCGGGGAATCAGCGTGATCCAGGGAACCAGCGGCGGGACATCCACATAGCCGAAGGCGGGATGCTAGCTCATGGCCAGCACATAGAGTTCATCCCGGAAATACCCGTAATTGTCGCCGACCAGGACATGGGCCAGGAACGAGATGCCGGCGATGATCAGCACGGCGGGAGCGAGGTCGGCGCGGCGATAAAGGCATGTCATTCTGAGCCGCAGCGAAGAATCTCTGCTGGCCAAGAGAGATCCTTCACGGAGTTTACCCTGAGGAACGAAGGGTTCTGGATGACAGGATGAAGCAGCGGGCATGGCAACCACTTTTGACGATTGAGTAACGCCTCGAAGCCGGAGTCCCATGAGAAAAGATCCTTTCGCGTAATAACCAGTCGTTTCGTTGTTCGACAGATCCCGTCCTTCACGGGCGGTTAGTCCATCCGTACCAGTTTCACCAGTTGTCCCAGACCAGGCCGCTGCCCGTACATCAAGACGCCGTAGCGATACAGGCGCGCGGCAAACCAGGTGCAGGCGAGAATGGCAACCAGCATCAACGCGACCGTCACGACGATCTCCCACCAGGCAACCGTGCCCAGAGCCAGACGCACCAGCATCAACGTCGGGGTCCAGAAAGGAATATATGACAGCACCTTCGTCCAGGGTGCATTGGGAGACGCTACCGCGAGATAGAACAGAAGCCATCCAGTGAGGAGCAGCAGGCCAGGAAGCATGGTCGCGTTTTGCACCTCATCCTGCCGTTTGACCAGCGCGCTCAGTCCGCCATACAGGGTGGCATACAGGAAGAACGCCAGCAGAATGTAGATCAGGAACAGGAGGTAGAACGGGATGGACACGCTGGTGAGATACTGGATGAAACCTCCCGCCTTCGCACCGAACAGCGCGGCCTGGAGAGGGGCTTGCAGCAGGAGCGCCCCAATGCCGACCACTACCAGGCACGTCATCTGTGTCATGCACGCCGCGCCGATGCCCACGATCTTGCCGGCCAGCAGCTGGAATGGGGTCGCGGCAGTCACCAGAATTTCCATCACCCGGCTGCTTTTCTCTTCCGCGACTCCCGCCGCGACGATATTGGCATACATCGGGACAAAGATGACGATCAGGACAGCACCAGCAACGGCAAGGAGATATCCCGCGATAATTTGATCCGTCGGGCGAGTGCTCTGGCCCTGCTGGGTATACACCATCGTCAGGCTGGGAGGAGCAAAGAGGCGAGTTGTTTGAGATGGCGTGAGACCAAGGCGATGAGCGGTATCGAGAACGGTGAGCTGCTGGGCCAGAGCCTGAATACTGGTCAGACTGCTGTCGTTGTTTGGATCGGCATTGGTGTCATAGAGAAACTGGAGGTTCCCTTGCGCAGAACGATCAAGCACGAGCAGGATATCCAACTTGCCATGCTTGACCTGACTTTGCAAGTTGCGGAGGCGCGCCTGTGGCTGGCTGCTAATCGCATAGGGAGCGAGGCTTCCGGTAGTTGTCCCGTTCAGTTGCGAACTGATGTACGAGGTCAGCATCGTCTCATTCAGGCCCGCGACTGTACCCGCGTCATTCACCACGACGACCTGGGTTTGTGAACTTGGCTGCGCAGTAATAGACTGCACAATCGTCGGGATAAAGGCAGCAAGGAACACGATGATCAGGAGAATACTGCTCGTGATGATGAAACTGCGCTGGGTCACACGATTTTTATATTCGCGCCCGATAATCAAACGGACATTGCGCAGGGTGTTCTGGGCAGCGGCGCCGCTTGACCTCACCGCTACGGCCCTTTGCTCCTGTTCGGAACGTTCTTGCTCTGGCATGTCCACCGGTTTCTTTGCCATGGTTTCCTTCCTCCTTCTCGGCGCGCAGCAACGATGCATGCGCGCCTCGCTCCGCTCACCTGCTCGGATCAGTCGCCTCTTCCTCTACGCTGGGAGAGCAGAGGGAGCATCGGGCAGCGCGGTCGTGCCAACAAGCTCCATGAAGATGTCGGTCAAGGATGGCTCAACTACCTCGAAACGGCTGATGATGCCGCCGTGTTGCAGCGCCGCCTCCACAATCAGGTTGGGATTGAGGTTGGCCTGAAGCTGCATCTCAATGTAGTCCTGCCGGCGTTTGGTGACCTGCACGCCAGCGAGCGTATCAAGCCAATTGGCCTCGGGGTCATTGTCGAGCTTGAGGCGTGCCATGTTGCGCCCGTGTTGGCGCTTGATCTCCTGCACGCTGCCCTGCACCACCACTTGCCCCTTGTTGATGAGCACCATGTCCTCACACAACTCCTCGACTTGCTCCAACTGGTGGGTGGAGAAGATGATGGTCTTGCCGCGCCGGTGCATCTCAAGAAAAGCTTCTTTGAGCACCGTCGCGTTGACCGGGTCTAATCCGCTAAAGGGCTCATCCATGATCAGGATCGTCGGGTCGTGCAACATGGCAGCGAGAAACTGCACTTTCTGCTGGTTCCCTTTGGAGAGTTCTTCGATCTTCTTGTGGCGATTGGCGCTGATCTGGAACCGCTCCAGCCACTCATCGAGTGCTCTTAGAGCGTCCTGTTTGGAGAGACCAGAGAGGCGTGCCAGGAAGAGCAATTGCGCCTCGACCTCCATCCTGGGATAGAGTCCACGTTCCTCCGGCAAATAGCCGAAGGATCGACGAGCGACCTCGCGCACCGGTATGCCATTCCAGGTAATCTGGCCGGAGTCGGGGCGAATGAGATCCAGGATTATGCGCAACCATGGAGAGGTCTTTGATCGCCTGAAATGATCCAAAAGATTTTGAAACGCCTCTCAGCATGAGTCCCATAAGAATAGATCCTTTCGCGAAAAAAACATCAAACAACTGCTCTCCGCAGCGGCAGATACGAGACCAGCAGGTAGAACGCCGTCACTGGAAGCAGGCCCAGGGCCAGCTCAAACGCCGTAAACTGGCTGAACCAATGGAACAACGCTCCCCACCAGCGCAAATACGTCCAGACAAACGAAAAGAGGCTCATGAGCAGAAAGACGATGAGCAAAAAAATCAATGTACCAGCTCTGCCAAAGCGCCGGTAGATGCTGCCGATGACGAACCCGAGAAAATACGGGTTCACCAGGAGCACAAAGTAGATGTAGAGCTGCTCGATGAGCGAGCCGTCATTGAGATACGGCAGGTGAAAATAATGCAGTTCCACGCCCCATCCTCCCGTCACGATCTCTAGACGCGAGCAGAGCAACAGGAGCACTGCTGCGACCGCGCTGACCGCCACAGCCATGACCGTCGTGCCCAGAAAGTAATCTGTTCTGCGACAGCTCCAGCCGAGGGCAACAGGGAAGGTATCATTCAAGGTAACAATCCCCACAACAAACATGATCGCACAGATGGCGATGAGTCCACCGGGATAGAACGTCGTTGTTCCTCCAAAGAACCGGATCATGAGAACAACGATCAGCGTTGCGAGGAACTGGAGCGACAAACCCCAGAGTATGCCGGACCAGATCAATGTATCTCTGGTGTGCATTTTCACCACAGTGCGGACAGCATTCATACAATCTCCCGTGCCTTTCTGTGAGACGCCGTGCTCGTCAGGTGGATAATCAACTGCTGCAACGAGACGGGCGTCAACTCTAAGCCCAGCGCTGCCGCCTGCCTGCGCTCGCCCGTGTCCGCGTTCCCCAGCAGCGTCGCTGAGACCAGCGAGCCAAATTGCTCGCCGCCGATCTGCGTCAGGCCCTCGGTGAAGGTCGCGACCTGGGACGCGGAGCCGGTGACCGTAAAGGCTCGCGAGCGCAGGGCTTCGGCCTCCTCATCGATGATCAGCCGGCCCTGGTCAAGCACCAGCACATGCTCCAGGAGCCGGCTGACCTCGTCAATCAGATGGGTCGAGACCAGGATCGTGCGCGGATGCTCCACGTAATCAGCGAGCAGGCGCTCATAGAACAGGCTCCGGGCCACCACATCCAGGCCCAACGGCTCGTCGAAGATCGTCAACGGCGCGCGTGAAGCCAGCCCAACCACGATCCCCACGGCGGAGAGCGCCCCTCGGGATAACGTTCTCATCTTCTGTTTCAATGGCAGTTGAAAATCTTTGCTTAACACGCTGGCATAGTCGGCGTCCCAACGCGGAAAAAACGACGCGGCCATCGCCAGAACATCGCCCACCCGCCAGCGTTTGGGATACGTCTGGTTCTCCTTCATAAAGCAGATCTGGCTCAGGACGCGCCGGTTCTCATACGGCTGCTCGCCAAAGACGAGCAGTGTCCCGCCAGTCACAAAAAGCTGTGCAGTGAGCAAGCGCAGGAGCGTGGTCTTGCCTGAACCATTTCGTCCCAGCAGCCCGTAGATCTTGCCCGCTTCGAGAGAAAAGCCGATGCTATCGATAGCGGTGAGATCGCCAAATCGTTTTGTCAGGCATTCCGCCTCGACAATCGTGCTCATGGCACTGTCGCTCCCTTCTGAATCATCGCGATCACCTGCTCCTCCTCAATCCCCAGCCGTTTCGCCTCGCGCACCATCGCCACCACATAGTGCTCAAAGAACAGCTCCCGGCGCTTCTCCATCAAGCGTTGGCGTGAGCCCGTCGCGACAAACATGCCCATGCCCCGCTTCTTGTACAAAATGCCCTGATCCACCAGCAGATTCACCCCCCTGGCTGCGGTGGCCGGGTTGATCTGGTAGAGGGCGGCAAACTGATTGGTCGAAGGCACCTGCTCCTCCTCCGCCAGCCGGCCAGCGAGGATATCCTCTTCGATACGCTCGGCAATCTGCCCAAAGATCGGGCGATTCTCATCGATTAAGTACTCCATTGCTTCATCACTTACCTAGTTAGTTAGTTACTCCTGTAACTAACTATAGCGCAAAAGATGGCCATTGTCAAGGGGTACTTTCCCCTGATCTTTCGGCTCAATCTTTGCAGAAATCTGAGCTTGGGGATGGCCCTTGCTGTGAAGGCAAGAGCGAACAGCCGTTCAAAAAGAGCAAGATAGAAGAAGAAAATATGCCGCCGGTGTGCTACACTCTCTTTTATGAAAACAGTCAATTTTTGTGAGCTGGTTCGAGATCCCGGTGACTGACGTGAGCCGCACGATCAACTTTGATAACTAGCTTGTAGGGCATTCGCTCGAAAAATAAGGAATGAATAGTCGAGTTCCTGGATTTGTTTAGGCGCAGTCCTAAGCTCTAAATTGACCACTTTCTCGTGCTCCAAAAAGAATGGTCATATCAGTAGCATATATGCTACCTCTAAAAGGGGGCCACTGGCACAGGTGATAATCAAAAAAGCGTTCCGTTGTTCCTCAGAGGCCAGACTCCACAAGAGATGTATGCTTGAAGAGGAAGAGAAGAAAGAGAGGTCCTCGATGAACAAGACACTTGCAGCACTGCACCCAATGCGCATTCTTGGGGTCTTCGCCCATCCAGACGACGAGAGCTTTTGCGCTGGAGGCACTCTTGCCAGGTACGTTGCCAGCGGTGCAGAGGTGATGGTGGTGTCGGCGACACGCGGTGAGGCGGGACAAATCCGCAGTGCAGGGGTTGCCACTCGTCGCACCCTTGGCCAGGTACGGGAACAGGAACTCTATCTCGCCTGCCAGCGACTTGGTGTCCAGCACACTGTGTGCCTGGACTATGGTGACGGGATGCTCCAGGAGGTTGACCAGGACATACTGATCGGCGGGATCGTCGAGATCATCCGCAGCTTCCGACCCGATGTGGTGATTACGTTTGGGCCTGATGGCGGCTATGGACATCCCGATCATATCGCCATCAGCGCCGCGACCACCGCCGCTTGTGTGCGAAGCGGCGAGGGTCGTCACTCGCCTTCGCAACTCGCCGCAGGCCTGGCACCACACCGGCCTGCTCAACTGTTTTACAGCCACTTCCCCCATAAACGTCAGTTGCTGCTTGAGCAGCTAGCGCACTGGCTCGTCCAAACCAGGACGCGCTTTCAGGGCACCTCGGAGTTTGCCTATGCGCTCTTGCTGCTCTGCGAGGAAGCGACCTTATTGCACTATAGCTGCGATCATGTTGACATCACCTGGTATCCGGCTGGCTTCTCGATCGTCGAACAAGGCGAACAAGCCAACAGCCTGTACTTGCTCCTCTCTGGGACCGCCCAGGTGATTCGAGAGGGCGTTGATGGGACGCACCAGGTCCTGGCACAACTGAAACCCGGGGCCTTCTTTGGAGAAGACGGACTGGCCTATCGGCAAACACGCAACGCCCATGTGATTGCTGAGCAGAGCGTGACCTGCCTGGTCCTCTCGCCGGAAGCGCCCACGGCCTTCCTGGGACGAGGAGAAGACGCTCCACTCCCCAACCTCTCCGGTTCCGCAGGAGTCGAGGAACAGGACATGGAGCATGTGCTGAAGGATACCACCTGCATCAAAGTGGATCCCTATCTCCGGCAAAAGGTTGAGGCGATTGCCGCCCACCGTTCGCAGTTCCCGATTCAACCGGACCTGTTGCCGCTTTCGATCTTGCAGGCACTGATGGGGCAGGAATACTTCGTGCCGGTCTCTCTCGTCTCCGAGGTTGAACCCGAGTTCCTCGCATTGCAGGCGGCATCATGAACGAACCAGAATTTTACAAGGGACGACACTTTACCGCATCCAGGGAAGACTTTGCTGGCGAATGAAAGAAATTGTGCAATTGACCAGGATGCTCCTCAGAAGCGCTCGGTCTCCGGAGGAAACGATATCAAGGGACCGGACCCTACAATGATACGAACCCCTGCGCAAGCTAGTTGGTCCACAGTAGGGGCGATCCCTTGTGGTCGCCCGGTCCACTTGACCAAAGCGTAAAGCTGTGGAGAAAGGAAAGATACGTCGCATGAAGACGTACGATTATATCGTGATTGGTGCCGGATCGGCGGGGTGCGTGCTCGCACCCCGCCTTACTGAGACTGTAAATTACTAAATTAAACTGGTCGAATTTTGCTCATTGTGCTGTGGGTGAGATGTCTCAGAACCCATAAAAATCGTCAATGGTGAGACGTTGCTGATGAAAAGAGAAAAACATTCGCCCCATTGAATGGTACAATTTCCGGGTTGCAGAAAGAAATTCTTGACAGAATGGTCTCGTTCTGGAGAGACATTGAGGTATTCCAATGGTGAAGTATCAAGAATTCATCCCTCATCCCGTGCTCCAAGACTGTGTGAAGCGCTTCTGGATCATGGAAAGAGCCTACACGGCACAGGCGTGCATCGAGGAGGTGGTCCCTGACGCCTGTGTCGAACTCATCCTGAATTTTGGCAGCCCCTATGTGCAGCTTGGCAGCACACCTCGGCGTGAGTTGCCGAAGGTTTGCCTCGTTGGGTTGCAACGCCAGCCATTCCTTGTGCAGGCCAACGGTGTTGTCAAAATCGTCGCAGTCCGCTTCTTCGCCTGGGGGGTGCTTCCCTTTCTCAAGCCTCTCGCAGAGCCAAATAGCACGACGAACGTTGAACTTGATGAGGCGTGGCACCAGGTGGTCACCAAGGTGGCAGCCAAGGTTGAGACCGAGAAGTATCAGCAAGCGGTCGAGGATCTTGAAGCGTTTCTGATTGGCAAGCGTCTGACCACCTGGTTGGACCCTGGGCAGGTGCAGACGGCAGCCAAACGGCTCTACGAGACGAAAGGCCAGGTGCGGGTGGCGCACCTGGCCGATTCCTGCTATCTGTCCGTGCGCCAACTGCAACGGCAGTTTGCCGATACAACCGGCGTCTCCCCCAAGACGCTTGCCCGAACCATCCGCTTTGAAACCATCCGCAACCGCCTGATGTTTGAGCCAGACGCCAACCTGACGGATCTGGCTTACGAATGTGGATATACCGATCAGGCTCATTTCATCCACGACTTTCAGGCGTTCGCCAACAAGACCCCCGGAGCGTTTGCTCAGCAGATGCACAAGTTCCAGGCAATGCTGCGCTCTAACGAGCATGTCGTCTTTTTACAATCGCCGTCGTCCATGCTGGATTATACTGAGAACAACTCACCGAGCAGCAAAGGAGGAAAACGAGATGAAGAAGCGCACAATGACCTGCGGCCTTCTGGTGAAGGACTACGACGAAGCACTTGACTTCTATACGAAGAAGCTGGGGTTTGTGGTGGTTGAGGATGTGCCAATAGGTGAGGACAGATGGGTGACCATCACCCTGCCGGGCAATCAAGACGTTGTCCTGGCGCTGCATGAAGCTCACAGCCAGGACGACCTGGCGCTCATCGGCAAGCAATTCGGGAGCTTTCCCCTGCTGGGGATAGACACCGACGATTGCATGGGCGAGTACCAACGCATGAAAGCACTCGGCATCACCTTTCATGGAGAACCTGCAGTTTCGCCCTACGGCACGGGCGTGATGTTTGAAGACCTCTACGGCAACAAGCTCTTCCTGAACCAGGAGCCGGGGGATTAAACAGGCAAAGAAGGAATATCCGTTGAAGAGCATGGATCGCGAGGTCGTGCCGCCCTGCCAGCTTGTCTCCACCGTGGCCTTCGATGGAGAGGGGTTGCGGGACCGTGAAGCGAGCGTTCCGCTGAGTCGTGCGGTTCTCAGATGAGTTGTTCTGGACAGGCGGATCGAGCAGGCGTAGGAAGAGGCAGGAGAAAGGAGCTGAAGCGGGGTCCCGCTTCCGGTTTGAGAGCTCGTAAAGAGTGGATGGGTATCAGGTATGTTGTAACTCTGTAGCTCCAACATAGGCCAGCTTCCTCTGATGATGAACGTTCTTTTGATCCCCGGCGCCTGGATGGGTGCCTGGGACCGGTGACCCGCGGGCTACGCGCGCTGGGTCATCACGTCGAGGAGGTCACGCTGTCCGGACTGTCCAAGGAGGCTGATGTTTCGGAGGTCGGACTGGCGACCCATGTCGCTGATGTGCTCCGGGTCCTCTCCGCCGGCGATCTGCGAGATGTCGTTGTCGTGGGGCACCTCTATTCGGGCATAGTGGCTGGTCAGGTTGCTGATCGCGTGGCGCACACCGTCTTTGTGCAAGCGTTCCTGCCGCACGACGGCAAGTCGATGCTCAACGCCTTCGGCGAGCAAAAGCTGGAGGACGAGCTCCACCAGATCGCCGAACATCAGGGTCGCTGGCCAGCTCCGGTCCTTACGGCCAATGACAGGTATGACCTGTCCACTTGTAAATGCAAAATTTAAACAGATGAAATTTGTATAATTCTCCTGGCGAACACATGAGACGCTGTTTCGGAAAGGAATATGGCTTTCTTGGCTTGTGAAAGGTGTAAACAGCAAAGAAAAAAACAGAGAGAACTAGTATTCGCCAGAAGAATTGGACAGTTTCCGCCATTGGAATGAATTCAACCATTTCCACCCACTCGAGAAAAACGTGAGAGAGGCCGGTCGACCCGTCTCGCGCCTGCTTGCTACCTTCTCTTACTCTCTCTGACCGTAGATGTACACAAGAAACTGACGCAAGCACACATTGATAGAACTATTGGAGGATTCTCATGTCTACCATATCCCAACAATCAGCAACATCACCTACACCGTCCAAACGCCGCTGGACCACGCTTAAAGTGAGCGCACTCATAGGCGGCCTCATTCTCCTGATCGTGCTGGGGAGCATGGTCTGGTGGCTGTTCTCACCACTGTTCTTCCATAACACCAGCCACGATGCGAATCCGTTCGCTCGCACTCCATCGACTGCCAGTACGCCAGGCCCAGTTATACTGGCAACGGGGGTATTTATCGATAAACTGAACTCGGGCACCGGCCTAGCCAATGATCATGGTTCTGGCAATGTGACCCTTGGCAAGACTGTCGATGGACACTACCTCATCCACTTCGATCATTTGAATATCACCAACGGTCCAGATCTGCATGTCTACCTGGCACCGACAAGCAATTCAACCGATGCCGGGAAAGTAAAGCAGGAAGGGATGGACCTTGGGCGGCTGACGGCGACGGAAGGTTCGTTGAACGTGGCGATACCGACAGATAGTGCCACGAACCTGAAGAGATACCACTCTGTGGTCATCGTCTGTAAAACCTTTTCGGTGATCTTTACGACGGCTCCACTCACCTTCTCCTCGGGATCCTAAGAGACAGCCACCCAGCGTGTGTAAGGTTCCCATCGGCACGCCAGTGGTCGGCGAGAACAGCACCGTGATGGGATGCCGAGGCCTATCACTGGCAGAGGGCGGCAACGCATTTGCCGCTCTTATCGCCTGCTCGTGGCTTATGGCCTATTAGGGGTCAGCGCATCTAAACCTTCGCGTACAGTTTTCAGGTTTGGATGCGGCTCTCCCCTCAAAAGGAAAGAAGAACTTTTATGACTGCTAGGAACACACAGATCATCGCCAACGCGACCGAGGCTTTCCCCCGCGCTTCTCGCCGCCAGTGGATCGGGCTGGCCGTCATCGCCCTGGCCTGTCTGCTCTACTCCCTGGACGCGACCGTGCTGTATCTGGCGGTCCCACAGATCAGCGCGGCCCTGAAGCCGACCAGCTCGCAGTTACTCTGGATTGTCGACATCTACGGCTTCCTGCTGGCCGGATCGCTGATTCCCATGGGGGTGCTGGGTGACCGCATCGGTCGCCGCCGGCTCCTCTTGCTCGGTGCCGCCGCGTTCGGCCTTTGCTCCATCCTCGCCGCCTTCTCCACTAGCGCCCAAATGCTGATCGCGGCTCGCGCACTGCTCGGGATCGCCGCGGCCACCCTGGCGCCCTCCACCCTGTCCCTGATCCGCAACATGTTCCTCAACCCGCAGC
>VBHI01000120.1 GCA_005881495.1 Chloroflexota bacterium
CCCAGTCCACCGGCCATCCACACCACTGTACCATTTTGACTATTCTATTGTTCTTCATTATGCCTGTCTCCTCCCAGGAGAATCGATGCCCTCTTCTATACTCTCTACCTGGAGATGGGCTTCCAGTAGAAAGTATATTCCCTCTGTATGAACCAGGGCTGTGATTGAACTGAACTGGAGCTGAGAATCTGTGAGGATTGGGAAAACCATTTACTTCATAGCAGCTTACATGCCACCAAGCCTTCTTCTTCGTTCCTTTGTATGCTACGGCTAGAATACTAATCATACAAAGGAGTGCTCTGCTTGTGAATGCATGCCGTTAATCCAAGAATACGTTCCTTAGATCCATTTTTTAAGGATTGGACATTGTAAACATCATGCTTTGCGATCTACCGACTACGATTTGTTTGCTCCTCAGATGGTCAAGCCCATCATCGGCGTGAACGCTCTCACGTTCGAGCACGTTTCAATAGGAGTATATTGGTCAAAGCTGAGACAGTCCTGAGATTTCCTTGTATTCAGGCTGAGCGTGTTCGTGCTACCCGATCACCTCGTGCTATCCCGCTGCTCCTGGTTTGTCTGAACGATGAAATCCGCAGGAAGCCCGAAGAGAGCAGGATGCTTTATCACACCTGTGGGGATCAACAGATCCAGGAAGGTTCTTGTGACGACAAGAGCGGTAAACATGCTGACTAAGACAGCCAGCAGAAGCGTGGTGGCGAAGCCGACGATGATACTTGCGCCGAAGTTGCTGCCGAAAGCATAGAGCACGACGCAGGTGATACATGTAGCAACATTCGAATCGCGTATGGAGGGCCAGGCACGTTTCCAGCCACTTTCAATGGCTGAGGCAAGTAATCGGCCTGCGCGCAGTTCTTCCTTGATGCGCTCGAAGACGAGCACGTTGGCGTCCACCGCCATGCCGATGGAGAGGATAAAGCCTGCAATGCCTGCCAGGGTGAGCGTCATGCCGAGCAATTTGAAGAGCGCAAACGCGAAGGCTGCGTAAAGCAGAAGCGCACTATTTGCTAAGAGACCCGGCAGGCGATAATACAGGAGCATAAACAGCATCACTATACTTACGCCGATGATACCGGCGACCTGGCTTTTGACAAGAGAATCCTGGCCCAGTGTTGGGTCGACGGTCGTTTGACTGGCGATCTGCAAGGCGATGGGAAGGGCTCCATAGTGGAGCACGGTGGCGATGCGCTGTGCCTCATCTTGGGAGAATTGTCCTGTGATCACCCCAGGACCGATTATGGCGCTGTTGATCGTCGCCGATTCGATGACGTTCCGGTCGAGCGTGACCGTCAGGATCTGGCCGACATGCTCTCGCGTGAAGGAGCCAAAACGCGAGACGGCATCGCCTTTCATCGCGAAGTTGATTTGCGGATGCCCGGTATGCTCGTCAAGACTGATCCCAATTTGTGTAGAGTCCAGGTCTTTGCCAGTGAAGAGAGCCTTGCCACCGGGATTATAGTCAGCATATTTGGCAGGATCAAAGGATGACCCTGCTGGAACGATACCCTGGGGCAAAGGTCCGGTGTTCCAGAATTCCAGGTTGCCGGTTTTGAGGAGGCTTCTGATGGCTTCGTCCTGGTTGCCGCTCGTGAGCTTTGGGAGTTCTACCGAGATACTCGGCTGCCCATTGGTGGTTTGCACGCGAATAATCGGTTCATTGACACCAAGCCCACCGTTGATACGCTGTTCAATCTGGTCCCGCGTCGCATCTATCTCCCGCTCGAGCGTCTCCGTACTGTAACTCTGCGCCGGGTCAGGTACCAGGAGGACTCGCACTCCACCCTGCAGGTCAAGCCCCTGCTTCACCTGAAGTGGATGGTGAATGCCGAGCCAATCGACATGAAGCCCGGGGTTATGTGGCCAGTCGATGTAGGCAGCACATGCAGTAAGCACCAGGATGCACAGGAAAAGTGTGAGTGTTCTTTGTTGCATAGCTTCTGCTTTACTGATCCAAACCTGAGAGAGGTGAACAATATCAGGCGCGGGACCTTATTCCTTGAAGACATAGCCAACGCCGCGAACTGTATGGATCAAGCGTGGCTCACCCCCTGCCTCGAGCTTGGTGCGCAAGTAGCTGACGTAAACTTCCAGGACATTCGAAGAACCCTCGAAATCAATCCCCCAGACACGATCCAGGATGATGTCACGGGTGAGCACCTGGCGTGGACGCTTCATAAAGAGCAGGAGCAGTTCATACTCGGTGGGTGACAGCTCGATCTCGCGCGCGCCGCGATGGGCTATGCGTGTGCCCGTATCCAGCTCGACATCAACATAGCGCAGCACCTCGTGGCGCTCTTCCTGGTTGCGTCGCAGTAGCGCCTTCACCCGGGCCAGCAACTCTTCGGGAGCAAACGGCTTGACGAGATAGTCATCGGCCCCGGTCTCCAATCCTTCGACCCGATCCGTAACGGCATCGCGAGCGGTCAGCATGAGGATCGGCACGTTGTCGCCTGCGGCACGGAGCCGCCGCGCCACTTCCAGCCCATCAAGCCCTGGGAGCATGATATCGAGGACGATGAGGTCGGGCGGGTGCTCCAGTGTACGAGTGAGAGCGTCGTTGCCACTAGAGGCAATAGCGACGCTATACCCTTCGTAGGCAAGGATGCGCCGCACCAGGTCGGTGATACGTGGGTCGTCGTCCACAACGAGAATGTGCGCCTTCATCACTGTTCCTTACTGTTCCTCCGGTCTCTGCAGGCGTCTCATTTCCCGTCGGGATGTCCCTTGTGAGAAACGTGCTGTTGTACCTGCTCGTGTGTGATTTAGCTCTAGTGAGAGTATAGCATGGGGACATGAATCCATGCTGAGATGGACCTGAGTTGAAGCTGAGAGTGAGGGCCATCCAATGACGACCAGGCCAGCACAGGCAAGCCTGCGTCAGCGCCGCGAGGCGACGGTCAGGGAGCACATCGATGCAGAGAGCCGCAATGACCCCGACGGCGTAGTGGCGACCTTTTCTCATACCCGAGCCACTAAGTCCATTCAAACTATTCTTAACCTTCAATAGACATAATTATAGGTTATATGAGGCACGGACGGAAATAGAAACGAGCTTTCCTCTTCCCCATTAATGCGGGGAAAGCCAATGGCACACACAAGTTGATATCTATTCAGGATTAAATTATAATGGAGTAGCAGAAAAAGATTGAGAAGTTTGCAGGTATATGTAGCACTTGAGAGGGGGTGAGACCCTGGCTACCCTCCCAACAGGGACGGTCACCTTGCTCTTCACTGATACCGAGGGATCCACGCGACTCCTTCAGCAATTAGGTGATCGCTACCCCTACGTACTAACAACATGTCGTCACCTCCTGCGCACGGCGTTTCGGCAGTGGCATGGCCACGAGGTGGATGCACAGGGAGATTCCTTTTTCGTGGTCTTCGCTAACGCCACCAATGCCATCTCAGCAGCAGTGGCCGCCCAGCGCAGCATAGCTGCTCACCCCTGGCCCGATGAACTGGAGGTACGAGTGCGTATGGGCCTGCATACAGGCGAACCGGAACGCTCCTCTGAAGGCTACGTCGGCCTGGATGTGCACCTTGCGGCACGGCTCATGAGCGCCGCGCATGGAGGCCAGGTGCTCCTCTCCAACACAATCAGAGCACTCGTAGCACACGAGTTGCCGGAGGGCGTGAGCCTGCGGGATTTGGGAGAGTATCACCTCAAGGATTTTCGTGGCCCCAAACGTCTCTTCCAGGTGGTCATTGCTGGTCTGCCTGCCGATTTCCCGCCCCTCAGGACGCTCGATGTCCGGTTGAACAATCTGTCTGTGCAACTCACCTCACTGATTGGACGTGAACGGGAGGTAGCACAGGTTTCTGCTCTGCTGCAACGCCCGGATGTGCGGATGGTAACCCTCACCGGCACAGGCGGCATTGGCAAAACCCGCCTGGGTCTGCAAGTCGCGACTGAACTGCTTGATAGCTTTGCCAATGGGACCTATTTCGTGTCATTGGCTCCCGTCACTGATCCTTCGATCGTCATTCAAACTATTGCACACGCTTTAGGTCTGGAACATCAACATATCAGACAAGCCCCATCAGGGGAACACATGGAATATCTGAAAACATTGTTGCACGACAAACATCTTTTGTTGCTACTGGACAACTTTGAGCAGGTGGTGTCTGCGGCACCTGAACTAACAGAGCTACTGATAGCCTGCCTCCATCTGAAAATCCTGGTGACCAGCCGCGCCGCGTTACATATCCAGGGAGAATATGAGTTTCCGGTTTCCCCGCTAGCATTACCCCAACGTACCCAGCTTTCAGCGAACGAAAACCTCTCACAGTATGCAGCGGTTGCCCTTTTCCTGGAGCGAGCATTAGCGGTCAAGCCTGACCTGGCCGTGACGCAAGCGAACATACAGGCGATTGCTTCCGTCTGTGTCCACCTGGACGGTTTACCGCTGGCGATTGAACTGGCGGCAGCTCGTATCAAGCTGTTTCCGCCCCGAGCGCTCCTTCAGAGGATGACACACCGGCTGGATGTGTTGACGGGTGGCGTTCGAGATGCCCCTGCCCGTCAGCAGACGCTGCGCAACACGATCGAGTGGAGCTATAACCTGTTACATGCAGCGGAACAACGACTTTTCCGGAGGCTCTCTGTCTTCACCGGTAGTTTCACATTGGAGGCAGTTGAATCTCTCAGCAGCACATGTGCTGATGAAGCAGGATTGATGCTGGATGAAGTAACTTCGCTGATTGACAAGAGCTTACTGCTACAAATCGAGCGGGAGGGAGAAGAGCCGCGTCTGTTGATGCTAGAGACGATTCGCGAGTATGGTCTTGAAGTTCTTGCCGCCAGTGGCGAAGAGGAGATTACCCGGCAAGCGTATATTGCCTACTACCTGGAGCTGGCTGAAAAAGCTGGGCCAGAGTTAGTTGGTCGACAGCAAGCCGCGTGGTTAGATCGTTTAGAGCGGGAGCATACCAACCTGCTGGCGGCATTGCATTGGTCGGTAGCGCAGGGCCGGGCAAGGCATGACATGACCGTGGCCTTGCGCCTGGGGGTAGCGCTACGGAATTTCTGGCTCGTGCATGGTCCCTACAGTGAAGGGCGAAACTTTCTGGAGCAAGCGCTGGCGGCAAGTGAAGGGGTCGCGGCCCCCTTGCAGGCGAAAGCCCTCTTTACTGCCGCAAATCTGGCCTTCATCCTGAGCGATCACGATCGGGCAGAAGCGTTGTGCCAGGAAAGTCTAAAATTGTTCCGCGAACTCGAAGACCGACCAGGGATGGCATACGCCCTCTATTTGCTAGCATGGATAAGCAGAGATAACATCAAAGTTGACATAGCAATGGTAGAGGAAGCTCTGGAGCTTTTCAAAGAGATAGGGAACAGAGAATACGTTGCCTGGTCTTTCTATACGCTGGGATATTTAAACGGCCTTCGAGGGGAGTATACGAGAGCTTGCACCTGGATTGAGGAAAGCCTATTACTACATAAGGAGATAGGAAACAAGAGGGGCGTTGCTTTCTCGCTCATAGCTTGGGCGCAGATATACTATTATTCCCAGAGCAATCAGGCTACCATGAATGCACTACTCGATGAAAGTCTTGCACTTTTCAAGGAACTGAACGATAAGACAGGTATTGCTTACTCAAGATCACTACAGGGACAAATATCTTTCGTTCAGGGGGATGATGCGAAAGCAGGTTTACTTATCGAAGAGAGTCTGGTGATCTTCAGAGAGTTGGGAGCGCGGCAGGGCATTGCCGAAGCGCTTTGCCAGCTAGCGCGAGTAGTTACAGCTCGGGGCGACGACATGAATGCATATACTCTCTATGAGGAGAGTCTGACAATTGCTAGAGAAATGAAGAAGAAGGAGTTGATCGCCTACTGCCTGGAAGGCATAGCAAGAGTGAGCACATCTCAAGGCAAGTTCGTATGGGCCACACAGCTCTGGGGCTTGGCGGAAACTCTACGCGCAGCGGTTGGTGTGCCTATCCCGCCCATTGACCGCGCTGACTATGAACGCTCGGTCGCTAATGTATGCGCTCAATTAGGTGAAAAAGTCTTTGCTACCGCGTGGGCGCAGGGACAATCGATGACACCTGAGCAAGCCCTCTCTGCGCAAGAGCAGGCAATGGTGCTCTCACCTACCACAACGATGACGGCACTGGCCGCTACTCCATCACAAACATATCCCGCCGGACTGACAGCGCGCGAAGTACAGGTGTTGCGCTTTGTGGCTAATGGATTAACTAACGCCGAAATTGCCGAGGAGTTGAGGCTGAGCGAAAAAACTATTGCCCATCACCTGACCCACATCTTCAACAAAACCACCAGCGAGAACCGGGCTGCAGCCGCTGCCTTTGCCATTCGTCACGGCCTGGCCTGAAATACACACAGTACCCTCCGACTTTTCAGGCCGTCCTCCAGACCACATGGGCATTTCTTCGCATAGCGGGCAATCCCTGTCTTCCTCAGAGACTTCTCAAATTCGGAGGTTCTTCCGATGTCATAGGAGGCTCATGAAGTTTACACTTCACCTGACGATGAAAGACGAGACGAGGTCACTTCAATGTCCGGCTGAAAACACCAGATGGCATGCAGTTGACCCTGTTCCAGGTTCTGCCTAAAGCAGGCATTTCTTCGCATAACAGACAATCACTGCCATGCTAATAAATCCGCGCATTGAGAATTCTTCCCAATGTTGTACATGGTTTCTATCAGTAACACTTTTATCAAAAATATTAAGTTTGGCGAAGTTTTTTTATGGAAGAAAAGTCTATGCAAGAATACTCACCAGATCAACTTGCTACTTTGGACAGGCAGGCGTTTCAGTCGTTTTATCGAGAGAACCTTGGCCCAATCTATCGTTACGTGTACAGGAAGGTCGGGAACCGAGAAGAAGCTGAGGATCTGACATCGCAAATTTTCATGAAAGCCGTGCGTAGCATCGATCATGCGCAAAACCCACGCAGTATACGAAACTGGTTGTTTCAAGTCGCGCGTACCACGATTGCTGATTACTGGCGAGCCTTCTACCGTACAGCGACAAGTTCATTGGATGCGCTGGTAGAAGCTGGTTGGGAGGGTCCGGCTGAAAACGAAGACGAAGACAAGCTTTTCGAGTTAAGCAGCAGTTCAGCGGATTACGCACAGCGTATTCTCCAGGCACTATCAGAGCGTGATCGAGAGGTCCTGACCTGCCGTTTTCTGCTTGGTCTCTCGATTCGAGAGACTGCTATACGGATGGGGGTGACAGAGGGAAACGCCAAAGTATTGCAGTTCCGTGCGCTCAAGCGTGCTGCTGATCTTGAATATATAGTCAGTAATAAGTGATTGACGTTTAGACTAATTTCTTACGAAGCGAGGTGGGAAGCCGTGCAAGCCATATTTTATGGAAATCGCGTGATCCCAGTCTACAAGCTCTTTGACGCGAAATTAGTCTAAGCA
>VBHI01000121.1 GCA_005881495.1 Chloroflexota bacterium
GCCTTGGCCAGGGAGGCGTGCTCGTCCCTCATGATCCCGGCATCTTGCATTTGCGACAGGCGCAGGGCCAGGCACTGGCAGGCCGTGATGTTGCCGAGCATGCGCACCAGCAGGTCTTGCACCAGTTGGAAACGACCAATCGGACGACCAAACTGCTCCCGCTCCTGGGCGTATTTGAGGGAAAACTCGTAGGCTCCCGATGATGCAGATGAACCAATTCATCCGGACACTCGTAGGGGCCGCTTTATCGTGCCCAGCGCCGATTGATCGGCCTCGGTGGATATTCCACCATCCAGATTATTGAGTAAATGTGCATTATCGTGGGGCAAGGAAGCCCTTGTCGTTCAGTCAGTGCATTGTGTGCTAGAGCTAGTATAGTCGACGAGCGTTGAAAAAAGCGTTTATCGAACTGACCCAGGAGACAGACGAGCGTTTGTTGAAAAATACGTATCTGTATGGAGTTGAAAGTCGCCCACTTCAAAGGAATGGTGAATCGGTTCGTCTGCCGCACTCCCTGCTAATCGGTGGCAAACCTGCGCAGTGCCTCGACCGAGGGGACGAAGTAATAGGCACCGCTGACCGCCGTCGTATATCTCGTCAGGGCGTCACGTATGCCGTCCTCTGCTCCCGCCATCCGAGCGAGCATGCGGGCCAGGCGCTGCTGGTCGCTGCTGAAGCCGATAAACATCGTCCCATGCTCGGTGGCCGTCCCGAATGGGGTATTGCGGCGGAAGATATGTTGTTCTACCCCATTCACTTCGATCACCGTGCGAGAGACATGTGATTGGGCACCGCGTACCTCCTCATCCAGCTCGGTACTCGTCTCTTTGGTCCGTCCGATGACCTTCTCTTGCTCCTCAATCGGAAGCGCCTCGAAAGCGGCGGCATCGTGCATCCACTGCTGCACCAGGACCACGCTCCCACCTGCACCTGGAGACCCATCGGGAATCAATGCCACCTCGGGTGCCTCGGAGAGAGGAGGATTCTCGGTCCCGTCGATGAAGCCGGTTAAGTCTCGACTCTCCTTGTAGGTCCACCCGGCTACTTCAGCAGCTAGGCGCGCAACCGGGGCGAGGGCGGCAATCGCTTCTCGCGCGACATCAAAGACCTTATGGTAGGCATGGCCCGCCACCCACACCCACAGGTCATGCTGGGTGGCGGGCATCGTGTATCCATCGACACCGCGCACGTCCCGCTCGAAGTCCGTCACCCCTGCTGGCATCTCCTCAGGTGCAACGCGCGCCCACAGCGACGGCTTGAAACCGACCACCAGGTTCACGCCTCCGGTCGTCATCCTTGGTTCCTCCAGGTTGGCAATCACCTGAACCAGTGTAAGTGGATCGCCACGCGCATGCAGATCGAACTCCAGGTAGGAGTGCGAGCCAGTCCCCAGCGCGAAGATCCCACTTTGTGCTACATGCATCGTCATTCCTCCTGTGAACGAGATCATAATACACTGCTCCGAGCAGTATTCCTCCTAGCCCATCTGTAGTATTATATCACTGAAACCTGAGAGCTGCCGCTCCGCTGGCGAGCGCGTGGGAGGCCAGCTCTGCAGTGGGGATGTCCACGTGCTCCAGGACCATAAGCGCGCGACTATGGAAGACCCGC
Organism: Chloroflexota bacterium; assembly: GCA_005881495.1. Next base: position 1,612 of record VBHI01000121.1, read on the forward strand.
CTGCGGGCATCTCCAGCCTCTGCGTAGACCACCTCGCGGATCTTGTCGTGACTAAAGCGATAGGAAACCCCTCTTCCTTCTCCCCGCTGTCTCGACTCATGCAGCAGGAGACTCTGCAGGGTTTCATCCAGGGCAGCAAGTCCCTCCTGCGGTGCAAGCTGGGCAACCTGGCAGAGCTCCTCAAAGGTGAAGTCATGCTCCAGGACTGCCCCTGCTGCCAGCAGGATGCGGGCAGGGGACGACAGTCGGGCCAGTCGACGCTGGATCATCTCGCGCACGTCCGAGGGAAGCATGCCGTTCGGTGGGGTGGCATCGAGGATCGAGGGCTGCGGATCAAATACCCAACCGCTTCCTGCGATCAAGCGGGGCACCAGGACGCCGCGTTCGAGCAGCATCTGGAGCAGCGCGTTCAGGTAGGACGGCTGCCCTTTCGTTTCTGCGAACAGCCACGCGGCGAAACGCTCGGGGCAGAGGCGGCTTCCAGGGGTCTGGACAGGCTGCGCAGAAGGCTGAAAGCGAGCGTGTTCTCCCGTGAGCGATGGTTGCACTCCATCAGTGTCCGCGAGTTCGCGAACGATCTGGCGGGTGTCTTGCGCAGAGAGGGGACCCAGTTCCAGGCGCGTCAATGAGATGGTACTGCTGAGGCCCGCCAGCCAGTCGGACATCTCCGGCTCCATCTCTCGCGTTTCGGTGCGTCTGCTCAGCAGCAACAGGGCGGGCGTCTTATGCTCCCTCCAGTAGCGAGCTAGATACTGGAACACGTCCTGGGTGGCTCCGTCCGCCCACTGCATGTCGTCGGCAAACAGGAGCAGAGGTGCCTGCGATGCTAACGCTTGAGACAAGCGCGCCAGCGCTTCGAAGAGGCGGGATGAGGCAAAAGCCCCGTTGATGGTCAGAGGGGGCAGATCCGGATAACGCTCGCGCAGATCGGGCAGCAGGCGGGAGAGCTCGGCCAGCCAGGGATCGCCGAGCCACTGACGAAGATCAGGTTCCTGTTCTAAGCGGGTGCGCAGTGCCTCGAGCAGTGGCTGATAGGACAGGCGCTGTGAAGTTTGAAATGCTCTTCCTTCAAGCACTTCCGCTCTCTGGGCCTTCACCCAATCGAGAAACGCCGCAGCCAGGCGCGTTTTACCGATCCCGGCTTCGCCTTCCAGCAGCACAACCTGCGGTTGACCGCTGGAAGCCTGCTCATAGAGGGTCATGAGGCGACTTACTTCCGCCCCCCTTCCAACAAAGGGGACGTTGAGCAACGGTCGCGCGGTCGTCGTGCACCTACCGGCCCCGCTGTGCACACCGCGAGGAGAGGCGTTGCGCAGCACCTCTGCCAGGGCCATCAATTTCCGTGAGGGTTTGGCAGAAAGCTCCGTCATCAAGATGTCCTGGTAGGTCTCGTAGGTCTTCAAGGCAGAGATGCGCTTGCCGCTTGCAAACTGCAGCTGCATGAGGCGCAGGGAGATGTCCTCGTTGAGGGGGTCAAAGCAGCGCCAACGCTCGAGGGTGGCAATGGCCTGCTCGATCTCCCCCTCTGCGCTCTGCAGCTGGCAGAGCCAGTCAAACACCTGCTCGATACGCTGGTACCAGTAGCCTTGCTGCATGCCGACCCAGTTGTCGAAGTCGAGTGTCTCGCGCAAGGTAAAATCCTGGAGGAACGAGCCGTAGTACAGAGCGGCGGCACGTTCGAGTTGGGCGATCAGGGCACGGCGGACCTCTCCTTGCACCGCTTCTGGTGCAGGCAGGACACGGACCAACTTCCATGCGGTCTCAAGGGTTTGCAGGTCGAGATCAATGCCTGAGGCCAGATCAAGCTCGAGCGTGTTGTGCGTGATGAGGAGGTGGGATTCGCGTTCAAGTGAATCGTCCTCTTCAAGGATATGCCGTAAGTGCAGTAAGGCAATGCGCAGCGCTGTGCGCCCATGAGCCATATCGCTCTCCGGCCAGAGCAGGCGCGTCAGCTTTTGACGCTCATGCATACCCCCTTCAGATGCGAGATAGGCGAGGAGCGCCAGGACTTTGCGCTCGGGAAAGGCGAGCCGATGGTTCCGGTGGTCCACTTCCGGCGGCCCGAGCAACGCAATCTTCAACGTACTCATGCAAACCCCTCCAAAATAAACGCCTGCCCCATCCAAGTGTCTTGTCTACAAACCAGCACTTTCATACTACAACTGAGACGTGAAGAAAAGCGTAGGCAGGATCGTGAAAAGGAGCGGCATGCCATGGCGGTAGCGGGGCTGACGATATCGAAGACCATGTCAGCGTCGACCCGCTCGCCACCGATAAGCATCTCGTAGTGCTTTTTGTCGGTTGTCACCATGCGCATTAGCTCCTCTCAACTTTGATGAGTTAAATAATGTTTGCAACAGAAACGTAGCAGGCTCATAGTCCCATTCTTATCGGGATAGTAGTGCTTTGTGCTACGTCCCAGCGTAGGTCGCTGGCATTTTCCCTGTTGCTACCAGTATAGCTGAGGCCGGGGGGAAATGTGATCTCCCAAAAGATATAATGTGCTGGCGAAAAAGATATATTGAGCAGGCCCATACATGTGAAAGGTGATAGCCAGAAAGATATAGTGAAGACCTGCTGCTGTCTTTGGGGTATACTGTAGGGGTGTTTAGAGAAGCGTGAGAGAGAACACTCTTTTCATGGCTTTGCCGATGTGTACCTGGCGGAACAGATCTACCTCAACACGCTGGTTGCCATCAAAGTGCTCAACACCCATCTGACCTCTAATACAATGGGGAACTTTCTCATTGAAGCCCGTCAGTTGAGCCACCTGGATCACCCGCATATTATTCGCGTTCTCGACTTTGGTCTTGCGCAAGAAATGCCCTATCTGGTGATGGAGTACGCGCCGGGTGGGACTCTGCGCGAACGCCATCCTCGCGGCAGCAGGGTTCCCCTCCAAGCCATCATCAGCTATGTCACGGATGTCGCTCCTGCCTTGCAGTATGCCCATGACCAGGGGTTGGTCCATGGCGATCTCAAACCGGAGAATCTGCTCCTGGGAAAGAATGAGCGGGTCTTGCTCAGCGATTTTGGCATCGCCCTGCTGGTTCCCGCAACGAACTCGCTGCATGTTCCGGAAATGTATGGCACCCTGATCTACATGGCCCCTGAGCAAATTCGCGGTGTTCCCGGTCTGCAGAGCGACCAGTACGCCCTTGCTGTGATGATATATGAATGGCTGAGTGGCCAGCCGCCCTTTCAAGGCTCGGCGACCGAGTTGTTGAGCCAGCATCTTTTTGCAACTCCCACGTTGTTGCGCGAACAATACCCAGAGATCCCGCTTGCTGTCGAGCGAGTGGTGCTCAAGGCCCTATCAAAAGATCCAATGCTTCGCTTCGTAGACGTGCAAAGCTTCGCCACGGCTCTCAGAGAGGCCAGCCAGGTAGAGACCTCTGCCAATCCGTTCCAGGTGCAACATCCCCCAACACCCGTTAAAGGCGAGCTAGCAGGAACCGGCTCTCCCGTGCTTTTCCAGAATCTCCCTTTTCTTCTCACACCGTTGATTGGACGTGAACAGCAGGAGCAAGCGATTAGCTCTTTACTTCTACGGCCTGAGGTTCGGCTTCTGACACTCACCGGTACCGGCGGCATCGGCAAGACACGCCTGGCTCAGAAAGTTGCGAAGGATTTGATCAAGGAATTTCCTCATGGCGTCTGCCTGGTACAGCTTGCTCCTCTCAGCGATCCTGACCTGGTCGTGCCCACCATCGCACAGACGCTCGGCCTACGAGATGTCGAGGAACATTCTCTGTTCGAGTCACTCAAAGCCTTTCTGCGCGACAAACACCTCCTGTTGCTGCTGGATAATTTTGAGCAGGTACTCGAAGCCTCGCCCGCACTCGTTAAACTGCTCCTGGCGTGTCCATCCATCAAGATCCTGGTGACCAGCCAAGCGGTCCTGCACGTGGAGGGTGAATACGAGTTTTCAGTTCCTCCGCTCTCCTTGCCCGATCCGCTCCACCTGCCAGCACATGAGGAGCTTTTGCGCTACGGAGCAGTCGCCCTTTTCGTTCAGCGTGCGCAGGCGGTGAAACCCAATTTTGTCCTTTCTGAGGACAACGCGGCCGCTATAGCTCAGATCTGCATCCGGCTGGACGGGCTGCCGCTGGCTTTGGAGCTGGCAGCGGCGCGTAGCAAACTCCTACCTCCCCAGGCGCTGCTCGGGCGACTCACCCATCGGCTTGCCGTGTTGACGAGTGGAAGGCAAGATGCCCCCAACCGGCAGCAGACATTGCGTAATACCATCAGCTGGAGTTATGATCTACTGAATGCAGAGGAGCAAGGTTGTTTCCGGCGCCTGGCCATCTTTGTTGGAGGCTGTTCGCTTGAGGCTGCAGAAGCTGTCGTAGAGTGCGGATTTATCCAGCACGTCGGAACTGCGGATATCTCGCTTCCCGCCATGGACCTTGTGGCTTCTCTGCTGGACAAAAGCTTACTACAACAGAGCGACCGAAGTGGAGATGAGCCACGTCTGCTGATGCTAGAAACGATCAGGGAATACGCTCTGGAAAGACTTGCGGATTCCGGAGAGTTGGAGGCGACAGGGGAGTCGCATGCGTTGTACTACCTCGCGCTTGCCGAGCAGGGTGAGCCGGAATTATTCGGGCACCAGCAACGTCTGTGGATGGGTCGCCTGATGTGGGATGCCGAAAACTTCCGAACAGCCTTGCAATGGTCGCAAACCCATCAGAGGAAGGAGCAGTTGCTACGCCTGGCAGGAAACCTCGGGCATTTCTGGTATATGTGCGGTCGTTTCAGCGAAGCCATGCTCTGGATCGAGACAGCACTGCGGGAAGTGGCACCAGACGTCGCCGTTTCCGCACGCATCAAGGCACTCTATATTGTGGCTTTGATTGCCAGTCACCTGGGGCAAAGCGACCTCCTCTTCGTTCGGGCACGTGAATGCCTGGCACTCGCTCGGCAAAATGAGGACAGTCGAGGCTTTGTGATAGCTTCCTGGCCCCTGGTGCACCACTTGCTGGCAGATGGGGACATGTTTGAGGCACACGCCCAGGCGGAAGAGACACTGACATTTGTCCGGGCGCACGCACCGGCAGAGGATAGTTGGACACTGGCGTGTGCTCTTAATGCTTTTGGATCGGTGGTCTTGTCCCAGGGTGACTATACGCAGGCACAGCATTTGTATGAACGTGCCATCGCACTCTTCAAAGAGGCAGGAGACCTCTGGCTCTATGGGGAGTTGCACTTGTTCTTAGCAAACGTCTACTGGGCTCAAGGGGATGAGGCAAAAGCTCAGTCCTTCTTTCAAGAAGGACTCGCTGTCCATGATCAGGTCGGCAATGCATGGGTAACGGGCTGGTTTGTGAGCCTCTTCGGTAAGATTGCCCTGCGTCAGGGTGACATCCCGCGTGCACGTTTCCTGCTGGAAGCTGGCTTGAAGCGGCACCAACAACTCGGAGACCAGCAGGGCCAGGCGCTCATCTACGCCTTGCTCGCACAGGCAGCGGCAAGCGAGCATGATTATATGACGACCCGAAACCTGGCAGTTCAGAGCCTGGAGATCGCACGCAGTGTTCATGACAGTCGATCGCGAATCCTGTGTCTGGAAGAGTTGGCGGATGTTGTCGCAGATCAGGGAGAGTCGGGCTGGGCAGCGCGACTGTGGGGAGCGGCAGAACGCTACCGCGAAGCCAGTAATGCGCCGCTCCCACAGGTCGAACGCCTCGGTCGCGCACGCCACATCAAGCAAGCGCAACGTCTCCTCGGAGAGCAGATCTTTGCCGAAAGATGGGCTGAGGGAAAAAATATGACGGCAGAACAGGCCATCGCAGCTTCCCCCATACATGTCAGGACATCTAAAGCTCAAAGGCCTGTGCAAGAAAGTCCCGGCCAGACTTCCGTGGTACAACCCTTACTTGACCCACTGAGCCAGCGCGAACTGGAGGTGCTGCAATTATTAGCAGGTGGGGCTTCCAACCAGGAGATCGCGGTGGCGCTAGTCCTGGTACCGGGGACGGTCAAGCTGCATGTGAGCCATATCCTCTCCAAATTAGGGGTCAAAAGTCGCACACAAGCCATTCTACGTGCACGCGACCTCGGTCTCTTTCCTGATGCGTATACTGCGTCTTAGACCCTTGCGCTCTCGTCTCTTCTTGACTATACTAACTTTAACTTCTCCAGTCGCTGATTTTACTAACGCATGTTGCCGTTGTAAAGTGCGTCACTTCATGAGAGGTCGCACCAGACAGGCCTCTATTTATAGGCGCGGGAGCAGATTCCATGAGCATCCTGAAGATTGCGTTGCTTGGGCCACCGGAAGTGTCCCACTTCGACCGGGGATTGTCGTTCCCGGATCGCAAGGCCCTTGCGCTGCTCGCCTACTTCGCCGCAGAAGGTGGCATGCACGAGCGTCAGCGGCTCTCGCGCCTGTTCTGGCCGGAAAGTGATTCGGCTCATGGAAGAACGGCACTGCGCATTACCTTACATCACGTACGTCGCACTCTTGAGGAAGGCGCTCAGCCAGCGCACGAATCCCACCTGCTTATTACGCATGATGCGCTCGGACTCAATATGAACTCGGGCATTGATCTTGACCTGCACGAGCTGCAGGCAGGATGGAGCCTGGCCCGCGACCAGGCCGCACGTGAAGAGGTGCCGGGGGAGGTGCGCCGCTCTTTGATTGCTCGCCTTCAGCACGCCGCCGCACTGTATCGCAACGGCTTTCTCGAGGATTTTACGTTGCGCGACACGGTGGACTTCGATAACTGGGTGGGTATCCAACGCGGATACTGGTACCAGCGCATCGAGCAGGTGTTTTACTGGCTCTGCCAGATGCAGAGCGCGGAGGGGGAGCTCGAACAGGCCATTGCTACCGTCGAGCGTTGGCGCTCCTTTGACCCCCTCAACGAGGACATCTCCCTGCGCCTCATGCAGCTCCAGTTCGCCTCCGGCAACCGGGTTGCGGCCCTGAAGACTTACGAGACCTACCAGGATGTCTTGATGACCGAGCTCTCCATCAAACCCTCAACACAAATGTTCGCTCAGGCAGCGTTCATCCGCAATGCAACTGCTCCTCGCAGCAAACTCACCCGCGAGTCGATGGTGCCACGTCCTCCTTCCGCACGTTCACTGCTTGAAGTACCATTCGTTGGTAGAGGTGCGCAGCTCAACAGGCTCATGTCCCTCTATGAGAAGGCGTCTGTCGGGCAGCCACAGGTCGTGGTGATTGAAGGCGAAGCGGGCATCGGCAAATCGCGCCTGGCAGCCGCTTTTCTCGACTGGGTACGGGCGCAAGGGGCAGGTGTGTTTGAAGGGAGGGCCTTTAAAAGCTACCAGCGCCTGGCGTACCAGCCAATTCTTGATCCTCTGCGTGTTCAATTGGAGCAGGAGTCAGACCTTCGTCAACTCTTGAGCACTACCTGGCTGGCCGAGATCTCCCGCCTGCTCCCGGAATTGCGCGAACGCTACCCCGACCTGCCTCCTCCAACCGTCGACGAGACATTCGATTCTTCCCGGTTCTTTGAAGCGCTGGCACGGCTGGGAGAGGCTTATGCCGCACGGGCACCGCTGCTCATCTTTGTCGATGATCTCCAGTGGACAGACAAAGCGACCCTGGACCTCTTCCAGTACCTGGGGAGGCAGTGGACGCAGCGTTCGATGCCTGTCATGTTGTTGCTGAGCAGGCGCGTGGAAACGCGATCCATGGACCCGTGGTTGGTCGAATGGCTTGCCTACCTGAAAAGGGATGTGCCCTTGACACGCCTGGAACTCGGACCGCTCTCTGCCAACGATATCCTTCAGATCGCCCAATCAGTATCGGGCGAAGACGATGAGCCACAAGCCGGACAAAGAGCACATCCAGCGCTTCGATCCTCCTCACCGTCTTTCCGCGCCCCGGCCAGCGGAACAAACATTGAACGCTTTGGTACGTGGCTCTTCGCGGAAACGAAGGGGCAGCCGTTCTTTGTGAGGGCGACGCTAGAGGCGCTGCTAGAACGCGGCGGACTGGCGGCTCGCTTGATTGAGGGAAAAGGCTGGGTGTTCGAGCCACAGACCTCGATCCTCGATGCCACCTCACCTGACGTCATGCTCCCTTCGGACGTGCGCGAGATGATCCAGCTTCGCCTGACCCGGCTCTCTCCCCCTGCTCGTGAACTCCTGGCGGCAGGTGCAGTCCTGGACCATGACTTCACCTTCGAGGCCCTCTGCCAGGTTGCCCATCTGACCACGCAGGATGGACTCTTCGCCCTGGATGAAACCATCGAGGACCTGCTCCTACAAGAATCTCCCCGTCAGAGTGGAAAGGTGCAGGCCGCTCCTTACATGTTTGCCCACGACAAGATTCGCGAAGTAGCGTATACCGGCGCTGGAGATGCCCGCAGGCGCATCTTCCATGGTCGAGCCCTTCAGGTTCTGGAGCAGGAGGGTGCCTCTGCCGCCGTACTGGCCTATCACGCGCTAGCAAGTGGGTCGGTAGACCTGGCGTTTCGTTGGAGTATGGCGGCGGGTGACGAGGCAATGACCGTGTTTGCCGTGCGTGATGCCATCGGACACTACGAGCAGGCTCGCCAGCTCGCAAATGAGCACACGTTGGATGTCCCGGTGACAAGCCTGCATCACCTGTACAGCCAACTCGGTCGGGCCTACGAAATCCGCAATGATGCCAAAGCCGCGCAAGCCATCTATCAGACCATGCTCGAGACGGCCCGCCGGATGCATGATGCAGAGATGGAGTGCATTGCGCTCAATAGACAAGCTGTGCTGGAGGGTGAGGACGTCTTCCAACTGGAACGTGCGATGACACTCCTTCAGGGCGCACTCGAAGTGGCTGAGCGTAACCATGATCAATCAGGCCTGGGGGAAACCTATTGGAGCCTGGCACGCGTGAACTACTACGCCTTGAAACTGGATGCGAGCCTCGTCTACGGGAGGCAGGCATATGCTTTAATGCGTGAACTTGGGAAGCCTGATCTCGTTATCAGAGTCCTCAATATCCTCTCCTATACAACGAAAGCTCTGGGGCAATGGGAAGAATCCGCCTCCTTTGCCGAAGAAGCCTGGCAGCTCGCTGCGCAGCAAGGCAATCGCATCATGGAGGCGGATTGCCTGGCAAGGGTGGCCGATGCACGTATTAACTTCGGGCAACCTGGCGAAGGAGTCACAGCGGCGCGGGCCGCCTATGCCATCAGCCTTGAAATCGAACACGCCTGGAGCCAGGCCCTGAGCGGTTACACGTTAGCGCGGGGGCTTGTGGAAATTGGTTCCTACGAGGAAGCGCTTACTATTGCACTCCAAAGTACCGAAGCAGCCCACACACTGACCTTCAGCATCCTTCTCATAGTAAACCTGTTGACGCTCGGAATCGTATACCAGGCCCTTCTGCTTCCTGAGAAAGCGATGGGGGCCCACCTGGAAGCGCTGAAGATTGCTGAGTCTCTGTCCGCGAAGCGTTATATTGCCATGAGTGCCTCTCTTCTCTGTGCTGTCTCTGTCTTCGCCGAGGACTGGGAGGTGGCTTCCAGATATGCCATGCGTGCGCTGGCTGCAAGAGACCCTCACGAGGTGATTTTTGCCGAAACTCCTCGATGGCCTGAGACCGCGGCACTGCTGCATGCTGGCGAAAGCGAGCAAGCCTCCAAAGACCTCCATCTTTTTCACGAACATTTCGGCACAAAGAAGCGCTGCTACATTGTCCTGGCCCGTGCGCAGGCGGTACTAGCCCAGTCGCGGGGCGAAAGCGAACAAGCGATAGAATATTTGCGTGCAGCCATAGCGGGAGCGAAAGAAATAGGTCTTCCCGGAGAATGTTGGCAGGCGGAGGCGACCCTGGGAAGGTTGCACCTCGCTCGCGAAGAACACGAGCAAGCCGAGCAGGCCTTTACGCGTGCTGCACCCGCTATCAAGCAGCTTGCTGGAAACATCACGAATGACGAAATGCGCGAGCATTTTCTCACACAGATACGTTTCATTTTGACGCAGGCGAAAAAATAATTGAGAGGGATATGCCTGGCCTGCCAGCCTCGAAGGGTACCTGGGCCTCCTGCTGGAGCACTTGCGAGGCTCCAGCACATCACAAGGTTCTGCTGCAAAAGACCTGAAACCGACCGGGTCGGCAGCAATGTGCTGCATTTTCTGTTATGATAGCTGAGCGCTTGCAGCTGGAGCAGTGGGTGCTTCAGGAGCACTGCCAGGTGATAAGCGTGCTGGGCATAGGAGGTATCGGCAAGTCGGCGCTCTCGGTCTCGCTCAAGCATCAGGTGGCCTTCCTTGCAGAGCGTGGTATTTCGTTCCCTGTGTGATGTTCCCTCGTGCCAGGGCCTCCTCGCTGACTGTTTGAAGGCCCTCTCGCCTCAGCCCCCGTTGGCCTTGCCAAGCAGCGTCGAGCGACGCGTGTGCGAACTCTGCAGCGCGACCGCCCCTACGAGCGGCTTAATATCACGAGAACACAAGGACTCAGCCCAGCCCAGAAAGCCACGCTCTTTGCGCTGGGGGCTTTCGAGGAGGATGGGGACGCTCCACCGCGATAAGCTGAATTGAGATAATGAATGCCATATGCGTTCTTGACTGGTATTTTGCGTGACCCCTCGAACACAAACGAGCGTGGGAAGAGGGAATGTACGATAGCTCATGCAAAAATATTTGTACAAGCCATCGTACACTAATGCCAGCAACATACCTGTAAATGTGGGAATTCCATGGCTCATGGCCACTCTTGATACTGGTGGCGAAGTCGAAAACGCCATCTTAGGCTGCTTGCTTCATCACCTGTTTGAAGGCAGAGGTGCGAGTCTGTTCCGGTGCTTCTCCTCGTAGCCAGCTCATCAATTGGATGACATTGATCGCCGTGGCAACCGCTACATGACCTAGATGGGTTTTGCGTAGACCGATATAGCGCGAGCGCCGCAAGCCCATCGTGCGCACTGCTTGAGAATGGGTCCCCTCAATGCCTGCTCGATGGCGATAGGTATCCTTGAACTCATCGGTCTCCTCCCGCTTGCGCGCCGCAAACAGCGCCTGCATCTGCTCCTTTGGGTGCAAGGTCAGGGTGCGCCGAGTCGTCCCCGTACAGCAGGCCCGAGCGGGACAGATCTTACAGTCGCGGATGCCGAAAACTTCACCTTGATGAGCGATTTGCCGGCATCCTGGACGGGAGTCCAGCTCGAACTGGGTCGGCCCTCTGGACAGGTCACGGTCTCCGCTTCCCAATCGATATCGAAGTGCGTGAGGTCATAGCCAGTCTCAGCTTGATACCAGTGGGTCTTGAGCGTAGGGCCAATCAGGTCCACCTCATAGCTGGATTGGCTCTGGACGAGATGAGCGCTCGTGACATAGCCAGCATCGACGAGATGTTGCTCGGGGAGCAGTTCCTTCTCAGCCAGGGCGGTATGGATCGCGGAGAGGGCTCCCTCATCGCTGAGGGGAGCAGGAGTCGTCTCGACGTGGGTGATCAGTTGTGGAGTATCTTCATCACAGGTTTGGCTAAAATGGACTTTGTAGGATAGGAAGCCGACGAGTTACCGTTCGTGGTACTTTTTCGACTCCCCTCCTCCGAACCTAGCATGCACCCTTTCGATGCACTAGGCTCTCCAGTATCGTCGTACGACGTTCATGAGCTTGATGTGTGTCGTCTCACAGGATGGCCATATTGAATATCCTTGTGACACGTTCGACAAAGAACCAACGTTTTGCGGCGTCGGGCAGCCATGATTTTGACCCAGAGCGGTTTTTCTCGGCCCGTGTAGCTGTCCAAGTCTTTGAGTGCCCGAATATGATGCACTTCGATCTTGTCTGTAAGGCACGTTGCCCCACATTGTTCACAGACTTGGGCCAGAAGCCGTTTCTCTAGTTCAGATCGTGGGTTCCAATGCGGCTGTGGTCGGTCCTCGAGGTCTGTTTGCATATCCCACTTCAGAGGGATACCTCCCCACGTGGCTACAAGCGGTTTCTTGCCTTCGCGTGGCACTATCACGCGCAACCCTTTGTAGATGGTTTCTTCCACCACAAGTTCGGCTTTGTACTTGTCCATGATTTTCTGCACAGAGGTGTGATGTTTGGTTGCTAACGTCTTTGTGAGCGACTGTTCCATCACCCATTTTAGTCGTTGGAGCGTATGCAGATTGTATGCCAGGCGATAATAGTTGGCGATGCCGCGAAATTCGAGTTGATAGGTGGCTATGATCGTGTAGTCACTTTCATTGAGTAGCTCGGTTCGATGCATCACTTTGTTGCGTTGCTTGTAGCGATTACACTTGTCTCTGACGACGGTTTGCGGCACACGAAGCCCAATCCTTCCGTTGATACTGCGGCGTTTGGTGCCATAGACCTTGTTCTTGGTGCGCTTCGTGTCCTTCTGTAGGATGGTCAGTTCGTATCCTAAGAACTTGGCAGCTTCGCTGCGCGCATGAGTGATGAGCGTTTTGCTCTCGGAGAGGTCCAACTTGAGTTCCTCGCGCAGGAACGCGCCTCCGTTGCTGCTTGATCTCTTCGGCCTCTGCCTTCGGCCCAGTAAAGCCCAGGCAGAAATCGTCAGCATACCTACAGTACTTGAGCCGTCGGTAGTCGGGGTCGTAGATGTCGTAAGCGGGGAGTCGCTGTGCTTGTCTTCGCAAACGTTGAGCAGCCTCCTTCTGCCCGTTCTTGAAGCGTCTCTGTGCTCGGCTCATCAATCGAATATATTCCTTGTTGAGCTTTCTCTTGACACCCTTGGTGTAGCGGGGAATGAGAACGGTTTCGACGAACCTGTCTAATTTGTCGAGCAGAATATTGCTGAGGACTGGGCTGACAATCGAGCCTTGTGGCACGCCACTGAGCGTCTGATTGAATGTCCAGTCCTCCAAATATCCTGCATCGAGCAGTTTTCTCATAAGGTGCAGAAATCGTCCATCGTGGATTTTCTCGCTGAGTGTTGCGATGAGTTGCTCGTGCGAGAGTGACCCAAAACAATCAGCGATATCGCCCTCAATGATCCAAGTCGTGCCTCCCCAGGTGTAGTAGATGTCTCGCAGAGCCGTGTGACATCCTCGTTCCGTGCGGAAGCCATGTGAATGGTCGCTGAACTGGACATCGTAGTAGGCGTCCAGTATCCTGCGAACGACTTCCGCCAGCAGCTTATCCGACCAGACGGGCATTCCTAAGGGGCGCTTCTTGCCGTTTTTCTTGGGGATGTAGGTCCGGCGCGCTGGGTGCCATTGATACCGTTCATTGCGCAACGCTGTGATGATGGTATCGATTTTGTCCAGCGACATCGCATCGGCTGTTTCCTCGGTGACACCGGGCGTCATTGCGCCAGCGTTCCGGTAGACCTTGCCATAGGCGGAGAGGTACAAGTTTCGGTTAAACAGTTGTCGATAGACCCGTTTGAGCGGCAGACCTCGTTTGCCTCGCTCTTGAAGAAGTCCCAGATACGTTTCGGTGCTCTGCATTACGCATGCCTTTCCGTGTGAGAACTTCACGATACCTACCCTGCACACCGCTATCAACTGGCGTGCTCTGGCCCATTTTCATGAGCTGCCCCTTCACTGGTTCGTCACCTCGTTGTTTTTCCCAGCTACTATGGGGGTTCCGTGGCCCTGGGTGTCGCCACCGGTAGGCCATCCCGCTTTTGCCCATACGAAACGTTGAGTGCGTGTAGGGCCCCTTCTGTTCCTTCTCAGGCTCCTTGCCTGCCACTCGCTGGAGAGAGCATTGCACACCCGGATACAACTGGTGTGTATTCCAGCGTCACCACTTCGGGCATGGTGGGGTGGATATGGGCACTATCGTGCAGAACTCAGGTTTGACAGTCCCAGTCTACCCTTGCGCACAGGACTTGCAGAGCCACAGCATACATGCCTTCTGCCGCCCTCCGCTTTATTGACATGCTGTTTTCCTCTTCAGGTTTCCCTTCTAAGTAAGTCATTGTCCTAGAGGTTGTTTGCTCTCAACCTCTCCTGCATCATGCAGGAATTTCGTATGCACCGACACGGCGCACGTACCCCACCCATTCGGTGTCCCGCTTGCGGCTCTCGCGGGCATCCGTCTCATAGGGAGATACCACCCGCTCGGCATTGGGAACCAACGGGCTATCCCGCCAGCACACCACGTCGTCGATCCG
>VBHI01000122.1 GCA_005881495.1 Chloroflexota bacterium
GCCCTCCACCTGGTGCGCAGCGGTAGCAGTACCCCAGAGAAACGTGGGGGGAAAAGTGATCTCCATCGTCTATGCTCCTTTTATTGTAAAGAGGATCACCATCACGTCGTTATCTTCTACACTCCCGATCAGGGCTGCTTACGAGCCAGTTTAGGCTCCTTCCTCCTTCTCAGTCTGGTGGAAGTGCATGGTACCATTGAGGCGGATGTCTCGTGAGGAAGCACCCACGTACACCTGGTAATCGCCACTGGCCATCTCCCAGCCGTTCGTGTTGGCGTTCCAGTAAGATAGCGGATGCGACGAGGCCTTCGGGTCCAGCGACACACTCACCTGCCTGGTCTCACCCGGCTCCACTTCGACCTTCACCCAACCCACCAACCTTTTGGGCGGCTCGCCCGTACTTACAGGTAATCCAAGGTAGACCTGCGCGATTTCGGCACCCGCACATGAACCAGTATTCGTGATCGTGAAGCTCACCTGTATGGGCCTGGTGCCCTTGGTGTCGTCGATTGTCTCAGGTTCTATCTGCAGCTGCGAATACGCGAAGCTCGTGTAGGAGAGCCCGTAGCCGAATGGAAAGAGCGGTTCGATCCCCAACTGGTCATAGCCTCGGTAACCGACAACGAGGCCTTCGTTAAAGTGGGCGACGCTCTCTGTCCTGGAGTACTGCTCTGGTGAAGAGACTGGCGTGTCGCTCTCGCTGCGCGGGAAAGTGAGTGTCAGTTTGCCCGACGGGTTGACGTCGCCGAACAGGACATCGGCCAGGGCGTTGCCCTGCTCCTGGCCGCCATACCAGCTCTCCAGCACCGCCGGAACCTGCTCGAGCCACGGCATCAAGACCGGACCACCGCTAGCTACCGCCACAATGGTGCGTGGATTGGCGGCGGCAACCGTCTGGATGAGCAGGTCTTGCTCGTTGGAGAGCGTGAGGCCTGGCAGATCAGCGTGCTCGTTGCGGTAGTCTCGCACAACAACGACCGCTACATCCGACCGCCCAGCAAGCGCCGCGGCCTCCTGCATCGCTGGCGGGATTGTATCTGCCGGGTGCTCCCAGCCCAGGCGTACCTTACCGCCAATCAGGCCAGCAACGGAAAGCTCCCCTGGAATGGGAGCATACTGCTCTGGTCGATCGGCAGCATACTCAATCCTCAGTGCGTGCGGCTGACCCGCGACCAGGTGCATCGTCACCGACTGGGTTGCTAATGTAATGCCCGGCTCGTCGATGAGCAGCTGGTCGTCCAGGAAGAGGCGGGTCGTCCCCAGGTGCGTCAGCGAGAGCGTGTACTCCCCGGTTACCGGCGCAGTAATGCTTCCCGTCCAGCGCACCGAGATGGCGTTGTTGAACTCTTCCGGCGTCCTCAGCGAGGACGCATTAAAGATGCTGTAGTTGAAGAAGCCGAGGTTGAGAGCCACCTGCCGATCGGTGCGCACCAGGCGCGGCTCGCCCTCGAAGCGTGTGTTCGTCCAGTACTCCGCACGCAGCCCGTGGACTTGCGGGCCGGAGCCAGCCGGCGTGAGGACTGAGGATGGTACCAGTGGCGGTCCGGGCAGCAGGTCGACCGCGGACGCCGGGTCTACGCCCTCGGCGTACTCCACCCGCACGCCCTCCCGCACGCCCTCGCCCACTCGACGTCGGATGCCCTCCAGCATGCTCACCAGGTACGTCGGCTTCACGAGGGAACTCCCACCCCCTGCGATATTGTGATCGGCGTCACCACCGATGACGGCCAGCGAGCGCAACTCCTGGCTCGAGAGGGGCAGCAGCCCACCGGCGTTCTTCAACAGGACGATCCCCTTACCCGCGATCTCTCGCGCCTGCTTGCCGTGCTCCTCGACAGGTAGGGGACTGATCTGGACGGGATGCTCGAAGAGTCCAAGCGCGAACATGGTGCGCAGGATGCGCTGTACCTTGTCATTGAGCGTGGCCAGGCTCACTTGACCCGTTTGGATCGCCTCCAGCAGGCGGTTGCCAAAGTACTTCGCGCTGGGCATCTCCTGGTCTAAACCGGCATTGGCGGCCTCCACCGTGCTATGTGTCGCCTCGAAGTCACTCATCACCCAGCCTGTGAAGCCCACCTGCTGCCTGAAAATCTCGGTGAGCAGGTGCGGGTTCTCGCAGGAGTAGACGCCGTTCACCTTGTTATACGCTCCCATCGCCGCACCAACCTGACCATCCTGCGCCGCTATCGCGAACGGAAGCGTGTAGATCTCCTGCAGCGTGCGCTCATCGAGCTGCGCATCGACCTGGAGACGATTCTCCTCCTGCGTGTTCACATTGTAGTGCTTGGCGGTGGCCACGATGTGGCGGCGCTGGACACTCTGGATGGAGCGCACGGTCATCTGCCCCGTCAAGATCGGATCCTCTCCCAGGGCCTCAAACATGCGACCGTAGACGGGGACGCGGGCGATGTCCAGGCACGCACCCAGGAAGACGTTGTGCCCCGTCGCCTCCGCCTCGCGGCCCACCAGCTCGCCGTACTGCTCGGCAGCGGCGAGATCCCACGTCGCTGCCAGCCCGATGGGAGCAGGAAGCGCCGTCGCCTGGCCCTCGTTGATGCCAGCAGGACCATCGGCCATAGTCAGTGCTGGGATGCCAAGTCGAGAGACTGGTTCCATATTATAGTAGGCATCGTTGGACTTTCCGTGGACCATGCCGACCTTCTCTTCCAGCGTCATCTGCGCGAGCAGGAGAACGGCCCGTTCATCCGGGGACAGCGACGTGTTCATCCACGGCCAGTCGTGTACTGAGGCTGGTGAGCCCGTACTTGTTGTGTCCATCCATTCCTCCTTTGGGTAATCGAGGAGACCAGGGCCCGGTCACGATCAGGTTGTAGATCGTCTGACTGCCGCTGCTAGCGTTGGAGCCGGTCACATTCCAGGTCTGCAAGCCCACCGTTAGCAGAGCAGTCCTGGCCTGCTAGGTTGTCACGCTAAAGCCTTGCTTTTTCATGTAGGTGACGGTACTCAGTTGCACGGCATTGAGCCCATCGGATAGAGTGCCCCTGCCATTCACCGCGTTGGCGAAATTGTCACTTATGTCGTTGTAGACCTGTTCCATCGACGGCCCCCATTGGAAGTTGACATTGATATGCGCAGACGTATCCTTGAACACCTGGCCGAAGGCTTGATTGCCAAAGAACGCCTGAGGGCCGCTTACCAGAGGTGAGTCCAATGCTGGCTGATAGGCAGGATAAATGTGATTTCCCTTAATCATCTCATCCAGACTCTGCTGATTGGAATTGAGCCAGATAGCGAACTGGGCAGCCTCCTTGGGATGCTTGGAACTCTTGAAGACGACGGTCGTGGAGCCGCCCCAGTTGCCATAAACGGTTTGACCCGCCTGCCACTGCGGCATAGGTGCGACGCGCCACTTCCCAGAGGTCTGCGGAGCATTTGACGAGAGCGTACCAGCACCCCAGACTCCCGAGAACCAGGAGGCAAGCGTTCCGGTCTGCAGCTCGTTGTACCAAGCATTGGTGAAGTCCGGCTCAGTCTTGACCAGCTTCTTATTGATCAAATCTTGCCAGTAAGAAGCCACCTGTTGGGCTTGCGGGTTATTGATGGAGACTTTCCAGGATTGGCCATTGATGGTGAACAACTGCCCGCCTGCCTGCCACACCAGCCCGGTGAACTGTCCTGGTTGCTTTGGGGGGAAGTCGGTGATGTACGCATTCGGGTCGGCGGCATGCAGCTTGGCCGCCGCATCAGCGTACTGCGCCCAGGTGGTAGGCACTGAGATATTATACTTCTTGAAGATGTCCTCCCGGTAGAACAGGCCCATGGGGCCACTATCTTGCGGAATCGCGTAGACTCCACCGCCGAGGGTCACCTGCTTCCAGGTCCAGGGTACAAACTGATCCTTCACGTCGTTGGCCCCATATGGGGCCAAGTCGACGAGCGAACCGGTCGTCTCAAAGGACGGCAAGAGCTGGAACTCAACCTGGGCCAGATCGGACTCATTGTTGGCCTTGATGGCCGTATACAACTTGTCGTATTCAACCGGGCCTGACCCAACATTAGCCAGCTTGACCTGGATGTTGGGATGGCTACTGTTCCAGAGCGCCACCGACTTATCGATTCCGGTCACCCAGGACCAGAAGGTCAAGTTCACCGGGCCGGTCGAGGTACTGGAGGTACTCGAACTGGAGCCACCCCCACAGGCAGCGAGAGGGAACATAATCAGCAGCGCCACGCTGAAGATGGCGAACCCGGGTGCAAAGCGTCGCATCCAGGAGAAAGAGGAGAAAAGCATCGTCTAAAACCTCCTTTGGTATGTGCAAATACATAAGAAAATTGCTGACCTTCTGAACTGCTCTACGAAACCTACCTACGATGTTGGGATGTCCGACAGGGCTGCAGCTCACAAAACAAAAAGAGAACAAGATGCCTGGAAGTGTGCCGAAGTATGAATCCGTTACCCACGAGCCAGGGAGGAAGGGGCGCACTGCGGTGCGCCCCTTCCACTCCACGACCATCGTCAAAGAAATCAGCCCTTGACAGCGCCGGAACCCAGTCCACCACGCCAGAAGCGCTGCAAGAGAATACAGCCAATCAGCAGCGGGATCGAGGAGATCAAGGCCCCCGTCACGATCAGATTGTAGATGGTCTGCGTATTGGCCCCCGCATTGGAGGCCGTCACATTCCAGCTCTGTAAGCCCACCGTGATCGGAAACAGACTGGGGTCACTGAACATCACCAGCGGCAGAAAGTAGTTGGTCCAGATGCCCACAAAGCCGAAGAGTAAGATCGTGACCAGCGCCGGCGTCAGCAGGCGCAGGGTGATGGTGGTGAAGATGCGGAACTCCCCGGCCCCATCAATACGGCCGGCCTCCAGCAGTTCATCGGGCACCGAGGACGCCGCGTAGATGCGCGCCAGAAAGACGCCGAACGGATTGACCATGCTGGGCAAGAGCACCGCCCAGATGGTGTTGGTCAGCCCCACCTTACTCATCATCAGGTACAGCGGCAGCGCCAGCGTCGTCGCCGGCACCAGGATCGCGCCCAGGATAATCGAGAAGATCAGGTTGCGCCCGAAGAAGACATATTTGGCCAGCGCATAGCCGGCCATGGCGGACAAGAAGGTGCCCACCACGCAGCCCACCCCGGCATAGAGCAGGGTATTGAGCAGCCAGCGGGTATAGATGCCCCCGTTGTAGCTAAAGAGTTGCTGCAAATTGGTGAACAGATTGAAGTTGGGCGCGAACCACAGCCCGAAGGTGCCGAACAAATCGGCCTGACTCTTGGTGGCCGAGATCACCAACCAGAAAAAGGGGATCAGAAAGTAGACCGTGAAGAGCAGCAGGAAGGTCATGGCCCCGATACTCTCCAGGTTGAAGCGGCGCGGACGCTCCTGCTTGGCGATGGCCAATTCCTGGGCGGCCGGCACGGGCACGGAAGCGGCTTGTTGACTCATGGTGGTTAGACTCCTGATTGTCGCTGGGTGACACGTAGTACGCTGAACGAGAAGATACAGGTGATCACCGCCAGCACCACCGAGAGGGCGGCGGCATAGTAGTAGTTGTTGTTGGCAAAGGCGGTGGTGTAGGCATACAGCACCGGCGTGTAGGCCGTCGAGATGTTGTTGGAGATCGCCGAGAGCACCTGGGGCTCGGCGAACAGTTGCAGCGTGCCCACGATGGAGAAGATGCAGGTCAGCACCAGCGCCGGCGCCACCAGCGGGATTTTGATGTTCCAGGCCACCCGCCAGCCCGAAGCGCCGTCGATGCGCGCCGACTCGTAGATATCCGCCGGGATGGCTTGCAGGGCGGCGAAGATGATCAGCATGTTGTAGCCGGCGTAGGTCCAGACGGCGATGTTGGCGATCGACCAGAGCACGGTGCCCGGCCCCAGGAAATCGGGCCCCTGCAGGCCGACGGCCTGGAAGCCTTTGACGATGGGGCTGAAGACCGGTTGGTAGAAAAAGGCCCACAGCAGGGCGGCGATGATGCCCGGGATGGCAAAGGGCACAAAGAAGGCCACGCGGAAGAAGGCTTTGGCGCGCACCACCGCCGAGTCCAGCAGCAAGGCCAGCACGAGGGATAAGATGAGCATGACCGGCACTTGCACGATGCCGTAGAGCAGCACGCGGCCCAGGCTGGTATAGAAGTTGTGGTCACGCACGACATCCAGATAGTTGCCCAGTCCATTGAAGCTGGTGGTGGCCGCTCCCAGTCCCAGGCCACTGCGCTCAGACCGGTACAAGCTCTGATAGAGCGCATAGAAAATCGGCAGGATAAAAAACAAGATGAACAGCACCCCGAAGGGCAAAATAAACAGATAGGGGGCCAGGGCCTCCGAGCGCAGGGCGCGGGAGGTCCGCCGGGTCTTGGCTGGTACGTGTTCGAGCTGGGTGACCTTCACATTCATCTGCTCGTTCTCCTCTCTTCCTAGGACGTACATCCTGGGACTTGCCGCTCACCTGCACGGCCCCTGAGGGCCGTGCAGGCGAGCGAGGCGTTCTAAACAATACAGTATCTCCTCTGCTCAACGGATAGGCGACCAGCAGAGCAGTCCCGGCCCGGCTAGGGGGTACTGACACTAAAGCCTTGCTTTTTCATGTAGGTGATCGTACTCTGTTGCACCGCATTGAGCGAATCCGGCAAGGTGCCCCTGCCAATGACCACGTTGGCGAAATTGTCACCGATGTCATTGAAGACCTGGCTGGTGGTCGGCCCCCACTGGAAATTGACATTCACCTCCGCACTCTCCTGCTTTAACACCTGACCAACGACCTGGTTGCCAAAGAAAGGCTGAGGCGTTTTCCAAAAAGGGTTATCTAATCCAGCCGTATCGACCGGATACAGCGTACTGCCCTTAATTATATTGTTCAGACTCTGCTGATTGCTCGCAACCCAGGCGACGAAATCGGCGGCCTCCTTGGGATGCTTTGAACTCTTGAACACCACGTTGCCGCCCCCGCCCCAGTTGCCATCAACGCTTTGACCCGCCTGCCACTGGGGAACCATGGCGACGCGCCAGTCTCCAGACGTCTTCGGCGCATTTTGTTCGAGCACTGCAAGGCCCCATGGACCTGAGAACCAGGTGGCAATCCCACCCGTCTGCAGGTCGTTGTACCAGGCGTTATCGAAGTCCGGATCGGTCTTGACGAGCTTCTTGCTGATCAAATCTTGCCAGTAGGAGGCAATCTGTTGGGCTTGAGGACTATTGATGGACACGTTCCAGGATTGGCCATTGATGCCGAACAAGTGAGCTCCTGCCTGCCATGCATACCCGATGAACTGCCCTGGCTGCCTGGGTGGAAAGTCGGTGATGTACGCATTCGGGTTGGCGGCATGTAGTTTCGCGGCATCATCGGCATACTGCGCCCAGGTGGTGGGTACCGGGAGATGATACTTCTGGAAGAGATCGGCCCGGTAGCTCATGATCATGGCACCACTATCCCACGGGATCATGTAGACCGCATTGCCGAGGGTGGACTGGCTCCAGGCCCACGGCGCAAACTGATCCTTCACCGCGTTCGCCCCGTATTGGGACAGGTCAACAAGCGCGCCTGTCGACTCAAAGGTCGGCATGTACTGGTACTCCATCAGAGCCATATCAGTGGTGTAGAGCGCGATCGACTTATCAAGACCATTAGGCACCCAGGACCAGATGGTCAAGTTCACTGGACCGCTGGAGGTCACGCCGGTTCCCGAACTGGGGCCTCCACCGCAGGCAGCGAGGGAAACCATGATCACCAGCGCGACGCTGATGAAGGCCAACTGGAGCGCGAAGCGGCGCATCCAGGGAAAAGAGGAGAGAAGCTGCATCGTTTAATGCCTCCTTTGGGTGTGTAAATACATAAATTGCAGTGATATACCCGGTCTGCTCTACGAAAACCTACCTACGATATCTGATCTACAGAAGCATACCTATTTGCCGGAATAGCGTGCGATCATATCATCTAAGCCAGTGCCCTCATCCGAGGGAGTGGCGGATTTTGCCTTCCAGCAGTCGTAAGGAATTGCTCCAGGACAAGCGTTGCCGCTCCCATAGCCACAGCATCTTGACCAAGCTGGCTGAGACCAATCCTCGTAGCGGAGAACGGCTGTTTGAGAGCATAACGCTCGACGAATCGGCGAAGCTCTGGCAGAATGGACTCGCCGATCTGCAAACCGGCCCATCCACCCAGCACGATGAGCTGTGGGTTGAAAAGATTAATGAGATTTGCGATACCCGCTCCTAGATAGTGAGCAGTGCCTTTGAGCACCTGAGTTGCAGCAGGGTCCCCGTTCCGGGCTGCATCAACAATGGCGGCGAGAGTGCGCTCCTGGTCGTTACTCTGGAGAAGTGAACTCTGTGGTGCCACTTCTCTCAAGCTTGCGATAATGCCTGGCGCTCCAGCGTAGGCTTCAAGGCAGCCGTGACTGCCACAACGACACAGGCGTCCATCAAGCTCGATAGTCATGTGTCCCCATTCACCAGCACCATTGCTCGCACCGCGGTACAGGGAACCATCAGCAATGATGCCGGCACCGATACCCGTTGCTACAAGCAAGACCGCTACATGCTCGTACCCTTGACCTGCGCCAAACAAACTCTCGGCCTGTGCCATGACTTTATGCGCATTATCCAGATAGATGGGCATGTGGAGGTGTTCTTCGAGAAGAGTGACTAATGGTACGTTTTGCCATCCCCAACCAGCTATATAGGCGGATACCTGTTCAGCCTGTTCGATCACGCCGCCCACGCTAACCCCTAGCCCAATCACTTTCTCTAACGTGACACCGGCTTCGGCCAGTAGAGCGTTTACTCCCAGGTGAATGTGCTGCACCACTTGCTTTGGCTGATACGTATCGAGAGCTAGAGGATACGCAACGGCTCCCAGTTTGTGTAAGGTCAAATCAAAGAGCTCAATTTGCGTGAACGTTTCACCAATCTCTACGCCGATAAAGTATCCGTAGTTTGGATTGATCTTCAGGATTGAACGGGGTCGTCCGCCCTGCGATTCCTCGACGCCAGCCTCGATAACGATCTCTTCCTGGAGCAACTCTGCGACAACATTGGTGATAGTGGCTGAGCTCAGGCCAGAAAGTTGACTCAGTTCCTGGCGACTCACCGACCGATCCAGGTAGATTCGTCGCAGAACCGTAGAACGGTTGATACGCCGCAGGTCCAGGACTGTTGGATTCGATACCCTCATCATTGAGCCCCCTCCGAAAGAAAAACTTATTTTAATACTTGATTTAAGCCTTATTTTAAATCATAAAATAAGTTTTGTCAAGAGGGTTTTGGAATGAATTTGATGGATCATACAGACATATCTTCAGACCGCTTCTTCACCAACCCCTTGTTCTGCTCAAAGCGCTACTCACGCTTCTGGCAACGTAAACTTGCGATTCTGCAAGCGCTTGACAAAGGCGGGACGGCGCAGGTGAGGTCGGACCCAGGCGCGGAAACGCTCTTGAAACTCCCGGGTCTCTTTGAATTGCTCGGCAGCTTCACGCAGCTCAATCAATACTCGAACGGCTTCGTCGTAGCCTGGGCCCGTACTGCGCGTCACTGCCAGATCGACTTGATTCCAGTAATCGTCCAGGTGATCGTGGATAGCTTTCAGATGACGCTGACGGGCTACTTGCTCCTGCTCGCGCTTCTCGCGTTCCAGTTGGGCTTTCATCGCCTTGCTTTCGGCGAGCAGCCTGGCGTAGGTGACATGCTCACCCGTTGGCGGCGTCGCTCTGGTCTTGTCCTGGCCCAGTTCGCGCAACTCCCTGACGAGTAGGCGGCTCAGACCTGGCTCATTGTATGCTAACCGCACCAGATAATCGTTTTGGCGGTCTGGAGGCAGCAACTTGACCCATGCGGCAACATCATCGCCAGTCGATGGCACGGCCGCTTTGCTATATCGAGCTGTCGCGACGAGCAGTTCGTGCGGCACCTGCAACAATTCTGCCAGCGCCTGTTGTGCCGCCGTCAGCGTGCCAAAAGCGGGCGGAACTGGTGGCACACTGATTTCATAGTCCTCTTCTTCATCGTCCTCTTCGTCCTCTTCTTCATTATAGCCCTCTATCATTCGTTGACCTGCCAACCAGACGATATACAGCGCCCGCAGATCGCCTTCCATTAATTCATCGCGAATGGCGATGAGCGATCCTAGTTCATAGTCAATCCATTCGTCGGGCCCTTCCATCTCGCCAAACTGGATATTGAGGATATCATAATCCGGGTACCGGGTGAACGTGACGAAATCATCGAGATCGTAGCCATCGATGAGATCGACTGGCAAGATGCCATGCGGAAAACGGAATGCCAGTTGGGGCGAGCCCCAGTTGGCCCAATAGAGGAAGCCATCGAAGTACTTGTGGAGCACGTCGATGGGATCGTGCTTGAAGTCACCCCAGTGATATTCGATGAGGGCGTGGGTGGAAGACGCTTCGATGTGACTGGAAAGGGCGTTGACAGCATCGAGTTGCCCCCGTGTCAGAGGTCGATCAATGGTCATGAATTCGTACCGCTGGTATTCGCTCATTACTGCTTTCCTCCATGTGGTGTCAATGCTAGCATATGAGGTACTCAATATCCTACAGTCATCTCATTGCTAGAGTTTCACAAGCAAATGATGTTGAGTACAGTTTACCTGTGTCCATCTAGATGACACCCCCCTGCTTCAATTGCTCCAGTCGCTCGGGTGTGAGACCAAGAAGCTGACCGTAGACCTCTTCGTTGTGTGCCCCAAGAGAGGGGCCCAGCCATTGCGTCTCTCCCGGCGTCTCACTGAGCTTTGGAACAATCCCTGGAAAACGAACGATGCTGCGCTCACCGGGTTCAATACTGACCTCGTGATCTTCAATCATGGCCCGCGCGCTGAAATGGGGATCGTTCATGATGTCTGCCGCATCATAAATAGGCCCTGCCGGCACGCCGGCCTCGATCATTGCCTCCATTACCTCGTCAAGCGTATGTTGTGATGTCCAGTCAGAGATAATGCCATCAAGAAACTCCTGGTGGACTGTCCTGCCCGGGTTGTCTGCAAAACGAGAGTCTTCAGCCAGCTCCGGTCGGCCAATCGCCTGCATCAGCCGTTTAAACACGCCATCAGCGTTCCCACCGATGACCACCCACTTGCCTTCCTGGCAGGCATAAATGTTAGAGGGGGTAAGTCCCGGCAAGGTATTTCCTGTCCGCTGCCGGATAATGCCATACCCATCGTATTCAGGGAGGAGTGACTCGGTGACGGCAAAAACGGCTTCATATAATGCGACATCGATCACCTGTCCGTGCCCAGGTGAGGCTACTGATCCGACGGGCTGACGCGGAGCGTAGTCGCTCTCGCGACTACGCTCGTCGGAATAAGAGGAAGCGCTCGTAAGCCCTTGCACCCGTTGGCGCTCACGATGAAGCAATGCCATTAAAGCGCCGATGGCTCCAAACATACCTGCCAGTGAGTCACCCAGACTGACTCCAAGCCTGGTCGGAGGGCGATCAGGGTAGCCTGTCAGGTTGCGCAGCCCCCCTATCGCCTCGGCTATGCCGCCGAAGCCAGGACGGTCCCGGTATGGGCCAGTTTGCCCATAGCCGGAAATGCGCACGAAAATGACATCCGGATTGACAGCTTTCATCGCCTCATATCCAAGATTCCACTTCTCCAGTGTCCCTGGGCGAAAGTTTTCGAGCACGACATCTACGTGCCGCAGCAATTTGAGGACAATGTCTTGTCCTTCTGGTGTACGCAGGTCCAATGTGATCGACTTTTTATTTCGTGCCTGCAAGTACCAGAAGAGTGATGTGTTGCCACGAAAAAGACGCCACTGGCGAAGTTCGTCTCCTGTCCGTGGACGCTCAACCTTAATCACATCGGCCCCAAACTCGGCAAAAAGCCGACCTGCATAAGGAGCTGCAATGAGATTGCCCAGTTCCAATACGCGAAAACCGCTGAGTGGTCCCTTCTGTATATGTGTGTCCATGAGTCTACTCCACAACGGTGAAGCGGGCGGGATGGTCAAAAGCATAGCAAGTTTTGCTGTCAAACACCAAAAATAGGCAGACAGTCTATCACTCAGCCAGGGATTGATGTGCCTCGAGCTGCCTGACCCGCTCTATCTGCTGCCGATTCCACTCATCGTCGGAATAGGGCGTAGCGAACCAGGATTCCAGGATCTCTTTGGCGACGGCTTCGGATGTGGCACGCAAGCTGAGGGCGAGGATGTTGGCGTGATTCCAGGTGCGTGCGCCACGCGCGGTCTCGACATCATGGCAAAGTGCCGCCCGGATACCTGCTACCTTGTTGGCGGCGATGGAGGCTCCTGTTCCTGTCCAGCAGAAAACAATACCTTCGTTGGCCTGCCCTGTTGCTACGGCTTCTGCCGTCTTGCTGCTGGTGAGCGGCCAATCGCTGTCGGGATCATTCTCGGCCAGGGGACCAAACAGGATGAGTTCATGCCCACGTTTCCTGAGTTCTTCAATCACGGTATCGGTAAGGTTGGTGCGTTCGTCGCTGCCAACGGCTATTTTCATGGTAGAACCTCCTTGCTCGTTGTGTATGCAAGCTTACTTCTCAGGAGACATTCTAACACAGCAGCGACCTGGTAGCAATTTGTGCTAGCCCGGCTGACCCGCTTCAAGCGGGTCAGCCATTTCTAAACGCTTTACCTTTCTAAACGCTTTACAACCCGATACAGACCGATTTGACCTCGGTGTAGTTTTCTAATACCTCATGGCCCATCTCGCGGCCCCATCCTGATTGTTTGTACCCCCCAAAGGGCAAGGCAGCATCGAAGACGTTATAGCAGTTGATCCACACGGTGCCCGCGCGCAATTGTGCCGCAATCTGGTGGGCTTTGCTGAGATTTTGCGTCCATATTCCAGCTCCCAGTCCGTAGACCGTGTCATTCGCGAGCGGAAGAAGTTCGTCCAGTTCTTTGAAGGGCTGAGCAACCACGACAGGACCGAAGATCTCCTCCCGGACCACCTTCATGTGCTGTGTCACATCAACGAGCACGGTTGGCTCGACAAAATACCCCTGTTCCCCGTAGCGCTTCCCACCACAGAGGGGGGTGGCTCCTTCGGCTATGCCTGACTCAAGGTAGCCAGAGACGCGCCACAACTGTTCATCAGAGACGAGGGGTCCCATCTGGGTGGAGGGATGGAAGCCATGACCGAGCTGAATCTGCTTGGCATGTTCAGCCACTCCCTCAACGACGTCGCCAAACACGTCTTTCTCGATATACAGACGTGACCCGGCGCAGCAGCATTGCCCATGATTGAAGAAAATGGCATTCGCAGCCCCTGTCACTGCCAGGTCTATGTCCGAATCCTTTAAGATGATGTTGGGGGACTTGCCGCCCAGCTCAAGCGACACTTTTTTGAGATTGCCCGCAGCCGCTTTGACAATGATCTTGCCAACCTCGGTTGACCCCGTGAAGGCCACTTTATCAACAGCATCATGCGCGACAAGCGCGCCGCCAGCGGTCTCGCCGTATCCTGAAACGATGTTGACCACACCTGCAGGGAAACCCGCCTCCTGGATCAGTTCACCGAGTCGCAGCGCTGTGAGTGGCGTCTGTTCTGCGGGCTTGAGGACGACGGTACAGCCCGCCGCCAGTGCTGGTCCAAGCTTCCAGGCCGCCATCAGCAGCGGGAAGTTCCAGGGGATGATTTGCCCAACAACACCTATAGGCTCACGTAAGGTGTAGGCAAAATAGTTACCGGGCATAGAAATAGGAATGGTGTTACCTTCGATCTTGGTCGCCCAGCCCGCCATGTAGCGGAACAGGTCTATCGACAGCGGAACATCAGCGATGCGGGCAACGGTAAGAGGTTTGCCATTATCAAGTGATTCAAGCTGTGCGAACTCTTCGCTGTGCTGCTCAAGTAAGTCCGCTAACTTCCAGATGAGCCGTCCACGCTGCGAGGCAGTCATCTTGCGCCAGGGGCCCTCATCGAAGGCCTTGCGTGCAGCCAGTACCGCCCTGTCGATGTCTTCTTTATCCCCCTCAGCAACGGTAGCCAGAATCTCGCCTGTGGCCGGATTGTACACGGGGAAGGTTCTGCCAGACGCTGCGCCAACCCATGCACCGTCGATGAGCATCTTTCTTGGCTGGGCAATAAACTGAGTGACTTCTGATGCAATTTTGATCTCTGGTTCGGAAACCGCCATAGTTCTTTCCTTTCTGCTAACTTGTATGTTCGTGGCCTCAGGCCATGTCGAAGACGAGTCGTGCCGGGACGGCCGCCTTCTCTACTTCCTCAAAGGCGTGATTGACATCCTCCAGGTGCCGGGTCTCATAAATCACTTTCGTGCGACCATCTGCGTGCAATTCGAAGACTTCCGCCAGGTCCAGGCGGGTTCCCACAATTGAGCCTACGATCTTGATGCCATTAAGCACGGTTTCGAAGATCGGTAGCTGCATGTAGTTATCTGCTGGCAGTGCGACAAAGACCAGCGTTCCTCCCCGTCGCAGTGCGCGGAAGGCTTGCTCGAAGGCACGCGGCGAAACAGCCAGGCTGACGGCCGCGTTAGCTCCGCCCAGCTTCTGTATGGCCTCCACTGGATCTTCTGCCTTGGCGTTTACCGTATAGTCTGCGCCCAGCTTCTTTGCCAACTCCAACTTCTCGTCAACCAGGTCGACTGCGACAACGGTAGCCCCAGCAATCTTGGCATACTGCAAGGCCAGGTGGCCCAGCCCACCGATGCCGAAGATGGCCACCAGGTCGGAGGAGCGGGCTCCGCTGACCTTGACCGCCTTATAGGTCGTGACCCCGGCGCATGTCAGGGGAGCAGCCTCCAAGGAATTCACCTTTGCCGGTACTTTGGCGACATATCTGGCGAAAGCGGGGGCATATTCGGCATAGGCTCCGGGAAGAAAA
>VBHI01000123.1 GCA_005881495.1 Chloroflexota bacterium
GCCTCCTCTTTGAGTGGCTCTTCCGAAACGATCTTTCTTCCTGTTACCTCGTGAACATCAGCCACTTTATTCGAGGCGTACGCAACGCGCAGGGATGGAAAATGTCCGGTGCGCACAAACTGCCAACAGACCCACATAAGCAGCACCAGTCCTACGGCAAAGATGATGAAGAGAAGCGTCAGAGACACCACACCCACATCAATCAGCAGGAGGATAGCATTGCTGATCGCAGTGACACGCCTCTGCGTACTCGTCACCGTCGCTTGATACGTGTTGACCGTCTCCTGAATCCGCGCCAGCGCGGCGTCTATCCTGGCCGTCCGCTGCGTTACCGCTCCCACGACTGTTGTCACAAGGCCTGCTTTCACATCTGTCAGTGTAGTACGTAAGTCTTGAACCGCTGACTGCGCCTCTTGAGCACGATCGGATATTGCACTCAGTTGGTTAGTGAGTGTCGGTACCTGTATATTTGGGAAGCGGTTAAGCACCTCCAATTTGCTGTTCAGAGAAACAACAGCGTCGTGAATGGTAGAAGCGGTTGTGCTCACCTTTTGAATACGCGGGGCGAGATCATTGTTAACCAGTTGATTGAATTTGTCGACGAGTGGGCTGCTGGCTTGGATCCGGTTACCCAGTTTGGCCGCCGCATCGTTCACCTGTGTAACCTTTTGTCGCGCGTCTTGCACCGCGGTATTCACGCGCCCCAGCCCGTTATTCACGACCACAAGTGTTTTCGTCGTCACTGTGGTGACATCGATCACAGAACTGCGCGCGTATGGGCGGGCATACCACACCCCAGCAATCCCCGCCAAACTTATAATGAATCCCAACACCGCAAGCAACATTAACACGGCGACCAAAATCCGCCAGACGATATTGAGCCAACGATTGCCTGCTTTGGATGGCTTTGACGAAACAGCTTCACTCATAAAACTAACCTCCGTAAAACTAACCTCCGAAAGAATCTCAGTTACCATTATACCTGCCAGGGAACGAAAACACATCCTCTGAATACACTATCTTTACCCACGGCAATCAGAAGGAAGGTGAGTTGATCGCTTCGCCTGGTGCGTTTGCATCAGGCAAACTGAGAGCCTTCAGTTCCTCTCCACTCTAAAAGCGCATGAAATAGTGTATTCTAAAGATATGTTTTCACGATCTACACCCTATCCTCAAAAAAAGTGATGATAAAGGCGAAGTTATTGTACCCGGGATATTTGTTAAAAAAGAACCAGAGGAGAAAATCATAATGAGTAAAGAACAGCTTCACGAAATAACGTTGCATCTCGACGACATACAAGACCTTTTTGCGGACCCGGAACCAGGGTCAGACAGGTATGTTTCGGGAATGGACTACCTGTACAGTGAAGTCAGGATCTACCCACGGCACGAGAAGTTCAAGGTGACCATTGAACTCCCACAGGAAAAGATCACAGAAGGTCTACTGGAGAGAACCAGGGCAAAGATGAAGCGGTACTGCCAGTTCAAAGTTGAGCAGAGCCACAAGGAGCTGATTGCGCTACACCACCAGGGTGTCGCTACGCTCTGGATCGGCCTCCTTGTGATGGTGATTTGTTTAGTGCTGGCGTTTGCTTTTACCCTGATGGCGCAGTCGGGAATGAATAAAATACTGGAGGTGGCGTTTCAAGTTATAGCGACGTTGTTTGTTTTGAGCGCCGGTTGGGTTGCATTGTGGGAACCATCTGAGATCTTTCTGTACGATTGGTGGCCTTTCCGGCAGGACATGCGCATTTACAATAAAATTGCCGATGCCGAGGTCGTTATCAGTGAGAGCGAAGTAGGGGATAAAAAGTAGAGAGCAAGCAGCAGATCCATGATCGTGATTTCTGATGCAGAAGAGAGAGACCAATTTGGGAATGCCCTCGCTTTATGAACAGATGTGATAACCTTGTGAGTCTGATCTGTGCCGGTGAGAGAAGGCTGTGATACTCGTCTTGTATGCTTTTTAGTGGATGACACGAGCCTCTGTGCGAAAACAGTGAGGAGCTTCATGTCAATGTACAAAATGATATATATGAAAGGAACGAAGCTATGAGCGAAAGCAGCGTACCACAATTAGAAGAAATCGAGGCCATGTTTGTGCAGTGTGCCCACGGGATGACGACGAGTGACGGTACCGTGACGTTTCACGGACCGGCACATTCGACCCTGTTCTTTGCGGATCGTCCCCAACGGGTCGTGGGCCACATGCATACCAGGAAGTTCGTCAACGAGTGGGGTGAGGGCGAAAACAGCTTCGCTGAGGACCCCCCGAACGCGGTTCTTTCCTTCCTGGAGGAAGGAGACGCTGTCCCCGAAGAAGTGACAGTGGAACTGCGCGATCCACACCTGACCGAGGAGACGCTCACCTACAAAGTCGAGGTGCTTGATGGAACGCTCCCGGCCAAAGCGGGGCCATGTTCCCTGTTCATTGACCCGATCGGCAGGCCGTTGTCGCCTATGTCGGTTGCTGGCGTACGCCGTCGTCAACGTCGCAGGTAACCTGAGCATCCGGCGGTCGCATCTGGCCTAGATGCTTGTCCGCCGGATGCCTGCAGAGGACTGGCGCCATTCATGCGCATCGATAAAGGAAGCAAAGCATGTTTGCTGAAACTATTATTGGAGAAGTACTATGACCAAAACAGAGACCAACTTACACGTCTATCGTTTCATAGAAGGCACGCTCGCGGCTCTCTAAATTGGGGATTGCCTCTCCCTTGACATAGCGTTCAAAATGCGGCGTCGCCATGTGAGCTTTGTACCCTGCCGCATCGACATACTGTTCATAGAGGAAGAAGACGCGGGGATCAGTAGGCGAGCGCTGCGCCTGGTAATACAGGCAGCCAGGCTCCCGCCGCGAGAGCGGGGTCATCTTCCTGATGACCTCCAGAATGTTCTCCTGCTGTTCCTCTTTTGCCGTCCAGATGGCCGCAACAACGTATGCCACAGTTATGCTCCTTTCTTGCCAATGCGATTGCCTAATAGTTCGATACCTTCGATTTCCATCTCTACCATGTCTCCTTCTTTCAAGATCAATTCGCCAAAGTGCTCAACGTGTTGACGTAGCAGCAAGCCTGCCCTCCCGGCATCCCCTTCTGAATAGAAGATTGAGCCTCTTCTTGTCTACCCCCTTCCTTAACTTAATGGGTATGGGGCGCGATAAATCGGCTCCTACAGTTTCTCGAAGGGATGGGATGGTGATCAACTTATCTAATCGCTTCCGGAGACGGGGATTAATACGGGGATGAATCCTTCTCCTGGGCGGTAGTCTGGCGACTGGTGGCGGAAGAAGGTGTTGTAGAGCTGGGCGTAATGACCTCCTTGCGCTATCAAAGCGTCGTGGTTTCCTTCTTCAACTATTTTTCCCCGGCTGAGGACAATGATGCGGTTGGCGTGGCGAATGGTCGAGAGGCGATGGGCGATGACAATAGCGGTGCGGTTTTCCAGTACCAGGTCAAGCCCCTCTTGTATCTGTGCTTCGGTGAGTGGGTCAACGCTGGCCGTGGCTTCATCGAAGACAATGATAGAGGGGTCCTGGAGCAAGACGCGTGCCAGCGCTACCAACTGTCGTTGTCCCATAGAGAGTGCTTTTCCCTCTTCTCCTACCTCGGTATTAAGGCCGTCTGGTAGGGCTTCAAGCCAATCACCCCAGCCAATATATTGAGCTACCTCGTCTACTTCTTCATCTGATGCCTCTGGCCGCGCATAGCGAATGTTATCGGCTACTGTGCCAGAAAAAAGGAACGGTACCTGCGGCACAACACCCAACTGGCGATGATACGCTTGCAAATCAAAGGTGCGGATATCGTGTCCGTCGATGAGGAGCTCGCCACCCTGGAATTCATAGAAGCGCGCGACGAGTTTGCCCAGACTTGATTTGCCCGCACCGGTATGTCCCACCAGCGCCACTGTCTCACCTGCATTGATGACCAGGTTGAAGCCTGCTAAGACGGTCTGTTGCTCGGTGTATTGGAAGAATATATCCTTGAACTCGATACGCCCTTCTAAACGTGGCACCGGCTGGTGGTCGATCTGTCGTACACGTGGTTCAGCATCGATCAGAGCGAAGACGCGTTCGCTGGCGGAAAGCCCCAGTTGGAACTGGCTCCAGAACGAGGCGATGCTGGTCAGAGGAAACCAGAGAATACCGATGCTTTGCACAAAGAGGAACCATTCGCCAGCCGAGATTGTGCCGTTCAGGACGTTCAGTCCGCCAAAGTAGATTACAATCGTCGTGCCAACATTGGCTACCAGGAAGAGCAAAGGAAAGACGCCATTGTAGACGAAGCCTGAGCGCACATTCACATAGTACGATTGCTGGTTAACCTTCTTGAACGCGTCGTACATGTTCTGTTCCTGGCGGAAGTTTTTGGCCACGGTGATGCCGCTAATAGCCTCCTGCACATTGGCATTGACGCGCGCCAGGGATCTCTGGGAGCGCCGCGTAGTGCGCCGCGCGATCCAGCGAAAGCCGAGGGCGATGGCCACGATGGCAGGCGTGATAGTCAGCGCCAGTAACGCCAGCCTGGCGTTGATATAGAACAGCACTGCCGCGATGAGAAAGAATAACAGAAGCTGACTCAAGAGATTGAGGGTGAGCGTCACTACTGTAGCAAATTTTTCTGTATCCGATGTCACGCGGCTGACAATTTTTCCCGATGGATACTCGTCATAAAAAGACATATCACGCGCTACGATGGCCGCAAAGGCATCCTGCTGTAAGGCTAGCACGACGTTGCCTACTGAACGGGCCGTGTAGCGCTGGCGTAAAAAGTTGAACGTCCATGAAAGTACCCCTGTGATCAGGATGATTACGACCAGCAGAACTGTCGACTGGGCAGATTGCGTGGTTGTCAGGGTGTCAAGACTGCGCGCGATCAGGATTGGAAAGGCGGTATCCATCAGCGATGTGAGCACGACGAGAAGCGCGACAAAGAGCATCATCTGCAATTGTGGACGGAAGTAGCCGATGATGCGGGCGACCAACTGGCGATCATCGTACTTCCGGTCATAAGTTTCTTCATCCAGGCCATCCATGATAAAGCCCATATAAAATCTCCTTCGAAGGAACGAGTAGTAGGTTGGTTATATTGGTAAGGCTGCGCAACTAACTTGACTGACTATGTTGCATCTTGCCGCGCAGTTTAATCGTTGAGCAGAGGCACCTCTTCCGGTAGTTTACGTGTTGCTTGTACGAGCTTCACCGTTGTTTGACGGTGAACGAAAATGCGGCGGTACAAATCGCAACGCTCAATCAATTCACTGTGGGTGCCTTGATCGACCAGCTCGCCTTTGCGCAGCACCAGGATTTTGTCGGCCCAGCGAATCTGCGAGAGGCGGTGGGTAATGAGCAAAGTGGTGCGACCCTGTAATACGCGGCGGATGGCCTTCTGTATCTCATCTTCTGTCGCGCTGTCGATAGCGCTGGTCGAGTCATCTAAGATGAGGATGCGCGGGTTGGTGAGCAGGGCGCGCGCGATAGCAAGGCGCTGGCGCTGACCCCCTGAGAGGGTGACGCCGCGCTCTCCAATGACCGTCTCGTAGCCATCCTTAAAGCTCATGATAAAATCATGGGCCTGGGCATCGTGCGCCGCTTGTTCAATGGCAGCCGGGTCAGCTTTCTGTCCAAGGCCATAGGCGATATTATCTGTGATCGAACGAGAAAAGAGAAAGATGTCCTGTTCGATAGTCGAAATTTGCGAGCGCAGCGCATCCATGCTCCAATCGCGCACATCGACACCGTCGATGAAGATATGGCCCTCGTCAACGTCATAAATGCGGTTGACGAGCTTCGTCAGTGTACTTTTGCCCGCGCCTGTCTGCCCCACAATGGCAACAGTCTGGCCTGGTTCAGCCCGGAAGGAGATATTTTTCAGAACGGGAGTGTCGCCATAGCGAAAGGTGACATTTTCAAAGATGATCTGTCCGCGCATTTCTGCGCTATAGCCATCCTCGTTTTCGTCGAGCTCTGTCTCTTCCTTCAGAATTGTGAGAATACGATTGGCTCCTGCTATACCTAATTGGACCAGGTTAAACGACCAGTTGGAGATAAAAGTTGGGAAGCGAATGATGCCCATCAATCCCATGTAGGCCACCAGGTTCCCAATGGAAAGCTGGTTATGCATTACCAGGAAGAGGCCATGCAAGAAAGCTCCGGCAAGGGCGATACCGAGGAAGAGAGGAGGGAGGTAGCGGGCCTGGATTTCTCCATTCTTAATATAGTAGTCTCGATAGAGGCGGGCGCTCTTTTCAAACTTTCGCTGCTCCTGGCTTTCCTGAGCGGTTGCTTTCACCACTTCAATACCGGTAACGGTCTCTGTCAACACCGCGTTGATCTTGCCAAATTGATCGCGCATCTCATCGGAAACTGGTTGAAGCTTGCGCGAGTAATGGCGCAAAGAAATGATGAATACTACGGTATACAGAACGGGCGCCAGCAGCAATTGTGGTTGGAGAAGACCGATAAAGGTTAAGGTGATGAAAAGGCTGGTGAACGAATCAACAATGGAGTCAACACCGGGCACAATCATATCACTCAATTGATTCATGTCATTGGCCGCACGAGCCATGATATCACCCACGCGCTGGCGATTGTGAAAGGTCTGGCTTTTGCCCAGCAGGTTGACATACAATTCGTCGCGGGCATCGGTAGCCAGGCGTTTCCCTAAAATCTCGGTTGAGAGACGCGCCGTAAGGTCGACAACTCCACCGACGAGAACTACTCCGAGAATAATTAGCGCTATGCGAAATAGCTGGCTTGCACCAGATGTTCCTTGCAATACCGTATTGAAGGCTATGCCGGTAAAGATAGGAACTGATGCATAGAGCGTATTGGTGATGATCGATGCCAGCATGAAACTGACTATGAAAGGTTTATTGCGCAACAAATGCGAGATGATCCAGCGTATAGGATTTTTACGATTGTAATGATATTCATTGGCAATGGTAAATTCTCTTTTTGACAAGCAAGCACCTCCGACAGATCAATGGGCATCTGTCTCATATGAAGAATCTCTTGAAGAATCTCTACACGTTCTCTTATGTTCAGTTATTCTACCACGTTATTCATGACACCATGAAGCAGGAACTCTGATATAATAGCGCAATGTTCAGGTATTCTTTTTACACAATAACAAAACGGACTTTCTTAAAGCGGATTTGGCGAACGCACAAATATCTTATCTTTGGCGCACTGCTTTTGTTACTGACGATCATAATGACAGTGACCTATTATGTTAACTCTCCAAGAGTTGAATTTAATGCAGATACACCAGCCTATGCCGTTGTTGCGGAGCGTATTTATGTGCATCCATATGCCCTGGTCGATGTCTGGCGCCTCCCTGGATATCCGTTTTTTATCGCGCTCATTTATATCTTTGCCGGTTACCGTAACTGGATGGCTATCAGTGCTATGCAAGGTGTCCTCTTCGTACTGGCAACGATGGAGATCTACGTGCTGGCGATTCTCGTATTAAAGCGTACGTGGATGGCTTTCCTCATAGGACTGATTGTCGGTACAAATATCATTCTTCTTTCCTATGTCAAACCTATCATGTCTGAGGGGCTGGCGCTCTGGCTGCTAACCACGCTGGCACTGGCAGTTGTATACTTCATACGAACTTTACGATTACATGCCTTCTGGTTCGTTGTGTTATGCATGGTGCCATTAATGTTCACCCGTCCAGAGTGGCTCTATTTGCCGGTACCATTGTTCGCCTATTTACTGCTCGTCGCCGTGCGCCGCGGCTCCTTCAGACGCGTCTTGCTCAATGCGCTCATTGCCCTGGCCTGTATTTACGGTTTGGTGGGAAGTTACATTGGTGTCAACACACTGGTAAATTATTATCCTGGGTTGACGGCGATAGAGAATTTTAACTTGATGGGGAAGGTACTGCAATACAATATGCAGGATGAAGCGCCCCCTGAGTATGCACAGGTCAGCCGTCAATTGGACATCTTAGTGGTTCGGGTTGACCGGGACCCTTATCACGTTCTCCCTTATATCCCATCACTCTCAAAGAATGATGATCTACCTGCCGGTATTTTAGCTCGTAACATCATCCTGCATCACCCGGTAGAGTTCCTGCTCAAGTCCATCCCCTTGTTCCCACCATCGCTGATACAATTCTATGATTCCTCGCGGCAGAATATCCCCGGGCCATTTGATGGACCCCTGGTTTTCATGAAGTCCTTCGACCGTATCCTGTACAGTGCGAATGTGTTTTTTCTCCTCTGTGTTCCCTGGTGGTTACTCTTGTGCTGCTGGCGAAGGCTACGGTCTCAGCTGTTGGTGTTGGAGATGGGGGCAGTTGTGCTGCTGGCATTTTACGCACTGGTCATCACGATTCTGGGAGGCTACCGACCAGACGATTATATGCGCGTGCATATTGTTTTCGATCCTCTGCTGATTTTTGTTGTGTGGGGTAGCTTATTTTGGGGGGTACAGCAGCTTTTCCGAAGGGTGCAGAAATAGCGGAACAGATAGGCTGTGGGGGCCGATAATGCAGATTAACAAATTAATCCGGTCATTTTGAGCGAATTTGTGTCCACATTAATTTGTCAATGTGCATAATCGGCCCGTGCGGCTGGTTGGCGTGCGACTATTTCATGTACGCTAAGTGTTGTATAATACCTGACGAGTCACAAATGTTATCATGTTGTGAGGAGATAGAAGCACATGGCTGAGGCACGGCAGCAGGTGCGGCTGGATACGTTGCGCATGGCATTGGGGGCTATACATAATCTTGAGGTGGCGCGTACTGACCGCAAACACCCGGAGTTTGGTCAACCGTTGACGGGGGCTGATTGCTTACGGGTATTGGAGCAGGAAGTTAAGAAGCGGCAGCAGGCAATACCGTACTACAAGCAGGGTGGACGCAGCGACTTAGCCGAAAAAGAACAACGGGAGTCGGATATCTTGCAGGCGTATTTGCAAGCCTCTCAACTGAGCGATGACGACCTGCGGGCTGTGGTGGCCAGATTGATTGATGAGCATGGCAGAGAATTCAGACGTGTCATGCCCCTGGCCGCTAAGGAAACCAAAGGACGCGCCAGTGGCGCGCGAGTGCAGCAGGTAGTCAAAGAGATGACGCATTGACATCCTCCCACGGCTAAAGCCGGGGGATTCCCCACCTCACGGTGAGGGTTTCCTGCTTCGGCGAGACGTGCCTTCCCTGGTTCCATTCAGGTTTGGTCTTACAGTCTCTCCACAGGCGTAGACGTTCCCGCAAGCCCTGCGGTACGTTCTCAGTCTGCTGTTCATCGGCTGCATGGTTCTCGCAACCGGCAAAAGAAAGAGAGGTGTACAGTGGTTCAACACGCTAGTGCTTTTACCCAGGCGAGCGATTTAGCCTGGAACCTACCAACACTATTCCGTTGTCAAGGTACTAGAACAAGTATACTATATCGGGAGGGAATTGTCAAGCATGAAATGGCCTTTAGAGCCGCCTGAAGGTGGCGCGGCTTCTATCTCCATAGCTGAAGCTAGGGGTCTTACGCCGCAATTTGATAAATTGTCCCTCGAACTTTTTTGGTAGTCCAAAAATCATATGCTTGATTTTTGGACTACCTTATTTTTATTTTTTGTGGTGGTGCGTCATACATCATAAACTGCGTAAGTGGGCCAAACGCCAGTTGCTGGCGTATAAGCTTGACAAACATTGAAACAACTTTCTACGATATGTTATAGGATACCTGTGAGAATTGTAATCTGGAAGAAGCTCAGAGATACCGTATAGAAAGGTCAGTGGGGCGGAATGAACATCTACAATACCTTGACTAGACGGATTGAAGAGATAGTGCCTATAGAAGATGGCAAGATCAAGATATACTCCTGCGGCCCCACCGTCTATCGCTATATCCATATTGGCAATTTGCGCACGTTTACCATGGCCGATTGGCTGCGCCGTGCCTTTGAATATCGAGGACTGCAGGTTCTACATGTCAAAAATATCACCGATGTCGGTCATATGCGGCAGGAGATGCTGGATCGTGGAGAGGATAAGTTGGTAGCACAGGCGCGCAAAGAAGGGAAAACATCGCTGCAGATCGCGCAATTTTATACCGAAGCATTTCATACCGACGAGGCCAAACTGAATATACTGCCCGCGCATATATTCCCGCGTGCCACTGAGCACGTTCCGGAGATGATAGCCGTTATCCAAGGGCTGCTGGCAAAGGGCCTGGCCTACGAAGTTGAGGGCTATGTTTATTATGATATTAAGCGCTTTCCTAACTATGGGAAGCTCTCGGGTAATCAGCTTGAGAATATGCTGGCCGGTGTACGCGAGGGAGTGGATTCAAACAAGCACAACGCTGAAGATTTTCCCCTCTGGAAGCCAGCGGAACCGGGGCGAGAAATGGTGTGGGACAGTCCCTGGGGGCTTGGTTTTCCCGGCTGGCATATAGAGTGCAGCGCCATGTCGATCAAGTACCTGGGCGAGCATTTTGACCTGCATACTGGTGGAGTGGATAACGTCTTTCCCCATCACGAGGACGAGATTGCCCAAAGCGAGGGCTTTTCAGGCCAGCAGTTCGTGAATTATTGGATTCATGCACAGCATCTGTTAGCCGATGGACAGAAGATGGCGAAATCAACCGGCAACGCCTATACCTGTGCCGAGATTGAGGCGCGGGGCTTTGATCCGCTGGCCCTGCGCTACTTTTATACCACGGCCCTCTATCGCAGCCGCTTGAATTTTACCTTCCGTGCTTTGCAGGCAGCACAAACCTCGCTGGGGCGTTTGCGGGGGCTGGCCTACCAGTTGCTACTGCATTCTGATGAGGAACGCGTATTCTCTGAGGAGCCTTTGGGAGCACCTCTGGAAAGATATGCCTGGCGGGATGCGTTTTTGGCCAAGGTTGAACAGGACTTGAATATGCCCCGTGCCATGTCCGTAGTCTGGACTATGTTGCGGTCAAACGAGGTAAGCCCTACCAGCAGGGTACGTCTCCTACTCGATTGGGATCGTATTCTTGGTTTTGATCTGAAGAACTACTTGCAAAGCGAAGAGCCGCGAAAAAAGGCCGATCCTGAGGTATACCTGGCAAAGGTACCATCTACTATTGCCGTGCAGGTGCGTGAACGCGAGCGACTGCGTGCTCACAGGGATTATGCACGGGCAGACCAGGTACGGCAGGTGCTCAGTGCAGAGGGGTTTGCCCTGAGAGATACAGTGCCGGGTACTCTGGTGTTGCCTCGCCCACCTGAGGAGGAGTTCACCGTTATTTCCGGTTCTGCAGATGTAGCTGATAATACGCGACTGCCAGACCTCTATGATTTTTCGGTCAATCTGCTTGCTCACAATAGCCGGGAAGACCTTGAGCGCTGTATCAAGAGCATCTGCCGGCATGTCAATGATTATCATATCGAACTGGTGATTATTGAAAATGGATCGACCGATGGCAAGGATGGCACGCTGCCCTATCTACAGCAGTTGGCGCGTGAAGGTGATTTACGAGGAAAGGATGAGCAGCATATTGGCGTACAAGTGCTTTTTGCCGATCACAACATAGGCTTCACAGCTGGACGCAATGCGACAATGCGCGCCAGTCGAGGGCGCTTTATCGTCCTCATGGACACTTCGATCGAGGTCACAGGAGACATCTGGGATCCGTTGTTGCAGACCCTTGCCGATCGGAGCGTGGGGGTTGCAGGACCCTATGGGTTGGTGACGGATGATCTACGCGAGTTCCGTGAAGCGCCGGGGCCAGATGTCGATGCGATTGAGGCCTACCTGATGGCCTTCCGGCGAGAATTGTTGCCGGAAGTTGGCTGGGTTGACGAGAAATTCCGTTTTTATCGCCTGATGGATATTTACTTCAGCTTCTTCTTCAAGACGTCTGGTTATCGCGCGGTTACCACTCCGATAGTAGCCGGGCGAATTGAGAAACATCCCCATCGCGAATGGTATAGCTTGAGCGAGGAAGAACGCGCGACGAAGAGTAAGAAAAATTATGATATCTTTCGCGCACGCTGGCATCATGGCGAGAGCCTGCTGGTAGCGAACTTCGATGCCAAAAACTGGTGGCATGGACACGACCATGCCTATCATGTCGATGGCGAGCATACTCATTCTGTGGAGGAGCTTCCCCCTGCTGGCACGACGCATGCACACGAACACCGGCACTGGCCTGACCATTCACATGCGCATCCTCACTACCATGAAACACGCAGGTGATATGCGGGGGCAGCGCGGGCGACCCAAGGGTCGCCCCTACATGATGTTGTTGTAAGGTTACTCTTCTCTTGTCAAATCACTGGTATTTTCGCTAAGCTAT
>VBHI01000124.1 GCA_005881495.1 Chloroflexota bacterium
TGTTAGTTACCATTCACCCACCGAGAGGTGGATTATGCTCGACATCATTACTGAACTCGCATATGGCCCCTATCTCAACTTACGGACGAGTGCCACGGCTGGGTGTTTAGCCCGTCGCCAACGTAATGGGAAACTCTCCCTCCTGGCTCCGGACGACGCCTTCTGGACGTTGCTCTTGCGTTGTCTGCTGGATAAGAGGGACTTTCGGCAGCATCACGTGTCGCGCTTACAGGAACTGGTAGGCGCAGCACGCACGGATAGTCCACTGGCCTGTAGAGTTGCATCAGCTTGTCCTGCTGGATGGAGCCCAGCACGGCTAGTAAAATCTGTTAGATGTGGCGAGTGGAGTGAACTCGTACGCTTGGCGCCAGGTTTGGTGGAGGGGTGGCGGCGTAGCGACCCGATCAGCACCTGGTGGCGGCCGCTGATAAATCACATTTTATGGTTGCCTGAGCGGGCGCTGAACCTGCTGCAATACCACGGTGTGAGCGTTGCGCTGCTGGGTCCTGATGGTGCTGGCAAGTCGACACTATCAGCGAAAATCCAGCAGTCATTCCAAGTCCCGGTGCGCTGCATCTATATGGGTCTATGGCAGCGTGAGCCAGCACCCCCTCGGCCGAGGCTTCACATGCGCTTGCCAGGCATGCACACCGTTAGCCGTCTGTTCAGAATATGGTCACGCTATCTCATCGCACAATACCATCAAACATCGGGGCGAGTAGTCATCTTCGACCGCTATGTATACGATGCTCAGCCTCCTAAGTGCCAATCGGTGGGGTTGCGCTTATGGGTATATCTCTGGCTCCTGTCCCATGCCTGCCCGGCTCCCGATATCGTACTCGTGCTGGATGCGCCAGGTCATGTTCTGTATGCCCGCAAGGGCGAGCACACCCCGGATATCCTGGAAGCGCAGCGGCGGAAGCTCTTGGCCTTGCGCCACCACACCCCGCAGGTGCAAATCGTGGATGACACGCGTGCCGAAGCCACCGTCTATGCTGACGTAGTCGGCCGAATTTGGAGTCAGTATTGTGCTCACAGGAACAAGAGTTGACAAGGGCATGGACTCGGCTGGGCCACTGGACTGCTTGTGCCAACCAGTGTTGTCCCATCAGTCGCTCATGGCTGCTACAAAACAAAATTGGCCTATGTTAGACGGATATCCGTCTCGAGTCGATGCAAACTAGAGGGAAGACAAACACGAGTATGGGAACAGGACAAGGTGTTAGTACAGATAAGGAGAGTGTGAGGCGCATCCTGCTGATCGTTGAACGCTGCGGTGCGGGTGAAGCTGTGCGCGTTATGCCCTACGTCACTATAGTACGAGAGCTTTATCCGAATGCTCACATCGTCTTGCTGGCGAATGACGACGCTGCTGCTGTCTTTGCGCGTGGCGAGGTTTTTGATCGGGTCGTGATCAGTAGACTGTTGTATCACTCCCCCAGGTCTCACCTTGGCAGGCGCTTCAGTCTGGCACGTGAGTTTTTCCGCCTCGTCTGGCAGCTAGGCCTCGGATATGATCTGGTCATCACCTACTACTCAGGCCATAAGCTGCTGCGTCTGTTAGGATACGTTGTTGGCGGCGCTGGCCGAGCCAACTGTATCGGCTATTCAGAGCAACCTACGAGGCTGCTCTCACGTCAACTCGGACCATTCGACTGGAACACAACCGCTCCCTGGCAGCACATAGCCCTGGTACGTGCGATTGGGTGCAATATTGATGAGCCGATAGTGCCTTGCCTATCTTACACTCAAGATGACTCGGCTATGATATCTCGCTGGCTGCTGGAGCACGGCCTGAGGAACCCAACCCGATTGATTGTGCTTCACACAGGAGCTGATTGGGCCTGTCAGCAGTGGCTCCAGAGGCGGTGGGCCGAACTTGCCGACGAACTGGTGATTCGCTTCAGCGCTGACATCGTGTTTACGGGTACAAGCAGTGAAATAGACTACATTGAGGACATCCAGCGATACATGAATGCACCTTCCGTTTCGCTTGCGGGACAGACTACTCTGCCACAGGTGGCCGCCTTGTTAGCTCGTAGTTGCCTCTGTATCTGCATTGACAGTGCCATCTTTGAGCTTACTCAAGCCTCAGGCACAGCGGCAGTCGCATTAGCAGGTCCAACTCGACCAGAAACTGTTGTTCCTCGGAAGCGCCCTCCCCTTATTGTCAAGCGCATGAGTATGCAGTTGGCAGACACAATCACCAGGTGTAAAGACAGTGGTGGCCGAAAGGCCCTCGGCGGGTGCCTGAATTATCAGTGTCCCATGGCAGGGCTTCGTGAAATCTCGGTAGCCGACGTGCTTGAGGCTGTGGAGCGCCAGGCGCAGACAGCCGGGCTAAGAACCTGCGAACAACACAACTCGTAAAAATACCTGTATCGAGTAGCTGCCCTACTGGTACTGGACAATTGGAGATTCAGAACTATGAAAACATTAATGCCCCAGATTTTTACAATGTCTCCTTTGTTGATCTGGGGTATCCTCGCTTTTTTTCTTCTGAGCACCTTCAATCCGCTTTCAGCTCCATCAATCCCGTTAATGAAGCAAGCGGTTAATAATGTGAACCCCATTCAAAGAGAAAACCAGTTGCCGGGAACAACAGATTGGCAGCTTTCTAACCCTGCTCCTTACGATGCTAAAACGTTTGATTATCCAACAATCGAGGGATACGCCTGGACAACAAGTGTCCAAGCTGGTGATGAGGTGCAATTTTCTGTCAGTACAACCTCGCCATCTTTTTCTGCTGATATCTATCGTATGGGGTGGTATCAGGGGAAAGGCGGCCGCTTGATGCAATCAATAGCCACCATTCAAGGGCATACCTTTCCTCTTCCTTCTCCAGAAGCCGAGACTGGACTGATAGAAGCGAACTGGCCAGTGGCATTTACACTCAAAACCAATCCTGGTTG
Organism: Chloroflexota bacterium; assembly: GCA_005881495.1. Next base: position 2,913 of record VBHI01000124.1, read on the forward strand.
GATATCCGGGATGTATATGGTAAAGCTGACCGCGTCGCATGGAGAGCAGTCGTATATTCCTTTCGTACTTCGATCTTCCAAACCGAGTGATTTTGCTTTCATTCATGCTGTCAATACTGATGAGGCGTACAACACGTGGGGAGGTACATCACTCTACAGCAACTTCACACAGAGCTTTAAAGGGCCTCGGGCATTTAAGGTATCCTTTGACAGACCCTTTGAGCAGGATTCAGGTGCCGGGTTATTTTTCTGGTATGAATATCCTATGGTGCGCTGGCTTGAACAACACGGCTATGATGTCAGTTATCTCTCGGATCCCGATCTGCAAAATACCTCCTACTCTCTGCAAAACTATCATGGGCTGCTCATTGTTGGCCATAGTGAGTATTGGAGTATGCAGATGCGCGATGCTCTCGAGATGGCCGTGAATAAGGGCGTTAACCTCGCCGTTTTCGCTGCAAACACCCTCTATTGGCAGATTCGGTATGAACCTCGGCACATAGGAGGCCAGTTCATTCCTGAGCGCATTCTTGTATGTTACAAGGGTGATGGTCATCGAGACCCTTTCCATGGGAAAGAGAATTCCCAGCTAACTGTCCAATTTCGGCAAGCTCCACTCAATAGACCGGAACAAACGCTTCTTGGGGAAATGTATGCAGGCAATTGGGAACCCCGCCTGGGTGGCTTTCCCTGGGTTGTTGCAGATGCTTCAAGTTGGGTATTTGCTGGAACGGGGCTTAAAAATGGTGATAGTTTGCCCGGACTTGTCGGATATGAGTATGACAAGGTGGACTCACATTTCCCTGTTCCCCAAGGACTTGAAATTCTTGCTTCTTCGCCAGTAGTAGATGTTTCTAAGAATCATGATGAATCTGATACTACTCTCTACACTGCGGCGAGCGGTGCGCGAGTATTCGATGCCGGGACGATTGAATGGTCATGGGGTCTGGATAGCAATTCAAGTATTGAAAAGTTTTGGAGCCCAGGCAGCAATTCACCTCATCCAAGCTTGGTGAACAAAGCTTCTCAGAAAATTACGGCGAATATCCTTCAGGATTTTCTACCAACTGGCAGAGCATCTCAATCCCAAGACAATGCTTCTTATCTGAAAGGAAGCATACTGCTCATAGTGATTGCTTTACTGGCATACTTTGTGTATCGCGATTGGGTGCTTCGTAAACTAGCAGCGAAGCGTAAATAAGCAGCATGAGGAGGTGATAGTTTAGTACTTTCATTTCGCATCATATCAACAAGCCAGATCCCAGAAGTACTTACTGTGGCAATGAACTTAAAAGGAGGTTTGTCTCGGAAAGGCCAGATGGGGAATTAACAGCTCCCGAGCACACCATCACACATTTTTTTTACAAGGAAACGTCGAGTGACTCAGGGAGTCATTCAGGAATAAACACGGCAGCCATTATGCTGAGACAAAGGACTTATAGAGCATAAGAACTTATATAGAGAGGAAAGTGAAGTATTTATGAAGGAGAACAAACAGTTACGGATATGTGTGATCGGGGCGGGAACACGCTTCTTGAGCGGAATTAGCTACTATACGCTCTATCTGACTAATACACTGGCGCAATTGCATAAGGTATCAGTGATTTTGATGCGACGTTTATTACCAGTACGATTGTATCCTGGACGAAAGCGGGTGGGAATGAACCTGACCCAGCAGGAATATGACCCGAAGGTGCGAGTCTTTAATGGAGTGGATTGGTACTGGTTGCCCAGCATGCTCCGTGCGCTGATATTTCTTATACAGGAGCGTCCAGATGTGCTTGTGTTCCAATGGTGGAGTGGAGCAGTCTTGCACTCATATCTTCTGCTAGCCTTAGCAGGGCGACTGCTGAAGGCCCGAGTGATTATTGAATTCCACGAGGTGCTCGATACGGGGGAAGCAAAGTTGCGGTCGGTACAGGCCTATGTGAGAGTCGTTGCACCGCTCATGATACGCCTGGCGCATGGCTTCGTCATCCACTCTGAATGCGATAGAAAATTGTTGCAGAGATATTACAACCTGGAGAAGCGGCCCATCGCTCTGATTCCCCACGGCCCATATAATCATTACAACTTAACCGATGGAGAGCGGGGATATCGAATTGCTCCGGAATCATGCTGCAATCTTCTGTTTTTTGGAGTGATCCGACCATTTAAAGGACTCGAAGATCTCATCATGGCATTCGATGCCTTGCCCGAGAATGAGATCGAAAAGTACTGGCTTACTATCGTTGGCGAGACTTGGGAAGGATGGACCAAGCCCACGAACCTCATTGAACGAAGCCGGTATCGCGATCGGATCACATTCGTCAACAACTATGTCTCCGATGAGGAGGTAGCACAGTTCTTTTCAGGGGCAGATGTTGTAGTGCTGCCCTACCATCGATCGTCAACGAGCGGACCATTGCATATCGCCATGAGCTATGGATTGCCAGTGGTGGTAACAAACGTCGGAGGCTTGATCGAGGCGGTGTCTAGCTATGAAGGGGCCATCCTGGTACCGCCTAGAGACCCTGCCAGTCTTCAAAGAGCACTATTGGATGTTGCGAAACTCTATGGAAAACGTTATTCAGATCCTCATTCATGGCAACAGACTGCCAAGCGCTACCAAAAACTACTAGATGCGATCCGCTCATCTGATAGTCCTGTTCAGGTCGATGCTGAAGAAGTCTATGCTGAAGAAGTCTATGCTGTTGCTCAGAATTCACAGCAAGGGAGAATTCCCTAACAGTTTCCAAATACTGATAGGGGGTATCAGTGGGGGCTCACATATGATAGTCTCAGCAGAATGTTCATGTTATTGAGGTAGTAGTGCCAGTATAATCTGTTGTAATTGTTATAGTTGGGAGGAGCTTCATGATTTATCGTGATTCACAGGCGAAAAGCTGGCCATCAGCTTTACTGCTTGGGCTATGGCTCGTCAGTTGCATTTCTGCATACACAATCTTCGCCAGCCAGCAGTTGCCGACTCCAGCTAATATGGCTTATGGAGTCAACGTAGACATGACGGCGATGATCCCCAACACACCCTATACCATCGCGACTGGGCAAGGTGGTAACTTCTTTGACCTGGCTGCGCTGCTTGGTATAAATACGCTGCGCATAACCGATTTTCAGTGGGAAACCAGTGGAAAGGAGTATTTCAGTGCAACCTGGCGATATGTGTTCGATGAAGCAGAACGTCATCATCTGCACGTTATTCTGTTGCTCGAAGATGGCGGTGAATATTCGGCGCTCCAGCAAGCCCACACTCTCCTGGGTCGCTACGGGCTAGCGCATGCTCCGGCACTCTGGCTGGTAGATCTCTACAATGAACCAAACCTGAGCGACCCCCAGCTCATGACTGCATTGCACGAGGAGGCAGCATACGTCCGTGAGGTAGCACCAAGGGTTCCTATCACGATTGGTGGATGGAAGAATGAGATTCCTGACCATTCAGGAAAATTTGACTGGCAAGACCCGGTAGATATTCCTAAGTTCATCAAAATGGTGGATATCGTGTCTCCTCATCTTTATGAGTTTGAACAGGGTGCCCGCCAGGGCCTCTCCCCTCGACAATGGGTTCAGCGCTTCTTGAATGCTGTACATCAGGAAGCACAGCACAAATCGATCCTACTCGAAGAATTTGGCGCGGCTAATGGATTAGCGCCAACCAATGAATCCATCACTACTGGTAGCCCCTCGTGGCAGGCATCTGTGTACAGGGGCGTCTTGCAAGAAACCGCAGCAGAATATGACCAAGGGATCATTGGCGCGCTCGCTTGGATCATCGCACCGCGTCCGACCTGGTCTTATCCTCATAACTATGAAAAAAACATGGTGGGTTGGGCGTTTGTGCTCAATCAGGGCCGACATCTCTTACCGGCAGCCAGGGAATTCTCTGCTGCCGCACATTATGGGCAGCGAGAGATACTCCTCCTCTAGCCTTATGACGAAGCTGGTCGTCAGGGGGGTATGGGTGAGCTCCTCTCGGTAGTCTTTTGTAAACAATGTTGTTCTTGTATGCCATCTAATTGTAAATGTTTAGATTCGATGGCTCATGGCCACTCTTGGTGCACACTGCTTGCTTGCATGGAAATAGAGTGATAAGGAGTGATATAGTTCCTTCTAAAAGAGTGTTTCATCACCAGGAATGAGGTCGTGATGGAAAGGACGCCCCTGCTTCCACTGCCTGAAGGGATGTTGATTGATGAGATCCAGATCACCGAAAACGGTTTGGTCATTGCGGTCGTTGCTACACATCCTACGTCGTGTTGTCCATTGTGTTCTGACCTGTCATCCTCGATTCAAAGTCACTATCGCCGGGTCTTGCGTGATGTGCCCTGTGCAGGACGCAGAGTTCAGTTGTTCCTCACTGTTCGCAAATTCTACTGTCGCAATCCCCTCTGTCAGCGGAAAATCTTTACCGAACGTCTCCCTACCTTTGTGGAGCCTTGGGCCAGGATGACGATCCGGTACTGCCAGCAGATCACCTCCATCGGGCTGGCAACCTGTGGCAAAGGGGGCGCCAGGCTCGCGGCTCGTTTGGGTATCCAGACC
>VBHI01000218.1 GCA_005881495.1 Chloroflexota bacterium
CACTCGTGTCACGAGTGGGCGCAGCGGAGAGCATGTACTGTACATAGGTTCTGTTCTGTCCGTATTCCATCCAGATGCGCTTCTCGAGTGTATACAGTTCGTCCAGTTGATAGCGAAAGCAGGGTACATCGGCCTCTAATGAAAACGTGTCGAGGGAGTTGTATCCTTGTGGGTCGATGGTGCCATCCTGGTACTCATTCACGCCCAGTTTGAGAACACGGTTATCTGGTAGTTCAACCGTTTCGTCTATTTTGGTGATCAGGACGTCCCGTTCAACAGGAGGGCGAAGCGCTGCTACAAGGAGACCGTGATAGCTGCGTGTAGTTGCCCCAACAAGAGAGCCGGCCGCATATCCACCCAACCCATTCGTTATATACCATTCATGATCAAGTCCTGCTTGCACATTTCTACAAATATCCGGGCCTACAGCGATATTCCAGGCATTTGCGGTAGTACGATCTGTTTCAATTGTAGGTTGCATGGTCATTTGTTGCGCTGTCGTGCGCTGGTCCTTCCTTTTATACCAGGCACGCGCTCTCCTTTCATAATTTCGGTATGATCAAACCAGATCATTACAAAGCGATCACCACAAGTGGGAGCGGATCACCGGCAGTGCTCTGCTAGCAGTCATCACTCCATTCTACTATTGTACCTGCTTGGGAACAATAACGCATCCTCAAAATACACTAACTTTGCTTCATGCGGTAAATCGATACATCATGACCAATACCGATCGCACGGTATATTTACACTGGTGAGTCTATTACCAGGCGAAGCAAAAATAGCATGTTTTAAGGATGCAATCTCGAACATAATCAGGTACACTAGGTACAGTAATCAGATTATCGAACTTGACCTCAATTTAACAATTCCTTAACATGATAGATGTAAAGTTCTTACAGTGGAGGTAATTTCTCCGCTACCAGTTAGGAATTGAAATGGCAATCAGCAAGGAAGGAGCAAACATCATGGCAGATGCAGAACGAAATCGACTTCAAGAAGCACATGAGGACAAGCAGCCGTGGTACCGCTGGGGACCCTATCTGACAGAACGTCAATGGGGGACTGTCCGCGAGGACTATTCCGCCGATGGTAATGCATGGAATTTCTTCCCACATGATCACGCCCGTTCGCGTACATATCGCTGGGGCGAAGATGGATTGATGGGGATCAGTGACGATCAAGGTTTGTTATGTTTTGCCCTTGCCCTGTGGAACGAGGCCGACCCGATCTTGAAGGAACGGCTCTTCGGCCTGACGAACTCCGAGGGCAACCACGGTGAGGATGTGAAGGAATACTATTTCTTTCTCGACAGCACGCCGACCCATTCGTATATGAAAGCGTTGTATAAATATCCACAGCGTGCCTATCCCTATAACGATCTTCTCGAAACAAATCGCAATCGCAGTCGTTTTGAACCCGAATATGAGCTCATCGACACCGGCATCTTCGCCGAAGATCGCTACTTCGATGTCACCGTGGAATATGCCAAAGTTGACCCGCTGGACATGCTGGTCCGTATCAGCGCCACCAATCGTGGGCCAGAAGCGGCGCCACTCCACCTGCTGCCCACGCTGTGGTTCCGCAACACCTGGGCATGGGGCTATGACGCCCGCCGGCCTCAAGCACTATGAACTGGGTGAAAACTGGCTGGCCTGTGAGGGGACACCCGAGTTACTCTTTACCGAAAACGAAACCAATGACGAGCGGCTATGGGGTGTTGGGAACCGTACGGCGTTCGTCAAAGATGGCATTGATGAGACGGTGGTCAACAAAGCCGAGGGCAAAGTCAATCCAGAGGGCGAGGGCACCAAGGTCGCGGCTCATTATCGCATGGTCATTGAGCCAGGCGCAACCGAGACCATCATGTTGCGCTTGTCAGCCAAACAGCAGAGCGCTCCCTTTGCTGGTGCTGCGGAGCTCTTCACCACACGTATTGGAGAAGCAGACGAGTTTTACCGCACGATCAGTACAGCCCAGACGGAGGATGAGCGCTTAGTCCAGCGACAGGCATTAGCCGGCCTGCTCTGGAGTAAGCAGTTCTTCTACTATGATGTGGATAAATGGCTCAGGGGTGACCCTGCCGGGCCACCGCCACCGACCCAGCGCAGCCGCAATAAAGGCTGGCGGCATTTGAGCAACTTTGATGTGGTCATCATGCCCGACACCTGGGAGTACCCCTGGTACGCTGCCTGGGACCTGGCTTTCCATTGCATTGCGATGGCGCTGATCGATAGCGAATTTGCCAAGAACCAGTTGCTGTTGATGCTCCATGAGCGCTATATGCATCCCAGCGGCCAGTTGCCTGCCTACGAATGGGCCTTTAGCGACGTCAACCCGCCGGTGCACGGCTGGGTTGCCTGGCGCATCTACATGCAAGAAAAGGAGCGCACGGGGAAAGGCGATACCGCCTTCCTGGAGCGCATGTTCCAGAAACTGTTGCTGAACTTCACCTGGTGGGTCAATCGCAAAGACGCGGAGGACAATAATGTCTTTGAAGGCGGCTTCCTGGGACTGGACAACATCGGCGTCTTCGACCGCAACACGCCGCTACCGGATGGCGCGGTGCTTGAGCAGTCCGATGGCACAGCCTGGATGGGGATGTTTGCAGCGATCATGCTGGCGATGGCCCTGGAACTGTCGCGCACCGACCCGGTGTACGAAGACATGGCGGCCAAGTTAGCCGAGCACTACATGTACATCGCCGACGCCATCTACGGGGGAGAGCGGACCGGCCTGGGACTCTGGAATGAGGAGGACGGCTTTTTCTACGATAAACTGAGTATGCCTGATGGCCAGCAGGTGCCGCTGAAAGTGCGCTCGTTGGTCGGGCTCATTCCATTGCTGGCCATGGAGACATTTCCAACCGAGATAGGGGCAACCTTTCTTGAGGAACGCATGAGCTGGTTTATGGAGAACCGTCCCTATATGCAACGCCTGATTACGCGCTGGCAGGACACACGCTGGGGAGACGAGTTAAAAGATATCATAATGCTCGCCATGGTGCGTGGGGATGATCTCCGGAGTCTTCTCCAATACATGCTTGACCCGCAGGAATTCCTCAGCGACTATGGCATTCGCGGGATCAGCAAGTATCACGAGTCTCATCCCTATGTGCTACAGACGCCGAGACGTGGAACCTACACGGTCAATTACCAGCCGGGTGAATCAACCACCGGCGACTTTGGCGGGAATTCCAACTGGCGTGGGCCGATCTGGTTCCCCCTGAATTTCCTGTTTGTCGAAGTGCTGAAGAAGTACCATCGCTTCTACGAGAACGATTTGCTGGTAGAATACCCCACCGGCTCAGGCACGAAACTGACACTAGGGCAGATAGTGGATGGACTTTCGCATCGTCTCACCAGCATCTTTTTGCGTGACGAGCAGGGCCGCCGGCCAGTATTTGGCACTAACACGACTTTCCAGAACGATCCGCACTGGCGTGATTACATCCCATTCCACGAGTACTTCCATGGTGATACCGGGCGTGGCGTCGGTGCCAGCCATCAGACCGGCTGGACGGCTGTGGTTGCGAATCTGCTCCAGGAGGAAAAGTGAGGGTGAATGCCAGTAGCATAAATATACTAAGAGCTTATTCGGAAATCAGGTTTTGGCCCTGGATTGAAGCGGCTTCAGATAGGTTACCCAATAAGCTCTTAACAGTTCGACGATCTCGTGGTTCTATTCGCCTGAACATGCGCAAAATTGAAATGTTCTCATGTTATGCCAACTATCCTTTGTTGAATAAGTAGGTACGGATGCCTTCGACCACCTTGAGTTGTGTTCCTTGCGTGGAAATAGCGAGATTGTGTGAACGGCCATTGACGACAAATGTAATTTTGAAGGGAGAGCCAGTATACTGGCTGCTTTGCGTTCCCCAATCGCAGTCGGTCTGAGAACACTTGGAATACGGATGAACAGTAATATTCGTGCCCTTGTTTGTGATAGTCATCTTGGTGATACCCAGGGTCTTCGAGTCGACGTTGGCCCAGTTACCACTCAACTGTGCGGCAGGTGCGACGGTAGCGGTAGCATTGGCGTTGGCCGTTGCCGTGGCGTTAGTATTAGCATTAGCCGTTGCCGTGGCGTTGGCGCTGGATTGCGAAGATTTGTTTGAGAAAGCGTTTGCAATGAGAACGATACCTCCCAGCACCACGAGCAGCGCCAGTACAGTAATCAAGACGATCATGCCCGTAGATAATTGCTGTGTTGGTGTAGGCTCAGGAGTAGGGGGAGGGGTAGGGGGAACAGCCAGGTACACCGGGGCAGGTGCAACAGGTTCGGGCATGGGCTGGATCGCTTGCGTAAATGCATCGGCGAAGGCGGAGACGCTAGGATAACGGCCTCCCGGCTTTTTTGCCATTGCCCGCCCCACCACGGCATCGAGCTCTCGCGAAAGCGTCGGGTTGATGGTGCTGGGGGGTGTTGGCCAGCTATGGAGGTGTGCATCCCTCAGTTGCTCAATGTTACCCTGGAAGGGGAGAAGGCCAGTCAGCAATTGATAGACCAGCACCCCCAGGGCATACTGATCGCTTGCCGGTACCACCTGGCCCTCCCACTGCTCAGGCGCCATGTAGCCAGGAGTGCCGCGAATGTCGAGGCCACTGGCCCGTGCTTCCGGTAAGGGTTGCGCAAAGCCAAAGTCTGACACCAGCATATCTGGAGGCCCGTTCAATTTATTGTGGATGAAGACATTGGCGGATTTGACATCGCGGTGAATGATCCCCTGGTTATGGGCGTATTGCAGTGCGTCGGCGACCTGGCGCACGATGCGTGCCGCGTCTTCCAGGGTGAGCACGTCGCTGTTTGACCGCCGCTCGAGCCACGTATTGAGCGAGCCTTCCGGGCAATTGGGGGTCACGATAAAAGGGACGACTTCCCCGTCTATCGTCTCGGTGCCATAATCGAGCAAGGGTAATATATTGGGATGATTGAGTTGCGCAATAGCTCCTGCCTCAAATTTAAAGGCTCGTGAGGCCCCTTGCGCCTCTTGCGTCAGAGGGTACGCATAGGCATGGAGAAGCTTGATGATCACCTCCTGTCGATTATTTAAATTGTCCTCGACCAGGTACACCTCGCCGATACTACCGCTGCCAAGTGGGCGCACAATGCGGTAGCGGTTATTTTTCAGGGTTTCTAGTGCCATGGTGCTCTTTTCCCTTTCATTGAGGCTAGACGAATTTCAGCAGTTCTCGCAATCGAAAATAGGCGTAGCCGTACTTACGAAGAGCAATAAAGCCCATGTTGCCACCAGGTAGTACAGAACCAACCTGATCCTTACGCCATTTGCCACTGTGCTGTTAAGACAGCACGCAGTAATGGTTTGGCTCGAAAGAAGCGGGATTTGACTGTTGAATCTGGCACGTTGAGGGCTCGTCCAATCTCAGAGAAATTCAGTTGATCTCCATAGTAGAGCAAAACGACCGAGCGGTATTTGTGTGGTAACGCCTGGATCGCACGCTGTATATCTTGTTGTAGGTCATGACGCTCAGCGAATTCTTCTGGCGTGGGACTCGTATCAGGTGTGGCGATCAACGATGCCGCCTCATACATCCCCTTTCTGTGCATCTAACCTGCTTCTAAGCACTCGAACGAAAGAATCGGACAGCCAATGTCATGCAGCGAATTGAGAACGCCGATCAACGCGGATTGGTCTGCCAATCGACCTGTCAGGATCGACTTTGCATATCCCTTCGGATCGCTTAGATGCTCGATCGTCATGCCGCCGCAATAATCGGACCAATTCTTATCCAGGGTGCCCAGGATACTGATCCGGTACATCGTCGTTTCAAACAAACTGATGCCTGGGCGGTATATTTCCATTGCACGTTCCTTGGGTAACTGACGCTACCACTTCAGGTGAGTCAAATAGCAACAAACTTCTACATCCTGTACTCCTGAGAAACACTATAGTCGAAGGCGCTCAAGAAAGCTATTCCCCACAGGGTATAGAAAGGGTATAGTTTTCGGCTTGATTGTCTCAAATGATCGGATACGTCACCAGGTGGTACAGGCCAAACAGAAGCATCACCAGGGCAACCGACAAGATCACAGCTCTGACCGTATTCCACTGGAAGTTCTCGGCGATAGCGGTGAGGAACAGCACCGTGGCCAGAAAGACGGTGTTGAGCACGTATGCATCGCCCTGCTCTTTGGCAGCCTGTCCTTCATCGAAGGTTTTAGCTGCCTGAGCATCAAGCTGATTCGCTTTGTCATCCAGGCTGACCTTGTATTGTGGCATAAAGAGCGGTCCTGGTGGCGCATTTGGGTTGTTGAACGGATCGAGTGCCAACCAGGCCTCGAATGCCGGACGGACCTCAGGCCGGAAGCGTCTCTGGTATATGTTTGCCAGTTTGGTATTGCCCTGGGTATATGCGTTGATCCAATTGTTGACGAGGATGGCGTCGTATAGCTTGTACTGCCCGGCCAGCGTCGAGTCACGAGTTGATTCAACGCGCAGAGCGCTAGCTTGAGCGTACAGAGTGGACTGCTCACCGGCCCAGCGCGTTGCCTGATAGCCGCTCCAGGCTGTTGCCATGGCCACAACACCCAGCATGATCGCCGTGATGACCTCAAACCAGCGCTCAATGCGCTGCTGGCGGGTCAGTGGTTGTTTTTGTTGCACAGTTGATGTCTGGGTAGATTCCTGGGTTGGACCTTCTTTCAATTGCTCTTTGCTCTCGCTCATACTGCAGTACACCGCGACGCGGCGCTACGCTCCTTCCAATTATGCTGCTTCTTAAATAGGACTATAGTCGAAGACGCGCGAGAAAGCTATTCCCCACAGGGTATAGAAAGGGTATAGTTTTAGGAGTCAGCTCAGCAGGAGGCCGAGCGTTTTGGAGACGGTGACGGCAGCGCGGCGATTATTCACACTGAGCTTGCGATAGACATTGTTCGTATGCACCTTGACGGTCCCAGTCGTGACCACCAGTTCGCGCGCAATCTCCTTGTTTGTGAGATCCTTCTCGAGCAAGCGCAGGATTTGGAGTTCGCGCTCGGTCAAGGGTTCAAGGCCCTCTTGCCACATCAGCTCTTCCGTTGAAACTGCTTGCGCAGCTATGGGGTTCATCGCTGCCAGGATGCGTTGCAGATAGGCGTCCAGCTTTTTGTCGATCTCCTGATGCGCCTTTCTGCGCTTCCGCAACTCCCCAAGCACTTTGGCCAGCGGCGGCAGATCAGCAAACGTGCGCACGAACCCACCGGGACGCGCCAGTGCAAGCGCGTGTTCCAGCACATCGAGCGCTTCGGCCAACCGGCCTTGCAGATCGTACGCCAGCGCTTGTAGAGCCAACACCTGGATCGTCTTGTGTGTATCGTGCATGGATTCGACAAGTTGCAAGAGCTCGTCCAGCAGCTCTTGCCCTTGATCCACACTCGGCTCATCGCCTTTGGCAAGCAGCATCCAGGCTTTGGTGATGGGTGGGTCCTCAAACGACATCATTGGGATCGGCACTTCTTGAATCCCCGCCATCTCGACCCACTGCGGGGCTTTCTCCACCTCGTCCTGCATTAGCGCCAACTGTCCGCAGAAGGCATAGGCCGTCATGAGTTCGCGCATGTTGTGCTGTCCCTGCACCAATTCGAGCAGGGCGCCAGCTGTCCCTTTCGCCTGGGTGCCCAACCCCTGGGCTTGATAGGCTAAGGCCAGGCCGCACATGGCTCTTTGCACCGCCCAAAAGTGCGCGTGGTGCTGGTTGGCGACCACGACTGAGAAGTGGTAGATCGCCGCAACCAGATCGTTCCATTCGTAATACACAAAGCCCAGCAACCAGTGGGCCCAATAGAGGCTCAATGCCAGATCGGCTTCCTGGGCGAGCCGGAGAAGATGTCGTGACGTTTGTTCCACCTGTTGCAGTTTGCCCGCAGCCAGATACACGAGCGCCTGCGCAAAGAGCAGACGAGCAGTGTCGTTAAGATGAGCCGATTGTTCTCTCAGAGCCTTGTTCAGTTCAAAGAGCGCAACGTCTTCATGCCCAGTAGCCTGGTTTGAGAGTGCCAGGAAAAGGAGGGCCTGGCTCGCTATATACACCTCACCCGGTGGGAGCCATCTCAGCGCGGACTGGGCGCTCTCCAGGCTCGCCTGTGCCTGCCCTGTATAGTACTGGAACTGGCTCCACAAGATGGCAATCAGCGCACGCAGTATCCTGGACTGCGGGTCGTCCAGATCACTCGCGGCGCTTCCAACGGTTCCTAAGATCTGCTCGGCAGACGTCAATAAGCGCGGAAGGTCTTTGAGCTGCCCGTGGGCCTGTAATATCCACACCCTCGCGACAAGCAGGCCGGGGCCGCCCTGGATCTGTTCCTCCGGCAACAGGCGTAGCCAGCGCTCCAGCTGCACCCATTGCTCCTGCTCGAACGCCTGGAGAAATTGCGCTTCCACCAGCTGCGCCGCATATGTTGCATCTCCAGCCGCAAGCGCATGCTCGATCGCCTCCTTGATCAGCCCCTGTGCGGCATACCACGCGCATGCTCGCTGGTGGAGCGTAGCGATATCCTCTTTGCTGATGTGCGTCTGCAAGTGCTGCTCCAACAACCGCTTGAACAGGTGGTGAAAGCGATACCACCCCTGGCGCGCGTCGAGGGGGACAATGAACATATTCATGCGCTCCAACCAGTCCAGGGATGCCCGTACGTTATCGTGAAGGGCATCTCTGCCAATGACCGCTGCACACAACTCGGCGCAGAACTGCTCTAGAATCGACGTTCGTAAGAGAAAATCCTGGATGGCAGGGGCTTGCTGGGCGAGAATTTCCTCCAACAGGTAACTGCTTACATAGCGGTCAGGGTAGCTGCGAAGCCGTTCCACAAACGCCGCCTGCTCAGAGGCGCTGCGCAGCGAGAGTGCCGCCAGTCGCAACACCGCAATCCAGCCCTCCGTTCGTTCCTCAAGTGCGACCGCGGTCATGTGTGCCTGTTCGTTCCCCAGGGCGCGCGTGAGAAAGGCTTCCGTCTCCGCGAGCGTAAAGCGCAAGTCGGCGCTGCGCAGTTCGTTCAGGTGCCCCTGGGCGCGCCATTTGGCCAGCGGCAGCGGCGGATCGGATCGCGTGGCCAGCGCCAGGTGCAGTTCGGGGGGCATATGCCTGATCAGCAGATCAAGCAAGGTATGAATCTCGCTATTGTGAATGAGGTGATAGTCATCCAGCACCAGAACAACGTCTTCAGACACATCGGCCAGATTGTTGATGAGCAGGGTAGCCACGCGATCAGGTGGTGGAAACTGCGGTGCCTTAAGGCTGGCCGTTTCCTGAAACGCATCGGGAAAGACGGTTTGCAGGGCAGCGGTGAGCGAATGCACGAAGACGCGCAGCTCGTTGTCGTTTTCTGACTTTGCCGCTCAGCCCGGCGTTTAATCGCTCAATCAGGCGTGCACGGGGGATCAAGTCACTCCTGGTGCGTGGTCGGTAGAGTTTTGTTTGTATCAGGGAGTTGGGAGGATCGACATTGTCTTCAGTCCAGGTAACAGGGAGCGTGGAAGCAACAGGCACTGCCGGGGACATTGTGGTCGACTCAACTGGAGTGTGCCTGCCTGCGAGCGTCCGCGCAGCGGCCTGCAACCTTGACAGGGTGAGCGTGCGTGAGGGTCCCAGCGAAACGCGGAAGAGCTTGCCCATACGCGTATGGGAAGCTTTCCAGTCCAGGTCACTATCGGTACCGGAACCACTCTTGTGTACGGTAATTGTGCCAAGACGATCGACAAAGGTAAAAGAGTCATGGTTCTCGAGCCAATCGTACCATGCGGAGGTCCCAACGGCAATCGGATCGCCCTCTCTCTCCGACTGGTATAACCGCCCACCTCTCACAAGCGGGATTGTTCGATGCACCTTTCAGAACCCTTCTATAAGACGTACTAACATGATACCTCTTCGAAACGCCTGCTTTCAAGACGCAGTTTCTTCTCCGCACTATGCGGCACAGTTTTCAGCAGGACAGTATTGTGATCGTATATAAGTTCCAGATTTCCTCATTGTAGATGAGTCTATAATGAAAAGTTGGTAAGAGCACACTTTACAATTTTATCACAACTGATGCCAATGTCCAAACGAGTAGGTTACAATATCCGTGTTGTTTTAACTTTTTCATTTAGCGGAGAAATTTCCTCCACTGTAAGAACCTTACATCTATCGTGTTAAGGGATTGTTAAATAAATGTAAAGTTCAATGTACAGCATAGGGTAGAGATTTACAGGGAACCGCGCCCTACGACAGAGATGGATCGCCTAGTGTATTTACACTAGATAAGCCGACTTTTCTAGATTCGTGCCCGTACTGAAAGTGTGCAAAAATAGTGTGTTTACATGTTGCATTTTTAGCCACATGCATATAAACTGAGAGCAGTAGCGTAGTTTCTTGTCGCCTTCTTTGAAGATGTTTTCAGAGACGGCCGACTAAAAGAGAGACGCTCCGAATTAGTATTGTTATCTGTTCCCGTACACATCGAAAGGAGTCAACTCATGAAAGAACGTCCCATTGGAGTCACTATTCTCGCTATCCTGGCTGGTATCGCTGCCGTCCTGGCTGCCATTAATGCGCTCCAGTTCTTAGGGATCTTCCCATTCTTTATTGGCAGCGTTCCCGTCCGGACTGTCAACTTCTTCTATGCCCTGATGTGGTTGTTGCTGGTCTGGGTGTACGTCTGGCTGGTGCAGATGCTCTGGCGGGTTGATCCAGCAGCATGGATGTTCCTGGTGATCATCACCATCTTCGAACTCATTTTCGACGTCATTGCCTTGCTTGGTGGATCCAGCTGGCAGAATGTATCTGTGTCCTTCCTCGTCAACGCCATTATCCTGCTATATGTTATGCTGCCGGGCGTGAGGAGAGCCTTTGGCACGGCGTCTTAGCTGTCCATTTTTGGCTGACTCTATCCTATGAGTGAGCTGTAAAACAAACGCCACACGAGGTTTATCTACTCGTGTGGCACTTTCATACATAGATTGGCTTATGAAAGGCTTTCTTCACGCTGGTACGAGCCACGCCGAATGCGCCAGTAGACCAGGTCAGCCACCTCCAGGATCATCACCAGCAGCCAGATATAGAGGGATACTATCCTTATGCGAAATGGTGCTCAAGAGCATAGCGAGTGGCAGCACTGCGCGTATTGAGGCCCAACTTGCCGTAGATCGATTGGGTATGCCCGCTGACCGTGTGCGGGCTCAGGACCAGGCGTTCGGCGATTTGTTTGTTGCTCAGTCCCATCGCCAGCAGACGCAGCACCTCGACTTCACGTGCCGTCAGCGCTTCATATTTGGAAGAAGAAAGTGGCGCCGTAGACCCCACAGCTAGCTCATCACGATTAAGTGTGAAGATGTCCATGTAATTCAAGGCGGCCGCCATGCCTTGCTTGTCTTGAAGTTGTCGACTCAATTGTCCGCTTTCTTCATAGAGATCGATTGCTTGCTCAGGGTCTTTCTGCGTGCAAACGAGATAGCCAGCGCCCTTGAGTGCCCTTGCTCTCAGCGGGGTTGAGACAGGCACATTGCTCTCTCGGGATACCTCCCAGGCCTGTTCCAGAAAGCTGCGGCCCCCACTCACCTGGTCCCCAGGCAGCCAGAACTGCACCAGCGCTGCCACCAGTCGCAACGCCTTCTTTATCTGGCCGCGCTCCAGCAGCCACCGCAGCGCTGCCTGCAGGTTCTCACGTTCCTGTTCCAGCCGCTTCTGCCACGCTACTTGCTGGAAATCAGACAAAACCGGCGCGGCCTCTTCGGCGAGTGCCAGGTAGTAGGCAGCATGGGCATCCCGTGTCTGCTCCCGTTCTCCACACGCAGCCAGGCGTTCCAAGCCATACTCGCGCAGCATCTCGAGGAGGTCCAGGCGCGGTTCATCCTCCCCATGTGCAGGCTGGCGCAGCAGGCTCTTATCGATGAGCGATGTCACGCCGTCCAGGACCGGGATCGTCATGCCCCCAAGCGCGGTCGAGATGGACTCTATGGCTTGCAGCGAGCACCCTCCGGCGAAGACCGCAAGTCTGCGAAAGAGCGTTTGCTCATCTGGAGAGAGCAAGTCGTCGTTCCACCTCAGTGTGTTGCGCAGCGTCTGCTGGCGGAGCGGGGCATCCAATCTCCCTCCAGTCAATACTTCTAAGGGGTGTTCCAACCGTGAGAGCAGCGCCTGGGGAGGCAGCAGTTTGCTGCGTGCCGCTGCCAGTTCGATGGCCAAAGGCACGCCCTCCAGCCGCGTACAGATCTCGGCGATGTCCCGTGCGTTCTCATCGGTCAGTTGGAACCCGGGCTGAGAAGCTTGCACACATTGCACAAAGAGTGCCACAGAGGCAACGTGCGCCAGGCCCTCGCGTTCTGGCAAGTAATGCAGATCGGGTACCTCCAGTGGCGGAAGCGCGAATGCATATTCACCCCCTACGTGCAACAGCGCACGGCTGGTCACCAGCAGCTTGAGCTGGGGGCATGAAGAGAGCAGATCGGCGAGCAGTGGCGCCGCCGGGAGCACCTGCTCGAAGGTATCGAGCAGCAGCAGGAGCTGCTTGTTGCGCAGAAAGGTCTTGAGGTGTTCCACCGAGCAGCCATTCCCCCACTCTTGCAGTCCAAGCGCATGGGTGATGGCGGGGAGGACGAGCTCGGGAGCGTTGATGGCAGCCAGGGAGACAAAACAGCCCCCGTGGGCAAACGCCTCCAGGACCGCGTTCGCGAGGGAGAGGGCCAGGTGTGTCTTGCCGATGCCCCCGGTGCCGGTCAGCGTGACCAGGCGCACCTCGGGACGCAGGAGCAGGTCCCGTGCTGCTGCTAGCTCCCTTTGGCGTCCGATCAGTGGAGTGAGAGGCAGCGGGACAGTGCGGAAGCGCCCGTGCAGGCCATCCAGGGACGAACGTGCTGCGGTGGGCACTGCTGCTGGCAGGGCTGGGAGCATGTGTGGAGGCGAGATAGCAAAGATGGTAGAGACGGCCTGGCAGGCTTCTGCAAAAGCTGTGGCAAAGCTGAGCACGTCTACGAAGCGCTGCGAGGGGTTCTTGGACAAGCCTTTGAAGATGACCTGTTCCACCGCACGAGGGATCTCGGGATGCCGCTCGCAGAGAGAAGCAGGGACAACATACAGATGCTGGTTGGAGAGGTGGGCCGCCGAGCCCCCAAAAGGGCGCTGGCCGCTGAGCCACTCGTAGGCCATCACGGCGAGTGCGTATTGATCGCTGGCAGGACAGGGCTGGCCGAGGATCAGTTCCGGGGCCATGTAGGCCAGAGTGCCGAAACGTTCTTTGATCTGCAAGGACGCGGTAGCGGAAGTGAGCAAGGCCAGGCCAAAATCGCTGAGCAGCACCTCGTGTTTGGGCCCCAGCAGCACGTTCTCCGGCTTGAGGTCTCGATGGATCACGTGCTGATCATGGGTATACTGTAAGGCAGAGGCCAGCGCCATGACGTAAGAGACGATGGCGGGCAGTGGCGCTCTCGTTCCAGGTGGATGAAGCTGGCGCAGGTTGCCATTGGGCGCGTAGTCCTCCACCAGAAAGGGGGCCTGGTCCTCCAGCCCAAAATCGAACACGCGAACGATATGCGGATGCACCAGGTGGCTGACGTGGCGCGCTTCGCTGAGAAAGTCGGCCAGGGTGAGCGAGTCCAGCTGTGAGCGCAAGACTTTAATGGCGACTGGGGTATTGAGATAGAGGTGCTCGCCCAGGTAGACATCGGCAAAAGCGCCTTTGCCCAACGGCTGGATAAGGCGATAGTTCCCCAGCCGTTGCTCTACTTGTTCCATCATGTGTCACACTTCCTGTTGATGCTCTCAGAGCATCGTTTTGCAATGAATCAACACGACCGAATACTGCTAAGACTCACTGTAGTCGATAACACGCGAGAAAACCATTCCCCACAGGGTATAGAAAGGGTATAGTTTTGGGTATTATGCTTGAGGGCAGTACCCTGCCTGGTGTAAATGCACTACGAGAGACATCCACTTGTGTTGCTCAGTTGTCTTGTGGTTTACAAAAGCAGTCAATTTTAAGCATGTGTCTTCGTCCTCTGGATGATATACTGGAAGTAGCGGTCAACTGAGGAGGCGACTGTACCTTGCACAGAGCGCGTCCTCTTTATACGAACATGCTGTTCACCTGCCAGGCAGGTGAACAGACGAAATGGCGTGTGTAATAGTAGAAAGGAGAAACGTTATGACTCTGGGTCCACTAGAATACCTGGTTGTCGGATTTGAGGGCAATCGGTTCACGGGCCAGATTCTGTCGGAGCTACGCGCCGCGCGTGATAAAGGCATCATCAGGATAATCGATCTGCTCTTGATTATGAAAGATGAAAACGGCGACATTACGGCAATGGAAATGAGCGACCTTAGTAGCGAGGAGGCGGAACAGTTCGGTCCTATTGCAGGAGACTTGCTCCAGGCATTCGAGCCTGATGATGTCGAAGCGGCAGCAAACCAGATTCCCAATAATAGTTCGGCTGGCCTTTTGCTGATCGAGCAAACGTGGGCTGTCGGCTTAAAGGAAGCGATCTTGAATGCGGGCGGTGTCCCTCTTGCCGGAGGGCTGGTGGCGCCAGCCGTGGTGCAAATGTTAGAAGCAGAACTCGAAGAAGCCAAGCAGGGCGCAGCGAAAGTAAAAGCTGCTGAGTAGAATGGACTTCCGCTCAGGCTGCAGTTACAGAAAACGGCTCAGAAAGCCTCTGTGATTTATCCAGGGGATGAATGAGCGTTCCTTAGTTGGGGTCTGGGAGATGGGATATACGTCGGATCATCCCAGGCCAGGAATGTATCAAGGGCTCGTCTCACGAGTTCTGCCCTAGGAATGCCCTCTTTCACTGCTCGTTGGTGAAGCCGTTCAATTTGCTTATCGGTGAGATAGATGTTCACTCGTTTCATGGGTTCTCCTTGCATCTATCATAATAATGATGTATAATTGTAGCAAAGAATATGAGTTAGGGCAAGAGGCATGCTGATCTTCGAGTACAAGCTAGATGGCTCCAAAGCGCAATATGCAGCTATCGATGAGGCTGTGCGTATTGTGCAGTTCATTCGAAACAAGTGCTTGCGCTTGTGGATGGACGAGCGCGGTGTCTCTAAGAATGATTTGCAGTGCTATTGTGCTCGGCTTGCCAAAGAGTACTCGTTCGTTGGTTCTCTCAATTCCCAGGCACGTCAAGCCAGTGCTGATCGCGCATGGTTTGCTATCTCGCGTTTCTATGACAATTGCAAGAGCCACAAGCCTGGGAAGAAAGGCTATCCCAAATTTCAGCATCATAACCGCTCAGTCGAGTACAAGCAAACGGGATGGAAGTTAGAGCCTGATGGGAAGCATATCACCCTCACCGATGGCTGTGGGATTGGTCGGCTGCGCCTGGTTGGGAATGCTAAGCAGAAGATCGAAGCCTTTCCTGTCAAGCAGATCAAACGTGTGAGGATTGTTCACCGGGCTGATGGCTACTATGTCCAGTTCGGAGTCAAAGCTGAGCGTGTCATCGTACATATTCCAACGGGAAAACAGGTCGGCATTGATGTCGGGCTGAAAGCATTCTATACCGACTCTGAGGGCAATACCGTAGAGAACCCACGCCACTACCGTAAAGTGGAAAAACGCTTAAAGCGGTTGCATCGACAGTTCTCCCGCAAGCACAAGAAGAGTAGCAACCGCAAGAAAGCCAGAAAACAGTTAGCTCAAGCGTATCTGAAAGTGCAACGGCAGCGTGAAGACTTTGCCAGGAAAATGGCAAGCACGCTTGTCTCATCTCACGATTTGATTGCCTATGAACACTTGCAGATACGTAACATGGTCAAGAACCACCATCTTGCGAAGTCAATTCATGATGCTGGTTGGGGAACGTTTATCCAGTGGATAAACTACTACGGCTCACTGCACGGAGTTGCTATCGTGGCTGTTCCACCTCAGTATACAAGCCAGCTGTGTAGTGCCTGTGGCACGATGGTCAAGAAGTCTTTGAGTGTGCGTACACACGTCTGTCATGGCTGTGGTGTCGTGCTAGACCGTGACCACAATGCCGCGCTCAACATCTTGCAATCAGCACTAGACCGTACCCTGGGGCACAGGGAAACGGGCAAGTTTGTCTTGCAAAACGCCTGGGGACAGGTGGCCTCCTGTGGCGACTGAGCAATCATCGCCATTGCGCTGCCTGGTGGAACCAAGAACCCCCGCGTATTTATACCGGGGAGTGTCAGGACTAGAAACAGCAATCAAATGCACATCACTAGAGTAGTGAAGACAATTTCTCTTCAACCGTTAGGGTCGGCGGGGTCGATTCTATGCTGGGAGAGTATACCAAAGGAGAACAACTATGTTAAGAAGGCGAGTCATAGGCCGGAGGATAGTGAGAACCGCCGCAGTAGGCGGCGTCGCCTATGCAGCAGGCCATCACATGGCCACCAAATCGGCGGCGCAACAGCAGCAAGAGGCCGAGCAGAACGCACAGATAGCCGACCTGCAGCAGCAGCAAGATATGCAGCAGCAAGCAGCGCAGCCAGTGTACCAGCAACCGGCTCCACCTCCACCGGTGTATCAACAGCCAGCCCCTCCACCACCAGCGCCCTCTACTGGCATGACTGATGACAGCATTGCGCAGTTAAAGCAGCTTGGGGAGTTGCATGAGTCGGGGGTTCTAACCGATGCCGAGTTTGTTGCCGCGAAGCAGAAGATCCTGGGTAACTAAAAATCAGTCAGGATGGCTCGACAGCTGTTCCGCGAAGGAACGGCTGTCTTGCTTTGCGAAGTCGTAAGAGAAGGTGCCTTTGAGTGAGAATGAGGGCGTTTCATTACTCCGACTCCTCCCAAAGATGAGCTAAAGGGCAGGCACCATCGACTGACTCCTTTGACGAGGAACCAGCACGAGATTAAGATCTGAAAAAGTGAGCCACCTCGACTCAAACTTGCCTGATACACCTGAAACACCTGAAACACCTGATACACCTGATACACTTGACATTCTGTGAGAGCGTTTCGTAACTCAGATTAACAGAACAGTTCTGAGCTTAAACAGGAACAGAGTATACTTTTCTAGCTCATCTGAAACAGAGTTAGGAGAGAAATCAGCCGAATCGCTGAAGAAACACTTGCTATAGTAATGAAAAAGGGTTAAGATAAGCCGAACAGGTGAAGGCACTCTCAACCGGGGAGCGCCTATCGTTATTATCCATCAGAAAGATAGAGGTGCTAGCATGTCTTCATTTGAACGGCTCAACGCAGCGGTAGGCGGAGCATTCTCCGCGTCTACGTCGGTCTGGGTGAGGCGCTTCCTGATCGTGCTGACGGTCCTGGCCGCTATGGCCATTGTAGGGATCGTCTTCTGGTTTTTCGGCCTTATTGTGCACCCAATCATTTTACTCTTCCTGGGCACGACGCTGGCCTACCTGCTCTACCCGTTCGCCCAGTTCCTGCACCGCTACATGCCCAGCTGGCTGGCCATCCTGCTGGCCTATGTGATCGTCTTTGCCCTGATTGGTTTCGTGCTCTTTTATGTGTCGCTCACCGTTCTTAACCAGCTCACAACACTGGCCCATAACATCCAGACATTCTTCCAAAACTATCAAGCAGGCAAATATCCGCAACTGACCTCGACCCTGGACAGCATCGGCATCACGCCATCGGTCGTGCAGGCCTCGCAACAGCAGTTGGTCAAGAATGTAGAGGGCGTCATCAGTCAGTTCTTGCCGCTGGTGGGAAGCGCCTTCGTGTTCTTCATCGATGTGACGGTGGTCCTCATGATCAGTGCCTACCTGATAGTGGATGGGCCGCGGGTGATCAAGTGGCTCGAGAACCGGACGCCGCTGAAGCGCCGGGGGCAGGTCAACTTTTTCCTGGTGACGGTGGATCAAAAGGCGGGGGGCTATATCCGGGGGCAGGTCTTTATGGCGACGATCATGTCGATCATGGTGACGGCGGGAGCTATTGTGATCGGGGTGCCCTTCGCGGCGCTGATCGGGGTGATCGTGTTTTTCTTTGAATTCATCCCGCAGATCGGGGCGTACATCTCGGGGACGATCGGGGTGCTCTTCGCGCTGACGGCGGGGTGGGAGACGGCGCTGATCTATGCCATTTTTGTGAGTTTTTTGCAGGGAATAGTCGATGGACAGATTCTTGCGCCGCGCATTTTGGGGCATTCGGTGGGGATCCATCCGGTGATCTCGGTCTTTTTCATGTTTGTGTTCGGCACGCTCTTTGGGCTGTGGGGTGCGTTTCTTGCGGCACCGATCGTGGGGATCATCCAGGTGTTTGTAGTGGCATCGTGGAAGGCGTGGCAAGAGAGGAATCCCGAGCAGTTTCCTGAAGTGGAGGAGCAGAAGGAGTTGAAAGATGTTTCCACTGCTGGGCAGGGTGGGGTGGAAACCTGAAGCGGGGTTCATTATTACCCGGTCGTAGGTGCGTAAAACTGGACTGCAGCGAATATGGAGGTATCTCTATGACCATAAATTGGGCGACAATCACCGCTCTTATCGGCCTGGTAGGCTGGATTATCCCGTTTGTGATGCTCTTCATCGTCCCGACGAACCGCAAACCATCATCGGCCACCGCCTGGCTGCTCCTGGTCTTCCTGTTGCCCTATCTGGGACTGGTTCTCTTCCTCGTGTTGGGGAGCCCCAAGCTGTCCAGGCGCCGCCGCGCGGAGCAACACACCATGGATAAGCTGCTTCACCAGGTTGTGGAGGAGTTCCAGCAGCAGCCGGAGCTGGTAGCGCTGCTCGACCCTCCTATCCCGCCGCGTGACGCTCCGTACGTCCAACTCAACAGGAATCTCGGCGGCATGCCCGCCCTTGCGGGAAACTCCGTCGAGTTGCTCCCCAACTACAATGCCGTCTTTGAGCGTATCGCCCAGGACATCGACAATGCTCAGAAGTATGTCCACGTCGAGTACTTTGCGCTGAGCCGTGACGAGGAGACCGAGGGCGTCTTTGCCGCGATGGAGCGAGCTGTCAGCCGTGGAGTCAAGGTGCGTGTCCAGATGGATCACCTCGGCTCGCGGAAATACCCCAATTTCGAGGACATGCGTGCGAAGCTCACGGCAGCGGGTATCGAGCAACACTTATTGCTCCCGTTGCATTTCTTCGGTGCCAACTACACGCGCATCGATCTGCGCAACCACCGCAAGATTGTGGTGATCGATGGCCAGATTGGTTACACCGGCTCGCAAAACCTGATCAAGCGGAACTACTTCCGCAAGGATGCCATCTACTACGATGAGTTAGTGGCGCGAGTCTGCGGTCCGGTGGTCGGCGAACTCGAGGCAGCCTTCATCACCGACTGGTACTCGGAGACCAGGGTCCTGCTCGACCGCAATACAGCGCCGGAGGTGACCTTCGAACCACGCGCGTGTGGGGAGATGCTCTGCCAGGTGCTGCCTAGCGGCTCGGGCTTCGAGAACGAGAACAATCTGAAGTTGTTCACCTCGCTGATCCACGCAGCCCGGCACACACTCGTGATTACGAATCCCTACTTCGTGCCCGATGACGCGCTGATGACCGCCATTACCAGTGCAGCACAGCGCGGGGTGGATGTGACGCTCTTCAATTCAGAGGCTTCCGATCAGTTCCTGGTGAGCCACGCGGAGCGCTCGTACTACGAAGACCTGCTGAGGGCAGGAGTGAAGATCTACCAGTACAAAGCGCCGATCCTGCTGCACTCCAAGCATATCACTATCGATGATGACATCGCGGTAATTGGGTCGAGTAACCTGGACATCCGCTCGTTCCAGCTGAACCTGGAGGTGACGCTGATCTGTTACGACGCGAAAGTGGTCGCAGACCTGCGGCAGGTCGAGGCAGTCAATTTGAGCAAATCGAAGCCAGTGAACCTGGAGGAATGGGAGACCCGTTCGGTCAGGGAGAAGCTGTATGAGAACATATCCCGCCTGACGGCCGCACTGCAGTGACGCTTATACTCTCGTCCTTTTCAAATAGCCAACTTGGGCAAAATCGCCCCTTTGCATTGACACACGCTTGTTGCTGCCTCTATACTGAGCATAATACAGCAGCATTTGGGACAAAGCAAGGAGAAGGTACTCCCATGTCATTTACCGCGGATGAATTACAGGCCTTCAATGATATATTGGATAAGAAACTCGCTGCGCACCGACGAGAGATGGAACATGTTTTTGATCAACGCATACAAACGCTGCGCCGTGAATTGGAGCGCCGCCTGAATACTCTGCAACAGGAAATGCTTCAAACTTTGACCCAGAAGCAGGCTGAACAGCAGAGAAGCTTACAAATTGAATTGGGCAATAAACTCAATACACAACAACTGAACATCACCCAGGCAGTTGACCGCGAGTTACAGCAGCGGCAGCAACAACAGCAGCCCCAAATTGAAAGCCTGGTAGACCGCGCACGCTCGGCCCAACTTCTGGCTATTGAAGAATTGCTCAATCAGCGGCTTTCAGCGCCTGCTTTAGATGAATCAGCGGTGCAAATTGGTGGGCATCCACCGCATTTTGAGGCGATTGAAGTGCAGACCGAGCTACCCTGGGAGGATCTGATAGATATCTTCGGCAAGGTGTTGGACGAGCGTTTTGTCAAACTCAATGAAATCGCTCAGGCTACTATGCGAAATTGGGAACAACATCTCTCCGCGCATCTGCGGGCTATCCAAACGCAGGTGCAAGAAGAAGCTTTACACGCCAGGCAAGGGCAGACCCTTAGCGGGAACTTGACCAGTATGCAAGATGTATTTCAAAGCATTGAGCAACTTGAACGTCTCATTGAGTCTATGCAGGTAGCCATGACCTCTAATAACGCTCTTCTTTCCAATCGTCTGTATCATCACCAGCAGTTGCCTCTTGAGAGGGCGCATCCAGGTAACCGCCCAACTCCCCCTTCCGCGCATCCCAACGGCACAAATACCAACAGTCCGCTTTCGCTGCCAGAAGAACGCCCGGCGACATGAGCTATCTCACACACAAGTTAGGCTCCATACGTTATAATATCTACAGTGAGCTACCGTGCATTTATCCTGGCAGTTCATCAGAACTCATCCATCTCAAATTTTGATCAAGGAGCGCGTAAATGCCATCTGAAGAACGTTTACCTGAAGCGGCATATGTTCCCCCTTTATTCGATCTTGGCCTGGAAGTCGTTGACAAAGACGGAAAAAGGCTCGGCAAGATAGAGGCTCGTTTCAGTCGCTACATCCTCGTCGAGCGTGGCGGCCTTTTTGTGAAAGCATACTATGTCCCTCATAATGCAATCAGCAGCTTTGACGGGAAGGTGTTACATCTCTCATATAGTGAAGAGGATTTACGCATAAAGGGATTTAATCAAGTTCCCGATGACTTGTATATCGAGACGCCCGAACCTGGTGTCACCGATCTCAGCGGCGTAGCACAATTTGCACGCGGCCCTCTCTCGCCGGCAGAGACAGGACATTATAACTACGGCAAGCATTATCCGGGTATCAACACTGATGCCAGTGGCTCATACCACCGTGAAGAGGTGGTTCCTCATCCACAAAAATATGTCGGAGAGAGCTCGACAATGAACTCCACTGATTTATCAATTGAGCCGCGGGATACCGGTTCAATTTAGCAATACCAGCACCTACAAGAGAAACTGCCACTTTCTGAATGTTGTCGCCAACAGGAGTCCTCATTTCTGAGGAACGAAGAAATGGCGTGACCCTCGTTCCTCAGAAATTCTCTGCTACCTCGACATGAGAAACAGAGGAGATGGACAGCCCCCTTCTGTCTAGCAAACAGCCGTTTTACCATCTACTTCCTGGCATCCTCAGCTTAGCGTGCAGTTTTCACCTTTTGATCCGCTGACCCCTTATTTACTGGTAATCGTAGAAGCCCTTCCCACTCTTCTTGCCAAACATCCCTGAGATCACCATCCGGCGCAGCAATGGCGGAGGCGCATACAACGGATCCTTGTACTCTTCATAGATAGCCTCGGCCGCCCAAAGCGTGGTGTCCAGTCCGACGTAATCCAGCAGCGTAAACGGCCCCATTGGATATCCACAACCGAGCTTCATAGCTGTATCGATATCGTCCCGCGTTGCCATGCCATTCTCAAGCATGCGGATGGCTGCCAGCAAATAAGGTATCAGCAAGAAATTGACAATGAAGCCCGCCGTATCTTTCGCCAGCACCGGCGTCTTTCCTAGCGAGACAGCAAATTGACTGACCGTTTCAATGGTCTCTTCCGACGTTGAAATGGTCTTTACAATTTCGACCAGCTTCATTACAGGAGCTGGATTAAAGAAATGGATCCCGCAGACCTTGTCAGGTCGTTTGGTAACTGCACCCATTTGCGTCACATTAAGGGAAGACGTGTTGGTCAAAAGAAGCGCCTCTGGCTTTACTATATGGTCCAGCGCCGGGAAGAGACGTAGTTTCTCCTCCATGTTCTCAATGACCGCTTCAATCACCAGGTCACAGTTGGCGAAATCGGCCATCTCCAACGTTCCATGTAAACGAGCGCGATACTCGTCGACCTGTCCCTGGCCAAGCTTTCCCTTGCTTGCCAGGGTGTCCCAGGCGCCGTGGATGCGCTTTATGCCCTTGTCAAGCAGCTGCTGATTGACTTCAAGCACGACAGTCTCGTAACCAGATTGTGCACAGGTCTGTGCGATGCCTCCGCCCATCAATCCACAACCGACGACACCAATTTTTCTTATAGCCATTGACTCTAGTTCTCCTTATCTACAAAATCTCGAATCTCCTTCACTGGACCACCCTCCACACCAAAAATAATGGTGAAGTGATTCAGCGTAGGAAAATTGATGTAACGACAGTTTTTGATCTCACGCTGAGTCGCTGCTGCCGCTTCGACTGACAACAGTTGGTCATTTTCAGAAAACAAACCCTGGCCAGCTCGTAGCAGTAGAGTGGGTACCTGCACTTTAGCCCATTGTTCTTCTGGCCTGGCTTCGTTATATCGCAGACCTTCCTCGAGGACCCCTTCCCGATAGCACTTAGAAGCAACAGAGCCGTCGCTATTGCGGCGAACATCGTGCTCAAAATACAATTGGACATACTCGTTCCAGTAAGGACCGAGAAACGGTGCTACTTTCAGACGCTGGGTGTATTCTTCGAACGAGGGCACGGATGACCCCAACCGGCTAATCGAGGTTGTGAGCCACGCAGGCTGCTCTTCAGGAGTGCTCCATGGCAGCGGCGCACCAGCGTCGATCAAAACGAGCTTGCTCAACTTTTCTGGATAATGTGCTGCAAAATAGAGCCCAATTAATGCACCCAGCGAGTGCCCAACCAGGACAGGACGTTCCAGGCCCAATATATCGATGAGCTTTGCCAGGTCGGCAGCGTGGATAGGAACGCTGTATCCCTTGGCAGGTTTGTCGCTGTCGCCGCGCCCACGTAAATCGTATACATAGAACTGGTGGTAGGTGGCCAGTTCATCTGCGAAGGCTTGAAAACAATAGGCATTGGCGGTAAGCCCATGAATACCGATAATCGGTGATCCTTGCTCTCCCCATTTGACATAATGGAACGTAAGGTCGCCTGCAACGACGAACTCATCGCGAACTGGTTTTATCTGCAAAGTCTGCTCCTAAACGTTGAAATTCATGCCACTTGTCCATCGTGGCTCTGATCAAAGGTGCGCCTTGTTCGTAGCGCTGTTGCGGCGAACGCCACCCGCTATACTGACTATGAGAAGACGCACCAGGCCATAAGACATGTTTGACCACTTGCAAATAGCGATCTGTTTCTGGGGCAAAGAGAAGGAAGTTTGATCTATCCTCCATATAGAAGTAATGCCCATGCATAGCATACCACGCGCGTACGTCATCTTGTGACTGCACAACGAGGGAGTGGAGTGTTTTTGTTGCGTCGTATTCAGTTGCTCCAAAGGGGAAGCAGTGAAGGTGGGCATGAAAAACTGTCTGCCGGAAGATGCCATGCTCCCAAAAGACGATGGGAGCATAGTACCTGGCAAAGAAATCTTGTACTTCTCGCTTCAATGCCAGTAACTCTGCATCTAGTTCGGCAGGCACGACCCCATAGCAGGCAAAGTGGCGCTTGGGAAGAATGAGTATATGACCTTCAACGAGTGGAGCATGGTCGGCAACAATGAAAAACGCATCAGTCTCTTTGAGAATGTTCGTAGCAAAATTACTGCGCAGACAAAATGCACAATTGGTATTGATTGCATCAGTTTTCAAGGAGGCATAGCTCCCATTCAGCATCCAGATGGCTCCTTACTGATAAACTTAGTGGTGCATTCGCTAATTCCTGGGGAAACCGTAGGTGCCGATTTATCGTGCACATCGCCGATTTATCGGCCGTGGTTCTCATCCACGAATTTCCCGAACGCACCACTTAGCATTGTAATCGGTATTTTGAGTATAGCTCAAAGATGATACTGTTGGCAAGGTAAAGCCGGGCCGTTCGTTATCCGGCATGTCTGAAACCTGCTTCTGCCATGGTCAGGGGCTTCCCCTCATCCAACATACCGGTGTCCACAACTTCACCCACTACCAGCGTCGAGTCTCCCGCTTCAACAGTGTGGCGCGCCTCGCACGCAACCCACGCGAGAGCTTCATGCAAAATAGGGCAGCCATTAGCCCCGATATCATACACGACACCATCCAGCTTATCGGGATGCTGGATGGCCGATTTACCCAGTCTGCCGGCCAATTCTCGTCCCCCATCGCGCAGCACATTGACAGTAAAGATACGACTACGGAGGATCATTGGCAATGACTTCGAATCATTCTCAATGGAGACAGCTACTAAAGGCGGATCGAAGGAGACCTGCGTCAGCCAGTTGGCCGTAAATATGTTGACCTCACCCTCATTCGCGCACGAAACGGCGTAAAGTCCATACGTGAAGGTACGTAATACCTTCTTTTTTGTGCTTGCGTCCATCATATGGCCCCTATCTTTAGTATTGTTTAGCATATCCGCTGGGATTACCACCGTAACTTCGGAATGACATTACTTTCCATTATAGCCTCGAAAAAAGCCTGAAGCAAAGATAAGCGAAGCATGTAGAAACCTTAACCGTAGCGTGGTACTTTTCTACCAAATAAAGACGCCGTATGCGAATATGCTAATGAAGCTATCGTACAATCACAGGTGTGTAAAGATGTGTCACTTCAATTCAAAGTGGTTCGTAGTGAAATAGTTGGGAACGCAAACAGGGAAGGCTTTCTAACAATGAGCAATAATACCATCTCTGTGCGGCAACTGCAGTATACCTCTGATTGTGCAGATATTGTCATCGTAGGCAATGGCATTGCAGGTCTTACCACGGCAGTCGAAGCTCGTCGTCTCGCTCCCGAAAAGCGTATAGCTATTATTACCGATCAATGTCATCCTACCATCAATACTCCTGCACTCAAACAGTTTGCCATCGGCAAGATCACACAGGAACAACTTCTGGCATATCCGGCGGGTACCGAGCGTGCCAAACGTATCCGCGTGATCAATGCACGAGTTGAAGAGATTGACGCTCAAGGGAAGTTTTTGCGTTTACGTGGTGGTTATACCTTTGGTTATGGCTCGCTTCTCATTGCGACTGGCAGTTGCCCAAACGGACTCCCCGCCAATCTTCCTGGGCGTGATTTCGATGGGGTTCTCACCCTACACTGCTTGCAGGACTACCTGGATTTGCGACGGCGCCTCCATGGAGTGAGTTCGGCTGTGGTCATTGGAGGGGGTGCTCATGCTATCGAAACAGTGATGAGCCTCTTACACTATGGAATCGACGTCCATTGGCTTATCCGCGGCGAAACCTTCCTGGCGCAGATGCTTGATAACACTGCTTCTTCGCTGGTATTGGAGAGCATTCGCAATGCCGGAGCAAAAATCGCTATGAAAACTGAGGTTCTCGGTATTATTGGGAGGATGGGTTCCGTCGTCGGGGTGATCACGAGCTATAATAACATGATCCCTTGCCAGTTAGTGCTTGTCTGTACCGGTACCTCAGCAGTTACCACTCTGGCAGAACACTGCAATATTCCCTTAATGCATGGCGACGGCATTTTTGTTGATGAACAGTTCCGTACTAGTGTGCATGATATCTATGCTGCTGGTGATGCGGCCGCTCGCAAGAATCCTCAGACTGGCGCCTATCAGAGGCAGGCTCAATGGTATGCCGCGGTGTTACAGGGGCGCACTGCGGCAGCAGCGATGACGGGGCATCAAGAATTAACTGCCCACTTTATTGGGGTTCACTGGCACGCTACACATTTAGGCGATTTGTGTATGCTCACCGTAGGTAATCCCCTCCATACATTTGCAGGGATGACAATATACACCGATCGCAGCAAAAAAAGGTATTGCCGTATGTCCATCATTGGTGATCGCTTAGTGGGGTATCTCTCCATCGGCGCTGCTCAACCAGATAGTCTGGCCATTAAAAATATCATCGATGAAGGACTGTCAATTCGAAGCATGAAAAAGGCTTTGCTCAAAGGTGAATTTGATGCCCGAAAATACTTCTCGCAATGGCGATCACAAGAGACGCTAGAGATGGTCACCTCAGGTAAAATACCCGTTGTGAAACCACAGTATTATGTAGTGCCACCGGTTCGATCAATCCCTACTGCTCAATGGGGTCAACATAGCTCAATGATACACTCCCCCGCAGTGCCCGACTCCACTACAAGCACTATTGCTCGGTTGGAAACACTGCGTCCAGCACCAGAAATCCATCGCTGTAACGATGCTAGCGCATCTGCCTTTACTCAGCAGGAATGTAAGGAAGCACCATTTCAACAACCGGGAGGGTATGTGCTCTCATCCTGTGCTGATCAACCGACGATTCATGGTTGGGAACATGATGAGGGACCATCAACGGAGAAGGTACCAGTACCCTTAGCAAAGGAGATTACGTCCATCTTGTTGTCACTTCCTTCGCGCTCTGTCTCTCGCAACCTTTTGTCCTACAGTGCGGAAGCACCGATAGTCAAAGGTCGGACATCTTCTCCCCAACAGCCAAAACAGAACCAGTCAGAAAAAGCTAACTTTCTATTATAGCGGCAGTGTACACAAGCGCAAAAGACCATGACGCTTGAAAGGTGTTAGACCCGTTTGAAAGCCATCCCTGCAACGAAGTTCTTGCTTCTACCTCCGGTCGGGAGCGATGCAAGGAAGTACCTACAGTCAGCAGGGATGAAAGGAAGTATCTTGAAATCAGTTCTTCTCCATAAGACAGCTCCACAAGTAGCCCAGGAAATACATGCTTGTATTGGCTGTAATGAATGCTTACTTGCTTGCCCTGCACTGGCTGAACATATATCGATCGATGTATTGAACCGCGAGACACTCTCAGGCGCTATTTCTGCGCCGGTCGCCCGTTTTGCTCAATCGTGCTATCAGTGTGGCGCGTGTGTTGCTCCCTGTCCTGTGGGATTACATCGTGATGCAATGATGATGTGGATAAAAGTGCGCCTTTTGCGCTCTGGGAGAGGAGAATAAGAGATTCCATGGCTATACCCGATCATCATGAACATCCATTTTCCAATCACACATCCTCACAATCTGGCGAAACAGGCTATCCCTGGCTCTTCTTCCATAGAGGACGTTCAAGAGCTATCGGACTCGTAATAACGCTCATCGTCTGTGGTTTGAGCGGGGCTTTTTATGTTTGGTACAGTCAATCTGGATATGAAACCACTCCAGATAGTTGGGCTGGCCTGGGTTATGCGGTCATCGGGACGGTATTTCTGATCCTGGCTGCGGTGCTATACAGTATTCGTCGTCATCTACGACAGCGAGTGGTAGGCAAACTCAATGCATCTCTGAGCTGGCATGTGCTCCTGGCGATGATAGGCTTGGTTATGCTCTTCTT
This sequence comes from Chloroflexota bacterium, assembly GCA_005881495.1. The sequence continues at coordinate 27,714 of VBHI01000218.1, forward strand.
GCATGCCTTTGGCCATTTCGCGCCAATCTCAGGGACATTTGCCCTCTATAGCATGATTGTTCTGGTGATAAGCGGCTTTGTCGGTCGTGTTCTCGATCATCTGCTGCCTCGCTTGATCGCTCGTGAGGTAGATAAAGTTCTGACTTTGCAGGGTGACGATCGCATAGAAACAGTCTCACAGCAGCTGCAGGCGATTGTTGTACATAACTCCCAGGAGAATCGTGGCATCACGGTGAACTCTTCTCCCTCTGTTCAAGCGCCTCTACCAATGCGCTCTCCTACACCCCAGGGTATCCCTTTTATCACCAATGGTCAGGAGCCATTAGGTGCCTCATGGGACTTGACGTACATTTCACTGGAGCCAACTCAGCAAGAGCTAGATCTCAATGCGCCTCATTATCGTTTCATTCCTGATAAGAAAAGCGCTCTCAACCGTCCAGGAGCCTTCATGCCCGGAGCGGAAGAGCATCTCTCAGAACTAAAAGATATACAGCTTGCCATGAGGCGCGAACAGCTTTACCGCTATATTATCCGCTACTGGCGTGTGCTGCATATCTTCCTCGTTTTCATTACCCTTGGCCTGGTGACATGGCATCTTATTTTTGTATCAACGTTGCTGTGGCCACGCTTCATTCATTAGCGGAGCCTGGCAAGGGATCGGGCGACTTCCTCTCATCGCTGCTGACTGAATGTACGCGCGCTAGCGAACTGAGCTTGCCCTGAGCCACACTTGCTCTGAACGGAGTGAAGAGGTAGCGAAGGGTTGCAGCGATAGATGAGAGACTTATGGTATCATTCGCACCGGACAATTAATCTGCACTTGCTTCGTGTTAGCTGCAAATGTAAAACTACACGTTTGCCCATTGATGGTAGTTGTGCCTTGACAGCCCTTTAACATAGTGCCATTGATCACGCAATCAGGTGATGAAATACCGTGTCGGTGATCTCCATTCGGTACCCCATTGATTCTTCCATTGACAGCGACGCCGTCGGCATTTTTCGTTACAGTGATGGGGTCTTGCTGCTTGAGTAGTCCAATACAATTTAAACCGTTTGCTTCGTAAGAGGTAACATATCGTTGCTCGAGGAAGGTAAGCAGCGAATTGGCAACAGCCGGGTCAGGCGATGGGCTTGCAAACGTAAAAGGCATGTCAAGTAACAGGCGATTAGGCGCAATCATGCGTAAATAAGCGCAATACACTGCCGTATTGGCGGAGGTTCCAAAACCTGTAGTTGGTTGATCTACCCCTACTCTGTAAGCATCAAGTTTTTTGTAATCGGGTCGGTTGTCTGTGACAACCATTGGATCCCTATTTGGCACAAGTGCCACTGGCGCACTCTGGTGGTAGGCTGCCTGGAGTTCGTTGAGCGGGAGGGCCGGCACAACTGCTCCTGGATCGGCGAGATCAGCGGCCATCCATGGCGTACAACCTAGAGATTTGTCCAGGATGTTAGCCAGCAGGCGGTTATCACTGCCATTGGCCAGTGGGTGCGCATTTTGCACAGCGGCTTGATTGGATGTGGTCATTTGCGCCGTTTGTCCACTTGCAGTCACAAGATAGGTGGTTGTGACATTGTCGCTCTGATCCATATCAACGACCGAGAAGTCACGCACGGAAGGACAGGTCATCCCATCCTTCGCCCTGCCTAATGGAGGAACAGTGAGCTTGTTAGCGAGGATCGCCTGGTTGGCAGCTCGGAAGAAGGCTGGTGCGTTACAATAGGCAAATTGCCCAAATAGGGAGCCATGAACTCTATTGACGCATCTGCCTGCTCGCAGACTCCCATGATCATCTTGAAGGGTCAGATTATTTCCATTGAATCCGAACCAGATACCCACGATAGCTTTATTCGGAAGTTTTGGCACAACGGGAAGAACAGCGGGTTTGTTACCCTTGTCTACGACGAGTGGGTTGTAAATTGCAATCTTTCCTGTCTCAAGATCAAGCACAGCCGCCTGGACGAACGCAGCCTGGGTTGCATTGGCCTCGTTGCATGGGCCATTTGCAGCTTCTGTCGCAGTTAATTGATAAGGTGTTGACAATCCTTGTGGACTTAATGGGCCAGGAGGGACGATCAGTGTACAGTCGCCATTGATAGCAGCAACTGCGCGGGATTGCAACTTTGGTAAGACAAAAACTGCTGCCGCAACAAGTACGAGCACTGCAGGAACGAGGAGTCCTGTAAATAGCAGCAGAGAAAATCGCCTGCGACGGGATTCCCGGTACCCAGAAACAAAATATCGTTGCTTGCGCATATGATATGCTGATCCTTTCTTCCCTTGGTATGTCACACAATATCTATCAGGTTGACGGCTAGGAGCGAGCACAATGAGTAAGCATGAGATTCATTGAAACACTTTTGTACATCATCATATACCTGCGATTGTACTTCAGTGTTTTGTGCTTTTTTACTGAGTTCACCCTTTTTTAGTATGAAAGTACCACATCGTGGTTAAGGTTTAGGTGAGAAGGCACTCTTCGTCCCTCATCTTTTCATCTTTTGCAGAGTTGCGCTCTTTTATTTCCTATGGTATACTCAGGGTGACTAACTATGTTTTTGCCTGGCAGTCTCTGTATGTACGGCAATCCGTAGAAAGGCGTCTAAAATGGCCCTCAGGAGTGATGAACTACACCAAAACCTGCAGCATCTCAATGGCATGTTGACCACACATGAAGCTGCTAAACAGCTTGATCTCAGTTACTGGCATTTTATGCATCTCGTGGAAAAAGGACGTATTCCGGGTGTGCGTGTTGTTGACCGATGGCTCTTTTCTCCTATTGATTTAGATACATACAGGCGCAGTAGATATGGCCAACTGGAAGATATGGCCAAAACGGCCCTGGAGCATCCAGCCGTAGGGCTAACAGAAAAGCAAGAAACCATCTGCCGCTATCTCATCAACAATGAACGCCCCTCTCAAATAGCTCGCAAACTCCAGCAGTCCCGCCAGGCAGTCCACTCGCAAATAACCCTGATACGCGAAAAAGTCATGCGAACTCAATCTCCAAAGACATCCAATGAAAAGCCTCGCCGCACAGCCCGTAACAAAAAAGCTCCCATTCCCTTAAAATCACCTCCCAAGTGACCTCCTAAAATCTGGCAGATCCTACCACAGCTTCATTGACTTTAACACGAGCACGATAAACAAAAAAACACAAACTAAACGTACCATCACGCCACTCACTCTGTAAACCAACGCGAAGTTCGAAGCTAGCGTTGTTATAAACCGAAAGGAGGGAGTGATGTTAATATTCTATGCGTCTTGTAGGTCATGAAATTTGCCACCTGGAACGCTATAATTAAGAAAAGGGCATGACTCTCTTCCAGCCCTATACGGATGAATAAAAGTAAAGAAGGGACTCGTACATGATGGAGGTGAACAGAATATGAGTAAGAAAACCGACAAATGCGGAAAATTACACAAGCTACATGACCGTCTAACTGAGGAAGTGAGGATATTAGAAGAAGGCGTGTTTGAAGAGGAGGAAGAGGGCGTCGTCAATCCAATTGAGACGGTCGACATCATAAAGAGTCTCAAAAAGGTGCTCAGTACGGTCGTTCTTGAACTGCAAAAGTGTCCTGATACCGTTTAAGACGACTTTCTGATTTCCTCTGTTTCACGGCACTGCGGCTATTCTGGGCGGCATGAAATGAGTCGTGTGCAGCATAAGTCATTTGGAAACAAGGTGACTATTACTGCCCGAGGAGCGACGGCTCAATCATTGGTGCCAGCCCTGGCTCATGATCCGCCAGTGCACGCAAAAGCCCAAAACAGCCAGCCAGCATCATATCACCATGAGGTGTCGCCTCATAGGGTTGCAGCGAGGACCCGCGCAATAGTTCCCGCCGGGGTCCTGTCACAGCTAAAAACGGAAATCCGTTGCCATTGTTAGAGGGAGAATCGAGTGTTAGAGCGCCATGGCCGCTTGTGTTAAACACCTCTTCGTTCGTGAGCGTCCCACGTGCCAACTTTTTTAGCATATCCTCTAGTTGCGCGCGATTGATCTCCCCGGTATGATGCTCAAAAATACCTACGATTCGCCCCTCCACAAGGTAGAAAGCCAGTGTATGGAAATTGCCAATATTGCACAGTAAGCTATTCTGTTGACTGTGCACCAGCGGATCCTCTAACGAACCTAGTACCGCCGCCGAGCCGGTATCCATCAATAGCAGGGGAATGCCAGGAGTTGAGTCGCTCAGTTCTATATAACGGTTCGCACTCGTAGCAATTGCGCGCAGGCGTGTCAGATCGGCAGGCGTATGTTCCGCTGCATAAGCAAAAGCGCTGGGCGTCGGAGCTCTTCGCACAGTCTTTTCAATAAAATCAAAACGGAAACGCCGATCGCTTATGCCAGGAGGAGCTGCACCATGGTCAAAGGCCGCGATAGCGAGGGCATCAATCCGCGGGTTGACATCAAAAGCCTGCAAAGCACTAATGATAGCGTGAGCATTAAAATCTTGTAGCTCGATTTGGACCAAAGCCGGATCCGCTGCCCGCCGCGCCGCCACGTCCTCGTCAATGACCTCAAAACCCATGCGCTCGACCATCGCCAGGTCATCATCAAACGTCCGACCAGCTTCAGGAGTAACGGCAACGGCAAAACCGGCCAACGCATGATCCCGTGCAGCCCAATGGCATGGTCCGCCTCCCATCGTTACACCCGTCAGCAAAAGCGGCTGGCCTTGCTCCGTCGCACGTTTGATACGTTCGGCAATGATGACGGTCGGGGATGGCATCACCATTTTGAAGCAATTCTCTATCGTCTTCCCGCTCTCAAAAAGCAGGATGTCCTGTGTTCCTGTGCCGACATCGACAGCTAGGATACGAATGGGCGATGGCATGGATGTGCTCCTGGACATGATACGTAGAAAGATTTGAGCAGCAAGTTTTCAGTAGAACCCTGGCGACTACTTCGTACTTTCTGGGAGCCGGAAATCGCCCGGTTGCGTTGGATAACGTGGCAGGCCCATTCCAGGCCCAAGCTCCAAATCAGGTATTGAGAGTCGCCTGGACTTGTGCTCTAATCCAAGGCAAATCAAATCGACGATTCCATCCAGTTCAATGATATTTGTATTCAATACAAGATCATAAAGGTGTGGATCCTCTGGATGGCGGTGGTACTCTCTTTGCAAGTAACGGTCCCTATCACGATCTTTGCTTTGTATGCGTCTGCGAGCTGTATCCTGGTCCAAACCCTCGCGGCGCATGACATAAGGAATACGCTGTTCGAGCGGAGCCACGATCCGAACATGAAGTACGTCACGTTGATGGGCCAAAATGACCTGAGCCCCTCGACCGACAATCACGACATTTCCCGCTGAGGCTACTGCTGTGACAACCCTTTCCAGCGCGTCACGGTATACGCGTGGGTTCGCTGTAAAAGGTGCTGTTGCTGTCACATTTACATACCCTACCGGCTCAATTGTTTGCATGCTGTACAAAATACGTGAAATAAGACCCTCGACCTGCTCATCGTGCGCTGCAGCTTCCTCTTCAGTGACTCCCAACTGCTCTGCAACCTGCTCGACTGCTTCATGGTCGACTAAACGCCACCCCAGACGTTTGGCAAGGCGCTTAGCGATTTCGCCGCCTCCGCTCCCATATTCACGTGAGATGGTGATGGCGCGCATCTGGGAAATTGCACGGTGATCTTCGCTCATCTTCTTCTCCTAAAAACTCTGGAGTTCCTCGCTGCAAGAAAAGCACTAAGACTTGGAACTTTCATCTTTTATTGTAGATTCTCGTTACAGAATTAGCAACCACAATCACCACATCCGGTGCTTGACGCCATCCCTCAGAAAAGATACAATGTAGCTTGAGAGTAGCGGTATAAAACTAACCTATTCACCGGGCGAAAGAAACCGTCCGGTTTTCTTTTGCCTTTAAGGAGTTATACAATTTTATTATGCAGGTTCAAAATACTATGGCCCACACTGAAAATTTGGTACGACGAAATGACATACGCAATGTCGCAATTATCGCCCACGTCGATCATGGGAAAACTACACTGGTAGATGGGCTGCTCAAGCAGAGCCATATCTTTCGCGAAAATCAGAATGTGGGCGAACTTATTATGGATTCAAATGACCAGGAGCGGGAGCGCGGCATTACCATCCTGGCGAAGAATACTGCTATCATCTATCGAGGTATCAAGATCAATATTATCGATACACCGGGACATGCCGATTTTGGGGGCGAGGTCGAGCGCGTGCTCAATATGGCCGATGGGTGTATTCTGCTCATCGACGCGGTGGAGGGTCCTATGCCACAGACCCGCTTCGTGCTGCAAAAAGCCCTGGAGCTCAACCTGCAACCAATCGTCGTCATCAATAAAATTGACCGCCGCGATGCACGCGTCGAGCAGGTGCATGAATGGACCCAGGATCTCTTCCTTGAACTGGCGACTACGGATGCTCACCTCAATTTCCCTATCCTGTACGCTATCGGTCGCGATGGGGTAGCTATGTATCATCCAGATGATGAGCGAGTGAATCTAGAGCCTCTGTTTGAGACAATTGTGAATACCATCCCCGCTCCAGTGGTGGATACCGAGGCCCCACTCCAAATACTGGTTGCGGCGCTAGACTACGATGACTATAAAGGCAAATATGCCATTGGTCGTATCGTACGTGGGCGTGTCTCACCAAACACCTTTGTCGCACATATCAACCGGGATGGGGTGGTATCTCGACAGAAAATCAATCTTGTACTGACCTATAAGGGGTTGCAACGCCTGGAGGTTCCTGAGGCACTGGCTGGCGATATTGTTGCCTTGACGGGTATTGCCAACGCCAATATTGGCGAAACAATTGCCGATGTGGACTATCCTGAAGCTTTACCGACCATTGCTATTACCGCGCCAACGCTGAAGATGACCTTCGGGGTAAATACCAGTCCTTTCGCGGGCCGTGAAGGGAAATATCCCACGTCCCGGCAGTTGCGATCGCGTCTCTATCGGGAGTTAGAGACCAATGTCAGCCTGCGGGTAGTGGATGGCAATTCTCCAGACGAGTTTATCGTCTCAGGTCGTGGTGAACTACACCTCTCTGTACTGATTGAGACAATGCGTCGTGAGGGGTATGAATTCCAGGTATCTCGCCCCGAGGTGATCACTCACGAAGATGAATACGGGAAGGTCGTCGAGCCGATCGAGCACCTGGTTATCGATACCAGGGATAGCTATATCGGGGTGCTCACTGAGACTTTAGCATCACGAAAGGCGCGGCTGATCAATATGACCAATGATGGTTCCGGTAACGTGCGTCTAGAATACCACATTCCTACTCGCGGCTTGATCGGTTTCCGCAATGCATTTCTGACGCTGACTCAAGGCAATGGCGCAATGAGCAGCCTGCTTGTCGGCTACGAACCATGGTTGGGAAAAATCGGCACAACACGCATGGGGGCTCTCGTCGCTTCGGAGACAGGCGTTGCTGTAACATATGGGCTGAACAACGCTCAGCAGCGCGGTGATACCTTCATAGAGCCGGGCACGCCGGTGTACGAGGGATTGATTGTTGGGCTGAATGTGCGTCCCCTGGATATGACGATCAATGTCTGTAAAGAGAAACAGAAGACGAATGTGCGCTCCTCTACCTCTGATATCGCAGTGCGGTTGACTCCAGCAATTATCATGAGCCTGGAACAGTCTTTAGATTTTATCAATAATGATGAACTCGTAGAGGTTACACCACAGAATATCAGGCTGCGCAAACGTCTGTTGACACAGCACGAGAGATCTCGAGCTCGTGAGAGCAAGTAACCTTTTTAAAGATCAACTATCTCATTGCGCTCTTCCAACTCGGAGAGAAGCACCAGTTCTTCATATTCTTCGTGGCAAGCGATGCAGTGGCTCAGGTGGAGAACCATGTGGGCCATTTTTTCGTTAGTCATTACAACCAGTGGGTATTCGGTGCGGGTAGCCTCATAGTAATCGGGCAGATATAAACGGCACTGTTCGCAACTAAGCGGGTCATCAGCTATGATTTCCTCTATAAGCTGTACCAGCCCGCGATGGCAGAGTGGGCATGCGCGGATGTGGAAAACAATACCACTACTCAAGCTCTCGCTTTCTCGCCAATCAGTGCGCATCAACAACTGACGCAGCTCAGTGCAACCCATTGATTATCTACCTCAAGTACTTACTATTTTTTGTCCCCCAACGTCTGAAGTTGCAGGCATATACTATTCTCGATACAATTGTAAAACCTGTATGATCTCGGATTTATTCCGTAATGCTTGCAATGCCCTGTAACGCCACATATAGACCTCCTGTACTGATACCCCCAAAAGATTGGCCAGTTCATCTTCTTCCATACCCGCCAGGTAGGTGTAGAGCAGTACCTGCTGATAGCGCCTATTCCGCAATGTTAGAATAGCATCTTTGAGAATTTGTTGCAATTCGTTGTGTTCTGCACATCGCTGCGGATTGTGCTCTCGCTTCTCAGCAGGTATGTCAGTACACTGTTCCTGTTGATAGTCCTCGAAATCCTCGAGCGAAAGATGTCGTACCTGTTTACTCTTTTGCACATAAGCATGGGCATGGCGTAGCACCGCTATTTGTGCATATTTGAGAAATGAAGCGGGATCGACAGGTCCGGCTCTTGGATTCTGTCTCACGGCCACGAATAATTCCTCAAGCACCTCGTGCAACACATCTTCAGTGAAGAATACATCTTGCCACAATGTGTGTGCGTAGCTCGAGTTTCGCAAAGAACGATACAGGTAACGCCTGAGGTTCTCGAACGCGTGATTACATATATCTGGTTGATCTGAACGCCAGGCTTCGCATAAGGCACAGCTGCAAATGCGCAGAGCCATACGCGTGAGCAAGCTCTGTGAAGGCTGTTCTTCTCCCACACGTATGGCTCTCCACTCCTGCAACATCTGTTCCGTCAACGTATCTATCGTGAGTATTTCTTGTGCGCACCATCCAATGACCTGACTAGCCACAGTAGTGATTTGCGACCATAAATCGTCACTCTTCTCAATCATAAATCACCTTCTCGATCAGAGTACTATATATTGAGGTTAACTTTTTTATATAATAAACGATTATAGTTCAAAAACAGAAAAATTGCAAGTTTTTGCCTCCTTCTCCCTACCTACAACTATAGACGGGCAAACATGGCCCGCATGAAAACGCGCGCAAGAGTTTTCCGCGCTAGAGCATTGAGAGGGAGTTCTATATGATTACAACATTGCGGAAGTCGGTCATTCTGGTAGTTATGGCACTTGTACTGCTGGCAGGTCTGTTCGGTTGGACGGTGAAGATGGAAACGGCTCCTCCATTCCCACTGCACCATAGCAGCATTCACACTGTTAATACTTCACCACATCCTTTCTGTCCGCCTCCACCGTACTCCTGTCATATCAAATCCTGAGAATCACTGTGCATGTTGCTAATGCAATCGGCTTGAGAAGCCTACTCACTATCACACAAAGCTAGAGCGTTGAGCCGGATGTGATATCACAGTTAGGATTAGCTGGCGCTTGCAAGCACGCACGCAGAATAACAGGTCACCCCTCGGGAAGGTGACCTGTTATTCTGTCGAGTTCATATGTTATGATTAATGAGAGGAAAAGTACAACTTTCTGGGGAGACAGGCGTGAGCAGGCATAAAGAACCAGCGCAACCACAGGTGACCTTTTATACAAAGGCTGGTTGTCATCTCTGTGATGAAGCGCGAGATATGCTTGACGATATAGCAGCCCAGGTTGCCTATGAGCTCACAGAAATTGACATTCGTAGTAATCCAGAACTATTTGAAGAATATCGTTATCGCATACCCGTCGTTATCGTTAATAATGAGAAGGTCTTAGAGGGTCGCATAGAGTATCGTGATTTGGCGCAAGCCTTTCAACTTCGTTGATATCTCTAGAGAACTGATAGTCTGGATAGTCTGGTAGGATAACTCCCTATTCCCTGTCTCAAGTGCAAGGAAAAGCATAATGGCCTTACAACAAGTGAAAAATAGCAATAGAGGATTTTCACTTTTGTCTCAGAAACAAAAGCAGATTCTCGCACGGTTCACCCACGTAGTGGGCGAATGGTTGCTCAACTACTGGGCGACTGTGATTACCGTTGTGCTTGGCCTCATTGTTGCTATCGCACTCTCTATCCCCTTCCTCTGGTACTTTGGACTGGATGCTATCGCCAAACCGCTGTTCATTTTACTCCATTTCATCTGCGCCCAGGTTCCTTCACACTCTTTCTATATCTTTGGCCACCAGCTGGGACTCTGTGAGCGCAATCTCTCCATCTATGTGTCCATGTTCATGGGTAGCCTCGTCTTTGTGCTGAGCAAGAAACGGATGCCAGGCCTGCCGTGGTGGCTCTGGATCCTCATGTTGTTGCCCATGGTCTGGGACGGAACCACCCAGTTGTTTGGCTGGCGCGAAAGTACCTGGATATTACGCATCGTTACAGGGACGCTCTTCGGTTTAGGCAACATCTGGTTTGTCCTGCCAATGATCCAGAAAACCCTTGACGAAACACCCCAGGCTCAAAAAAGCATGTAGCCCCGACTGACTTATTCTATCTAGTACGATTTGCGTTTTTGCGCTATAATCAAGCTACTTGAGAGCAATCAAAAGAACATCCTTGTGTCCAAAAGGACAAGAGAAAAAAAGATAAAGTAAATTGAAGATATGCACGATCTTTCACCGCCAGAAAACACTACCTTCGCGGTCGCTACGTTAGGTTGCAAGGTAAATCAGGCCGATAGCGAGGCCATCTGTGAACAGATGAGTACCGCGGGCTTCGTACAGCGTGACTTCGACGAAATTGCAGATGTCTATATCGTCAATACCTGCACGGTAACTCACCTGGGTGACCGCAGTTCACGTGCTGCCATCAGTCAGGCACACCGGCGCCATCCTGGCGCTCTTCTTGTCGTGACCGGTTGTTACGCAGAGTTAAACCCCACTGCGGTTGCGGCGCTGCCGGGCGTTGATCTCGTGGTGGGCAATAGTGGCAAAAGTGCTCTTGTCGAAGCTATCAAGAAACAACAGGAGACGAATGGCCCACAACATGGTGAAAGACAGGTTATACCAACCGAGGATAGATTGCAGCCCAAAAGGCCAGTTCTGCCAATGTTGCCGCTTGATACCCAGCATATCGGCAGTGACCACGCCTTCCTGCTTGACGGAGTGACAGAAGAAGAGCCGCAGCCCGACAATCCCTCCCGCCTTTCACCATTTTCGCCGCAGGAGACATACTTGCCCACCACAGCCAGCGCCAGGCCAGCATCGCGCACGCGTGTGCAGATGAAAGTTCAGGATGGTTGCGATAACCGCTGCACCTATTGCATCGTTCCCTACGTACGCGGCGGTTCGCGCAGCCGCAATATTGCTTCCGTCGTTGAGCATGTGCAGCGCAAGGTACGAGCCGGCTACCAGGAGATAGTACTGACAGGTATTCACCTGGGGGATTACCATCCCGGGGACAACGAAGAACAAAATCTTGGGGATCTCATTGCCGCACTTTTGCGCGAGACCACTATTCCGCGTATACGCGTCTCGTCGCTCGAGCCGGAGGATTTTCGCCTGGAGTGGTTGCATCTGTGGGAAAATCCGCGCATGTGCCGCCACTTTCATCTCCCGATGCAGAGCGGATCGGACGCCATCCTGCGGCGCATGGCCCGTCGTTATAACAGTGCACGCTATCAAACAATCGTCGCCACCGCCAGGCGCCTGATACCAGGGGTTGCCATAAGCACCGATATCATCACTGGTTTCCCTGGTGAAAGCGAAAGTGATTTCGAACAAACCTATCAGCTTGCCAGTGAATTGCAATTTGCCAAGTCGCATGTCTTCCGTTTCTCGCCTCGCCAGGGCACAGCAGCGGCCCGCATGAAGGGGCAAATTAAGGATGAAGTCAAAAAGGCGCGCAGCGAGCGGCTCCTGGCGCTCAACGACGAACATAGCCGCCTCTTCCGTAGACAGTTTTTAGGGACCACAACTCAGGTACTCATTGAAGCCAAAAAACACGGACATTGGGAAGGCCTGACCGATAATTATCTGCGCGTCGAGCTGCTAGACTTGCCCGAATCTGAGACCAGCGACTGGCAAAATACGCTGGTCAGCGCTCACTTATCACACCTGGTAGATGACGGGATTGCAGGTTTTTGGGTGGAATGCATGAAGGAACACGTTCAATGAGGCGTCTCTCCTTTTTCGCGTACCTGGTCATCCTAACCCTCTTTCTGGTGGCATGTGCAGATGCAAATTCAACCGTATCGTTGCCCAGCAGCGGCCCTTTCGCTTCCCCAACTACTGCCACCCAATCGACCACCACTGGAAAAGGCACTTTTCGCGAATACCCTTTGCCTCAGACCGATAGCGGTATGATGCGGCCTGCCATAGACCACGAAGGGCGCGTCTGGTTTGGCGAGATGGGCCATAATTATCTCGCCGCTTTTGATCCTCGTACACAGCAATTTCGACAGATGACGCCTCCACACGGGCGAAATGGCATCATGGGCTTAGTTGTTGCGCCCGACGATACGCTCTGGTTCGCCGAGCAGTATGCCAACTACATCGGCCACTACTATCCTGCTACGGGCAAGTACCAGGTCTATGCCTTACCCACGCTCACAGTTCCCGATCCCAGCAATCCAGGGAAGACGCTGACCTTACCCAGTGCCCCTAACGATATCGCACTGGATGCCCACGGCAATCTGTGGTTCACCGAGCTCAATGCCGACGCTCTGGGGAAACTCGACCAACACACAGGCCAGATTCAGCAATACCCCATTTCAAGCGACAAAAGTGTGCAGAAGTTGAACCCGTATGGAGTAACCATTGACCCCCATGGCATGGTCTGGTTTACCGAAGCCAGTGGCAGTCACATCGGTCGCCTTGACCCCGCAACGGGGAAATTCAGCTTTTTCGCCATGTCAGGCCCGGTAAATCCTCTCATGGAGATTGCCAGTGACATTCATGGGACCATCTGGATCACCTCATTCTCCGGGGGACTTCTTTTGAACCTCAATCCACAGACAGGGACGTTTACTCCCCATTATGCTCCGCATAGCGGGGATGAAACAGGCGGAATCTACGGCCTGGCGGTTGGCCCTGCTGGCGAGGTGTGGATTACGCTTTCGGCGGAAAACGAGATCTCGCGCCTCGATCCCATCACAAAGCATTTTATCGTTTACCACATTCCTACCAGTGACAGCCTCCCGCTTGGAGTGGCGATGGCTGCCAATCATACCCTCTGGTTTACCGAGTCAGGTAAAGACAAAATCGGAATGCTCGCGCCCAATTAATCCACCTGCCTCATTTCATCGCAGCTGACGGTAGTAGAAGCGCTACAGGAGAGCGGAGTTGCATTACCGCGATGGATAAGAGACTTGCCTGGGTTACAAGTGCTTCTCAAACCACCCCGTGATATGCCGAAGACGCTCCAGGCGCAATGTTGGATGACCACCACGTGACAGCCCGTGGCTCTGTCCTTCGAAACGCACAAAGAGCACCTCGCGCCTCAAGTACTTCAAGGCTGCAAAGAGTTCCTCCGCCTGTTCTATGCTACAGCGCAGGTCCTTTTCGCTGTGGATGATCAGCAGGGGGGTATGCATGTTCTTGACATAAGTAATCGGAGACATGCGCATATATAGTTCCGGTTCATCCCACGGTGTCGTCTCCATATCATCATCGGCAAATTCCCAGCCTATATCGCTGCTGCCAAAGAAAGAGGAGCGGTTGACCACGCTGCGATCGGTCACCGCGGCTTTGAAGCGATCTGAATGCCCTATCAGCCAGTTGGTCATAAAACCGCCATAGCTGCCGCCTATGACGCCCAGGCGCTGTTCGTCAATATAGCCTTTTTCCAGCAGCGCATCCACACCGGCCAGGATATCATAGGAATCTTTCACTCCCCAGGCACCTCTTACCGCCAGGGCAAAATCACGACCGTAGCCCGTACTGCCGCGCGGATTGGTGTAGAGCACCACATAACCGCAGGCGGCCAGCAGCTGCATTTCATGGAAAAAGCCGTAGCCGTATTGTGAGTTGGGCCCGCCATGAATCTCTACAATCATCGGATACTTTTTAGCCGGATCAAAATCAAGAGGCTTTAGAATCCAGCCATCTATTGGCCAGTCCTCAACACCCGTATACGGCATATACTCGGGAGTTGCTAACGCGACCTCTTCAAGCAGCGCGTCATTGAAGCCAGTAACGCGGCGCAACTCACCTGGCGAGGATGTTGAGCAGACATAGATTTCAGCCAGGTGGGTTGGATCTTCTAGGAGCAGGGCCATCTTGCTCCTGGCCAGGTCAACACTAAAATCACGCACATAAACATTGCCCTGCGTAAGCGTGGGTGGGTGTTTCTCTGCCCCCTCACTCGTGATTGCGAAGACCCGTGTAGCTCCTCTATGCGTTACCAGTACATAGAGCGTCTTGCCATCTGGCGACCAGGCGGGAGGCGGCAGTATGTGATCATTGCTCATATCATCGTTCGTCGAATCGGCGCAACTGCCCTCGAACTCGCTCGTCAGGTTGCGAGGCCCGCCTTTTCCACCAGCGTCGATCGTGAATAGTTCGACATGATTGCCTGAGGCCAGTTTAGGAGACGCGAGAAAAGCAATGGTTTTCCCATTCGGCGACCAGGAAGGCGAAAAGCAAGAACGAGTGCTATCCGTCAGGCATTGCAGTTCTCCCGTTTTCCCATTCTCAAGGGTCAATACATAGAGGTCAGAGCCGAAATAACGCCAGCGATCCCGATCCTGCACACGATTGGAGGTGAAAGCGATACGCGTTCCGTCGGGAGACCACAACGGGTCACCATCATCCCAATCGCCATCTGTGAGTTGCTCTGGCTCCCCAGGCTCCCCTGGCTCCCCACCACCTTTCATCGGCTGGACCAACCTCGGCGCTAAAAAGTACATAGTTGCTGTCAGGCGACCAGGTGGGTTTGGTGGCGCCATGCTGCATGAAAGTGAGCTGGCGAGCCTCGCCGCCATCAGTTGGCATGAGCCATATCTGCGCTTTGCCCTTTCCCTGCATCTTCAGCTCTTTTTCATTCTTGCCCAGGGATTCCCCTACACGTTCGGAGACAAAGGCCAACCAGCGCCCATCTGGCGACCAGCTTGGACTGGATGTATTGCTTACCCCCATGGTGAAGCGCCTGACTTTACCCCCATCAGTGGAAACCGTCCAGATTGAGGAACGATACTCGTGCTTCTGGTCATCAATTGTTGTGACGACAAAAGCTATATGCCGTCCGTCCGGAGAGATACAGGGCTGGGAGAGGAACTTGATCTTGTAGAGGTCTTCAATAGTGATCGATCGTGGCATGTGTCAAGTACTCCAATTATTACGACTTCTTGAAACTCCTCGCAACTACAGCGAAGAAGGCGCATCATTCCCATATGAAGCGTACTCCCCCCCAACTGGCAGCATAATGAAGAAGGTCGAACCCTGTCCTTCGGTGGAGCCAAACCAGAGGTGTCCCCCGTGCCGCTCGACCAGTTCACGACTCAGATAAAGTCCTAACCCCGTTCCCCCGACGCCCGAAGCCAGTGCGTTGTCTGCCCGTGCGAAGCGGCTAAAGATACGTGCCTGCTGGTCCTCCGGAATGCCGATGCCGTGATCCCGAATGCTTAGCACGGCTATCTCTGGATCGTCCTCTTTATGAATGCTGACATTGATTGGGCCTCCTCGGGGGCTATACTTGATAGCATTGCCAATCAGATTTGAGAGCACCTGCTCCATCCGCCCTGCATCAAGAGAAAGTACGATGTGTGAGAGTATTGTAGACAGAGAGATTTCATGACGGTCAGTTGTCATTTGCTGTCGCTTCACCACCCGCCGGGTCAGTGCCACCAGGTCAGTTGGTTCATCGTGCAATACAAGCTGTCCTGCCTGGAGTCGTGTCACATCGAACAGATCCTCGGTGAGTTCATCCAGTCGCTGTGTCGCCAGGTCAATTTCACGGAGAGCTTCGGCCTGCCACTCAGCGAGGGCAGAGCCTTTACCCCGAGCGCTCTGGAGGAGCAGCATTTGCGCATAGCCTTTCAGCACCAGCAGCGGATTGCGCAGTTCATGCGCGGCGACACTGAGAAACTCATCCTTGAGTTGTTCGGCCTCTTTGAGGGCTGTCACATCCTGGTGTACCACGACAGCGACTGGTTCCCATTTTGCACGCTGTTGGGTCGCTGTCTGCGCTGACAATCTGTCCAGATTAGGGATGGTGAGTTTGACAGCATTCACCAACAGTGGGAGCGTTGTGCCATCGGGGTGGCGAATGGTCTCCTGGTGCTGCCGAATCGTCACCAACATGTCATCCTGCACGACCAGCCGTGTCGCCAGTTGTTCAGTGACAAGAGGACGGCCGTTGGCGCCGAATACGCGTAGGCCGTTCTCTGTGAGAAACTCGTGCATAGGCTGCCCGATTTGCCAGACTGCCCCCCACATCCTGGTGGCAGCGCGATTAGCGAGCACTAGCCGTGCGTCGTGCCCACGAACAAGGTAGACGCTGGTGGGGAGTTCATCAAGGATCAACTGAAGCAGGGCCCGGCGTGCCTCCGTTTCAGCATGTTCGCGACGTTCGTTCAAAAGGCGTCGGGCTTCGGTGATGTCGTGCCAGACGACCACTGCCCTGGAACCTGCTTGAGATACATTGCCTGGGGGATCCTCCGTGTCGACCAGGGGACCGGAGAGTGCCGGGGGGAGACGCAGTGGCGAAGCATTGACCAGATACTCCCGTGTCTCATTCTCATCAACGTTGATGATGACAGTGATATCCTGTACGGCCTCATCGTTGAGCGTACGCTGTGCAGGCGCAAAGAGCAACTCCTCGATTGCACGCTCACCTCCCGGACTCTCTGTGAGGACTTCGCGTAAAAGACGAGCAGTGCTATTCTCACGCAGAATGTTGCCAAAGTCGTCAATGAGAGTGACTCCATCGACAATGCTTTCAAATATACGATCTACTTCCTGGGCGCGCATCTGAGCGGCACGGTACAGATGTGCATTTTCCAGAGCGATTGCCGCCTGGGTAGCCAGGCCGACCAGGACGACCTCGTCTTCTTGTGTGAATTGGTCCGGTTCTGTGTGTCCCAAAAGCAACCCACCCCGTACCTGCCTGCTATGATCAAGCAGCGGCGCGCCAAGAAAACTGCGCACCACAGGGTGCCCACGAGGAATACCCATGGAACGTAAATCTTCCTTCGGAAGTCGTCCATTGACATAGGCAAATGCTGCTTGCCTTGCCGCAGTTCTGGCCGCGGTGGATGTTGTGTTCTGTGAAGAATCTGGTTTGTGAAGAAAGGCGAGGGCATCAGACACTAGGACGGAGACCCCATGGCGAAAAATAGGGGCGAGCAGTCCTTCCCCACCCAATGGCATTTGACGAAACAGGGCTTCCTGTTTTGGAGTCGCTCCTACGACGGCGGCGAGATAAAACAAATGCCCCTCTGATGGAACCAGCGGCTGTCCCTCCCCGCTCATTGGTCGCAAGGTAAAGGCCGCGAACATTGCACCGGTGAGTTCACAGGCAGTTTCCGCAATAAGATGGAGCAAGCGCTCTTCATTCAATTCGTCCATAAGTGCTGCGCTCACACGACTTAAGGCGGCGATGCGTTCTGTTGCTGGCAACAACCTGCTTCCTCGGTTGCCTTCCATACGCCACCTCCTATGGCTCTATCGAACCTGTCTTTGCTCGCTCTGCGCCAGAACAATTGCTGCCTGCTTTTTTCTTATGGTTAGTTAATTTGAAAGCAGTAAGTGTCATTGTATTCGAGGTCAGTTCTTGGAAATAGCGAAAAATGGCACTCAGTAATGACATTAGATGTTGTCGGCGACGGGGTATTTGCGTACTCTCGGCAAGCCCCTCCTTTTCAACACCATCATAAAACATAAACACTCTAGAAAGCAACACTTTTCCCATTAGATTCCAAAGGATGGTCATAGAAGTTCAAATACGCGATGTTAAGTAGAAATAGAGCTTAGGAGCGGCCTTCAAGCTGGCCCAATTCTCGGCGGGATTACTTCCTGCGGCGGCTGCGCCCCTCTTGCTGCAGCGCTATGTCCAGGGTCTCATGCAGTCGCTCAAAATCATCGACATCGAGCTGCAATTCGACGACAGGCAGATCATCGGGTCTGGCTCGCCCTTCCTCAAAGAGTTGCAGGACCATGACCAGTTCTACCTCTACCTCCATCATACCGTTCTCATTCTCTTCAATTATCTCCTCGTCTTCCTCGTCATCTTCTTCGGAAACAGCCTGGATAAATTCAATATTCGTACGCGCACAGCGGAAACGTCCCGAGATCTTCAGTGCGTCGGTTGAAAGTTCCTCGGCTAGCTCGCGTACAACCTCCATCATCTGGACGAAGGCATCCTGTAATTGCTCGAGTGCGTCGTCCTCATCTCCCTCTTCGGTCTCGCTCACAGCAGACAAACCGCTGCCCTCTACTGGTTGATCGCTTGCAGCGCTGCCGACGTTCCCCTCTGGTAATCGCTGGCGCGCCAGGTCATTCAATCGTTCGAGGGCCTGAGCAAAAGCGGGAGAAAAATTTGGACTTTCGCGATCGCTTGATTTCGTGCTTTCTCCATTTAACTTGTCTTCGTTATCATCTTCATCAATTTCATTATCATCATCGTCTTCGTCCAGGCCAACTGTCGACTCTACTATTAATATCTGTTGGTGCAGTTGCTCTGCCACTTCCTTACTCATATAGGCCACGATCTTTGCTTGCCTTGATGCCGCAAGCAATTGAAAAGATGGCCAGTCCCGGTAACGATCTCGATTACGCAAAAAGCGCATCTCCACCATTCCCAACGTATCCAGCCGCAATGAAAGTTCCATCAAATCCTCCTCTTAAGCATCCAGCTCTCTTCACTGCAATTTTGTTCTTCTTGAATTGATGAAGGTCAGAATCAGGAAACCTCGAGATCGTATCCCACCACTGATTCATAGAAGATAGCTTGCTTACATATTTCTTGCCGAGTATACATCATCATATCACAAGAGGCCTCTTCGGGGGTACAAAAGGGACCTCTTTTTCAAGCGAGGTAGCATGTAAACTGGGGTATAGAGAATGAGCCATTTGACAACCGTGATTTACTCGAGCGTCATGAAGTAGTTGATCGCCTGGGGCAACTCGGCAAAACGGTAGATCGTATAATCGGGCAAAATTGTCTGATAAGACGTATTGCCTTGATTATAAGAGACGAAAATGGCTTTCATCCCCACCTGCTGGGCACCGAAGATATCTTGGTATAAGTCGTTGCCGAGAAAGAGCGCCTGTTCCGGTCTTACCTGCAACGCATCAAGAGCCTTTTGAAAGAGCCGGGAGTCTGGCTTGCGATACCCATAGTTACCAGAAATGATAATAGGGTTGAAGTACTTCAGCAGCCCCACCGCGCGCAATTCGGGAACGGCATACGCACTTTGGGCATCGGAAACTACCGCCATGTGGTAGAGCGGGCACAACTGGTCGAGTGTCTCTTGCACTTGGGGATAGAGACGGAGCCGCTTGCGGGCAATGCCCCGGTGCAGTTCCGCCAGGAACAGCGGAAGTTGCTCTCGCTTTTCTGAAGGCAGAGCGCGCGTGTAGTCGTTGGCATTGTAGTGTAGAAACTCGCGCCAGACCTCAATGGCATCCCACTCCGCGAAAGTCTCGGAACTTCCCTCACGCTGTTGCTGCATGATCTGAAAATAGAGATCGCGTACCTCCCAGCGGTGCAGTGAAATGCCCTGGTACGTCAGAAAATGCCCAATAGCCCGGTAAATCTCCTCCAATCCCTCATCCGTCTCGATATCGATAAGCGTTCCGTTCACATCGAAGAGCAGCGCACGAATATCCATTAAAAAGTCCTCAGTGTAATTTTTGCTTCCTCGATGAGCCGCCGGCGATAGTCATAACTGATCCATGAGTTACGGGCGATGCGCAGCAGCGTCAGGCCCATCTGGAATGGCGTACGCCCGCTGATGGAGCGAAAAGCACTATCGCGGTCAGGGAAGTGGCAGGCATATTCCCAGAGGAAGTGGCCGATAAACGGTTCTGCGGCATATTTGTTGCCAGTGATCTGTAGGAAAAAGTGCTGGAGTTCTCCGGTGATACGCCCAACATCAAAGACACGATCAGCCCTCTTCATTCTTTCCAGGTCTATCCCAATGACACTCAGCCCTTGTCCAAAGAGGAAATTCGATGGAGTGGCGTCACCGTGAACTAGGACTTGCTGGTCTTCCCACATCCGAGGCTGTTCACGCCAGCGGTCACGCAACCAGGAGAACTCCCGGGCCTCGTCCCAGTGAATGAACTGTTTTTTAAGGAGCTTGCGCACGAGGCGGTCGAGGTATGCACAATCTTCGTGAAAATTCACCCCATAGCCATTCGCCGTCCGGTTATGAAAGGTGGCCAGGAAATACGCCAGGGCCGTGAGCTTTCCATAGAGTCTGTCTGATTTTCGAGAAAAAATAGCATCGGTGATGACGCTGCTCAACGGCTGCCCACCACAATACTCCTCAACCAACAGGCTGTTCAACCAGCCATTGTAGCCGAGAGGGCGTACGACGTTGTGCGGGTATCCGATCAATCCAAAACTGCGCATGAGGTGCAAATTGTGAAATTCTTGCTCCATGCGCTGATATTTTTCTGGCATATACGAACCAGTATGGCCATTTCCTGCAAAGAACTTTCCGACCACCTGCACCTTACTATGCTTCTCTTCATACAGGTACACTTCATTGCTCCCGCCCATGCGAAAGACACGAAATTGAGCATGTTGATGATCTAGCCCTATCTGTGGCAATATATCATACTGTAAATAGTGATGGAGTGGATCGTGAACGGGCAAATGCCCAACATACCGCTTAGACATGCTCATTGACTCCCACACTCTACTTTATTAGAGGGAGCGTGTTAAGAATAGATTGACCGGGGATTAACAGATAATTAAATCTCATCTCCTATGATAGGAGGGGAGAGGAGAAATGTCAAGGAAATGGGCCTATATTGGACCCCACTGTGTGACCTCCAGCGCCTCACTCTGCTCTTCTTCTAAGCTGGTCTACCCCGCACCAGGAGTACAGGCACGTGAGCTCTTTGTACAACCTTCATCGCTACACTCCCAAGGAAGAGACGCTGTAATCCCCCGTGTCCATGGGTTGTCATCACGATGAGCGTATGCTGATGCTGCGTACTGTGGTGCAGGATCTCTTCAGCAGAATGACCAGTAGCTACATGTGTTTGCACCACCAATCCTTGCTTCCTGAGGGGTTCGGCCCTCTGTTCAAGATAGCGTGTTCGCCTCTCCGTCTCTGTCTGAAGCAGAGCTTTCATCAACGAAACAGTCTCATTCTTCCTTAAAAAGGGAATATCAAATGGAGGCGGTACAATGGAGGCGGTACAATGGAGACCAGGTGGAGCGTTGCGTTCATGGCCGATGCGAGCACGTGTGCTTGGTCTAATGCTTGCTCGGCAAATGCTGAAACATCAAGTGGAACGACGACGGTTTGGTACGGAGCCGCTTTGGGGTTCCTGGTGGAGAATGTCCCGCCGTTCTCATCAGGACGGAGCAAGAGCAGCGGCGTTGGGGTGACTTGGACAACTTCTGCAGCGACACTGCCA